>JAAXIK010000047.1 GCA_012270385.1 Rubripirellula sp. | reverse complement strand
TGGGTAGCGGGTGGTGGTTTCAAAGCAGGGTTTGACTACGGCAAAACGGATGATTTCGCCTATAACATCGTTGAAAACCCGGTACATATTAACGACTTTAATGCAACCGTCCTGCACACACTTGGAATCGATCATGAGCGATTCACAGTAAAGCACCAGGGGCTGAATGCCAAATTAACGGGTGTAGAACCTGCACGAGTGGTTGACGAAATCCTGGCTTAATTGGATCAGCAAGGACTTGAAAGACGCGATCTTAGTTGCCACATCCAATCCTATCCAAAAAATTTAATTGAGTCAGATTTGACAACAAACCTACCCATCAAAGCACTCGGATTCTGCCTGTCGACCATGCTACTCCTACAAGGGTTTGCTGCGGAGGGAACAAGGACTTGGGACGGCAGACATTCAACAGAAAAAATTGATCTTTTCGTTGTCTATTTTGTCCCCTCGGATAGAAAGCCATTGGCAGATTGGAAGGAGCGGGTTGAGTATTATTGCCGCCGTGTTGAAAAATTCCATCGGCGAGAATTTGGTGAACAGAGCCAACTCACCGCACAAATGATTCCAACACCATTCATCTCCACTCAGGATACGGAATCCTTGCGCAAGGGAGATGCAAATTCGATTTTCTTCAAAACACTCTCAGAAACGGATCGTGGCATCCAGTTTCAAGACCGACGCAAGGAGGGGAGCTTTCCGATTCTCCTTGTCTTAAGTGAGATCAACTGGCGTCCGCTTGACGATTTTTTCAGGCTTCGGCCCAGCGAAGAGGGACTGATCTTCGAGGGCAACTATCAGCTTGGCGAGCATTTCCCGGGAGCAACATCGGGTGGAGCCCGTGCCACTTACCTCGCGGACCGTGGGTGCGGCTGGGGGTTGGTGAGCGCCGATGGTTGGAGAGTCCCTTACCGAGGGTCAGACTGCGTGGTCTATCACGAGGGATGCGGTCACACCGTGGGGCTGCCTCACCCCGACAGAGCCAACGGCTCGGTAATGTCACTGGGTCAGTATCGTGGCTGGATCAGTGAATCTTGGCTTAACCAAGATCAGAAATCAAAGCTGAAATGGATGACTGCGGAAACGGATGCAGAGAATCGGGAAGACCTTTTTACAAGCTTCCGTGCCATCCCAAATCCGCGAGTGCCTCGCCCCCATCAATCCGTGAACCTCTCACTGAATTGGCCACAAGATGCAAAAGTCAAACGACTGACTGTACGTTACCAAACATCGATCGATGGCCCATGGATCGAAGTTCAGCAGCGATGGGACGGAGATTCCCCAGATCAGATCACACTGGGAAAATTTGATCGCCCTACTCCGATTAGCTACCGCATCAACACGGAATTAGAGAATGGTCAATCCGAAGAACTCTGGGGATATCTACAAGTTCGAATCGATGAAAAGACGTTCCCAGAACCTCGAAATCTTTCCGTCGATTTGATTGGACCCCGCCCAGAATCCACTACGACTCTGCGTACGATTGATCAAACCAAATCAGTGGATCTCTTGCAAGAAATCAAACTAGACCAAGCATGGAAAGCAGGGCAGTGGTCGCGAGAAGATAATTTTATTGTGAGCCCCAAGGGATATGGTGCGAGACTCGAATTACCGTCTGTAGAAGCAGATGAATATCAGATTCAAATACTCGTAGAACCTCTCGACGCTCCCAATGCATTATTGGTCGGTAACCGCTCCAGCGGGAATCGTTTCACATCCCTTTTCGGCTTCGTCACCGAACAGGGTTATCTCAGCGCAATCGAAAACATCGATGGTCGAAATGTGGGAAATGAGACCACCCACACAGGCAACCTTTTTCAAACGAATCGAGTTTCTCAGGTGATTGTACAAGTGACCAACCAAGGAGTGGTGATGTTGGTAGACGGTGTCAACATTGTGGACTGGAAAGGAGATGCCAAACGTCTTTCACTTTCTGATTACTGGCAAACCCCAAATCAAAACGCCATCTTCCTCGGAACCTATGCTTGCCGCTTTCGTTTTCACCAAATCCTGTACACCCCACTCTGAAATCAGATCCCGAAAGCGTAATGCTTTTGATTCTGCACCACCGTGTGATTTGAAAATGAATGAAATCATGCACTTCAGCCAAATCGAGCAGCTCGATTAAGTACTGAAAAAATAGCACTAACGGGTTGAACGATGCTGTAAACTTATACACCGCCATAAGATGAACATCATTGATGCGTGCAATGGGACATGACCGAATGATTTGTGAGGATCAATACCGAACAATCCATGGACTTACCGTCGTTTTATTTTTCCTGATCGCCTTGAACGCGATCAAAGGTAATGCGATGGAGCCACTCTCTTATGAAAAAGATATCCGTCCGATTTTTCGTGCTCACTGCTTCGATTGCCACGGAGCAACCGACGAAATGGAGGGTGGTCTAGATCTGCGCCTCGTTCGATTCATGAAAGAAGGCGGAGATAGCGGCCCCGCAATCGTGAGCAACGATCCTGAATCGAGTCTTCTGTTGGAGAGAATAACCAGTGGTGAAATGCCGCCGGGAGACACGACTCTCAGTGATCAAGAATTAGAGATTTTGAAAAATTGGATTCAACAGGGCTGCAACACTCTGCGACCGGAACCAGAAACGATCGAATCTGGCCTCGGCATCACTCCAGAAGAAAGAGACTTCTGGGCGTTCGAATCCATTGATACCCTGACAAGCCAGGAACTCAATGACAGCGTCCCCGACTCATTTGCCACGAGAGACTTAGATAAACAATATCTACTTGAAAGCATCAACTCGCTCGTTGTTCAAGCTGCGAGTTCCAAACTAAAGCACTTCGACGAAGACAAGATGCGAGGTGAATTACTTGATAGTGCACGCGGAACACTGCTTGCGAGTGAAGCATCAAAAGAGACACTGATTCGCAGAGTCTATTTTGATCTTCTTGGATTACCACCAAGCCCAGAGGCAATGAATGAATGGTTGAATCACGACACCCCAACATGGTATTCCGATATGTTGGACAAGCTTCTCGAATCACCCCAATATGGTGAACGTTGGGGTCGTCACTGGCTGGATGTCGCGGGATATTCAGATTCCGAAGGCTACACCAATAGCGATGCAATCCGACCATGGGCTTGGAAATACCGAGACTGGGTTGTTGATGCACTCAATCAAGATATGCCTTTCAACCGGTTCATTACCGAACAACTCGCGGGAGACGAACTGGCTGGTGAAATCCAGGGCGATCTATCGGACGAACAGATTGGTCTGTTGACGGCAACAGGATTTTTACGAATGGCCGCCGATGGGACAGGCAGCGGATCCAATACACCTGAGGCCAGGAATCAAGTCATTGCTGATACCTTGAAAATCATTGGCACCTCCCTCCTCGGTTTATCGGTTCAGTGCGCCCAATGTCACGACCACCGATATGACCCGATACCACAGCAAGATTACTATGCTCTCCGTGCGGTATTCGAACCCGCGATGAATTGGCAAGCGTGGAAAGTTCCCAATGCTCGGCGGCAATCGCTCTACACTCAAGCTGATCGCGAAAGTGCAGCTTCCATCGAGAAGGAAGCACAAGTCGTTGCAACGGCGAAACAGACTGAACTCGATCGCTACATGAGCGAAGCACTGACGGCTGAACTAGAACGTCAACCCGAAGAACTTCGAGAAGCACTTCGCGTCGCGTATCAAACCCCGAAAGAACAACGAACCACCGAGCAAAGTGAGCTTCTCAAAAAGCACCCCAGCGTGAATATCACCGCGGGCAACCTCTATCAGTACATCCCCGAATCCAAGCCCAAGCTTGCGGAATTTGACACAAAAATCCAAGAAATACGCTCAAAAAAACCAGAGGAGCAGTTCCTAAGAATTCTCACAGAACCCTCCAGTGAACCCCCGATCACGAAACTCTTTCATCGCGGTGATCACCAACAGCCTAAACAACCCATCACCCCACACGCCTTACAGATCAACTGCCCGGAAAATGATCTGCAACACTTCCCATCCACTGATCCAAACCGGAGTACTACCGGTCGGCGTTTAGCCTTTGCAAAGTGGCTAACAGGACCGGATCATCCGCTTTTCGCAAGAGTCATTACGAACCGCATCTGGTTGCATCATTTCGGAACTGGGATCGTACGCACACCAGCAGATTTTGGTCGGCTCGGTCACCGCCCCACTCATCCAAGATTACTAGATTGGTTAGCAACAGAATTCCGCAACCAGAGTTGGAGTCTGAAAGCACTTCATCGAACCATCATGGAATCGGCCTTGTATCGACAAACGCGAGGACAGCAATATGACCTGAACTCTGATCCCGGAGTGAGTGATCTCTCCCCAGCCACGGTAGAAGTGTTGAAGCATCATCAATACACCTTCTCTGATCTCCTGAGACTGGATGCCGAATCGTTAAGGGATTCCATCCTGATGGCAAGCGGCACACTGGAAAGCACCATGGGCGGAAAACCCGTGAATGTCAAAGAAGATGCTACCGGTGCTGTGATCGTCGATCAAAACAGCGGCCGAAGAAGTCTTTACATTCAGTCGAGACGAACCAAACCCGTTTCCATACTGCAGACATTTGATGCGCCGATCATGGAGACGAACTGTGAAATCCGAGTCAACTCCACAGTCGCTACGCAATCGCTCATGATGCTCAACAGTGAATTCACATTGCACCATGCTGCAAAACTTGCGGATCGCGCAGCAAACGAGCCATGTGTCTTGCCACCGAATTCTTCTTACATAGCCGATGAAATCGCAACACCCAATGCATCGTCATGGAGTTACGGATTCGGTAAATATGATGTGGAGACGGGAAAGCTTAGCCGTTACTCTCCCCTGCAGTTTTGGACAGGAACTCAGTGGCAAGCGGGGGAAAATTTACCTGATCCAGAAAATGGATGGGCACTTCTCAATCGATCTGGCGGACACCCTGATTCCAAGGACCGTAGTGTGATTCGATCTTGGCAATCGAACGCAGAAGGCTCTGCTTTCATTCAGGGAACACTATCTCATGGATCACCCAATGGGGATGGTGTTCAGGGGCGGATTGTCTCAGATCGTTCCGGACTTCTTGGCACGTGGAAAACGAAACAAGGAAGCGTGAAGACCGAGATCAAGGCGTTCGATCTGAAGCCGGGAGAAACCATTCACTTCATTACAGAATCCATGGAGAGTGTTACCTCCGACTCTTTCAATTGGCCCGTGACCATTGAATTGGAACAGCCAGATCGGGAAACTAAAATCATTCAATCCGAGAATGGTTTTTCCGGTCCTCAAGAATCAGTGGATGCACTTCCAAAGCAGATTGAACGAGCTTGGGAATTGGTATACCAGCGTCGTCCGAGTCAAGACGAGCTCTCCCGAACCTTTGAGTTCCTCAATCGACAAATACAGACCGCAAACCAATCGCCCCATTTTGAAAAGAATCTTCCGACGCTGAGACAATGCATGACCAATCTCTGCCAGATGCTTCTAAGCTCCAATGAGTTTCTCTATGTCGAATAATCCAATGCATGAACCCTTCGGGATACCAAGACGAGCATTCTTGCGTCAAAACAGTTTGGGAATTGGCTCAACGGCTTTGGCTTGGTTGCTCAACAACAAAAGTTCAGAAGCCAAAACTAAATTGCTACCCAAGACAAAGCATAGTTTTGACTTAAAAGCGAAAGCGCCGCCAAGCCCCGGGAAGGCGAAGGCGATGAGTTCACTGTTGGAACATGGCGGGCCCTCCCATATGGACCTGACTGATCCCAAGCCAGAGTTAACAAAATTTGATGGCACAGAATATCAGGGAGAAGTGGGTTACAGTTTCGTTAACGAAGCCAGCAAAACTCTCATGGGTAGTCCTTGGAAATTTCAAAAGCATGGCCAAGCTGGGACGGAAATCTCGGAACTACTTCCACATACCGCAAGCATCGTTGACGACATCTGTCTGATTCGCAGCATGCAAACCGGAGCCAATGGTCATGAAGTATCCATTCGCTATTTCCACGGCGGCATTCCGGGTGTATTGGGTCGACCGCACATGGCGTCATGGTTGCTTTATGCGCTGGGATGTGAAACCGAAAACCTCCCCGCCTATATGGTTCTGACAGATCCGGGAGGGCCTCCCGTTGATAGCACCAATAATTGGTCCAGTGGATTCATGCCTGCGATGTACCAAGGAACTGTGCTGCGACCGAAGGAGCCTCGGATTCTAAACCTTAATGCACCGGAGCATCTTCAGGGTATTCCTCAACGACAAAACCTTGACTTCTTACAGTCTCTTAACCAGAGCCATGCTGAGCAATATCCGAACACAGGTGAACTCCAAGCACGAATCGCCAGCTATGAACTGGCAGCAAAGATGCAAATTGCTGCAACGGATGCCTTGGATATCAATCAGGAATCGAAATACACCCACGAAATGTACGGTCTCGATCGAGATGAAACTCGCGAGTATGGGACACGTTGCCTGATTGCGAGACGCTTGGTGGAGCGGGGAGTTCGTTTTGTACAACTCTTTCTCAACGGACAACCCTGGGACAACCACAGTAATCTTGGAACTAACCTACCTTCAATTTGCAACAGAACGGATCAACCCTCCGCGGCACTGGTCAAAGATCTGAAACAACGTGGCATGCTTGATGAAGTGATTGTTCACTGGGGTGGTGAAATTGGTAGGTTACCCGTGACTCAAAACCAAGGAGCACCAGAGAAACATGGACGCGACCACAATGGACAGGGCTTCAGCATTTGGATGGCTGGCGGTGGGATTAAGCCAGGCATGGTGCATGGATCAACAGATGAATTCGGTCACAAAGCGGTCGAGGACGTAGTCACCCCCAATGATTACCAGGCTACACTGATGCACCTGTTTGGAATTGACATCAACGAGTTGATTTTTCTCCATAATGGACAAGAACAGATCCTCTCAGCAGGTCGGCCAGCTAAAATCGTCGAACCCATCCTTGCATGATCAATACCTATTCCCCAGCCTGATCGATCCAGCATTAAAAGGTCAGTCACCACTGGAAAAATAGCATCCGAGAATCAAGAAACTTGATGAATGTGACCCAGATCAGCAAAACATACGTAACACCTTTGGAACAAATCTCGGTTACTAGGCAAACGCCGTCGACTTCTCTAACCCAATGTGATGCGAGATTGCTTTAAAAATCGCGAGATTCATGGACAATCATTAGCGTTACCCTTTATTTACGATTACCTGATTAGAAGCCGTGCACCGCTAACAGTGAGACGGCAAAGATTGACAATGGATATGGATCGCCGCTCTGGCCTCACAATAAGAAGTTCTCGATTAAGGCAAAAGTCGACGTTTGCCTTATCGGCCCTTTCTTCCAGGACGGTACCGTCAGCCTTTCTTAAATACTCCATTATTATCACTTGCCTTGCAATTTCCGGTTGCGGAAAAACGCCACCTGAAAATCAGAAACCAACGCAAATTCAAAGCGAAGCCACCGCCACTCAGAATATGCTCAAAGCAATTAACGAGCAGGACTGGGATACGGCTCAGACACTCTCACGTCAGGTACTGATTGCTAATCCTGATGATCCTGAGTTGATCACAAAAGTAGCCCTTGTCACCGCGAGGACAGGGAATGAGCGTGAAGCAGCGCAGTTGCTGGTAACCGCCGCTAAAGCCGGAAGCTTTCGGCCAGCTTCCCGTGTGGATGATGCGGTACAGGGTTTAATCAATGTGGGTGAGATCTATGACGCGGTACAACTTCTAGAAGAATCTCTAAAGGCGTACCCTGACGAACATCAACAGAGAAGAACGTTGGTCGGTTTCTTATCAGAACTTCAGCGAACGGAGAAATTACCCGAACACTTACAAGTCTTATTTCAAGCTAGGCAATTCGACCTGCCTCTACTTTTCGCAACTACTGACACCTCTACAAGACGTTTATCCGTTAAGACAATCGAAACGATTTTTGAGCGCAATCCGGAAGACTATCGGGTTAAGCTTGGAAATGCGTTTTTGCTTCTGTATCAAAGGAGCGTGAAGCAGGCGGGAGAGGTTCTTGAAGAAATACTTGAACACCACCCTGATTTCGCGCCAGCGTACGCCATCTACGGTCGTGTCCTCGCTACCCAATCCCGATGGAGCGAATTACAGGACTGGTATGAAAACGCTCCAAAAGGATGCGATCAATACCCTGACTACTGGGTTTCACTCGGTGATTTAGCCAATGAACAGGGCAGCTTGGATCGTGCGATTCGCGGCTACTGGGAAGCTTGTAGATGTGCTCCATCCCATAGTTTGGCTTGGAATCGACTAGCTATTGCAATTCAGAGAATCAAGAGCCAGCAACAGGGAGATTCAATTGGGATTACCAATCAGCAGATCCAGTTGGTGACAAAGTATTCTGAACAGCTGCAGTCCTTCCGAGAACAATTCAATCACTTTGCAGCTGGACAACGGACAAGTCAGTCTGAAGCGATGGAAATTGCCGTTTCCCTGCTAGAACTCGGTCGATCTTGGTCAGCGGAGGCTTGGTGGGCAATCGCCTCCACTCTCCGTGATGATCCTGCGAGAGATCTTCAGTCTGCTCGAACTCGCATCATTGAACAATTGCGAGCCGATCGTGCTTGGCAATCAAAAACTGCGGCAGTTTTCAAAATCGACTACGACCAACTACCCATGCCGGATGTTGTCTCAGGTTTACCCAAGGATGAAAGGGTTCGGCTGAAACCGGCTTCAGCATCAACTGAATCACTTCGCCTTACGGAACGCAGCTTGAATTTGGGACGCGAAGGTTACGGCGCAGACACTTCCCC
>JAAXIK010000491.1:487-8782 GCA_012270385.1 Rubripirellula sp. | reverse complement strand
CCCGCCATGGCGTCCCAGGTATATAAATCTGGCGCTACACCGGAAAGCCCTGCGCGGGGGTCGTACAGTGGGATAAGTTCTTCACCGAGTTGCTGGTGCGCTGCACGAAATGCGAAGGGGACAAGATGTCTCAGCAGCGATCCCATATGAGTTCCCGGGCTCGGTAGCTGCTCCAGCAATTCCACTCCAAATCTTACTTTCTCGGTGACGTCGAGGGGGACAAGCAGTTTGGTTGTGGGCGATGCGAAAACGGTTTCGGCACTCTGCGGATCAAAGTGAATATTTCTTTCTGCAACCGGTGTAGCGTTGCCGGAGCGTTCTACTGCCCCGCCACTGATCACGATTTGATCGATGAGCGGCACCACTTGAGGATCCCAACGAATGAGTCTTGCAAGATTAGTGAGAGGGCCGAGGCAGAGAATGGTGATCTCATTGGGGTACTGCTGGACGAGATCAGCGATTACCTTCTCGCTAGGTTGTAACCTCTGTCGCCCTGAAGGCTCAAAATGGAATTCTGCAAGCCCGTCACTCCCGTGTAACAACTGATCATCAATCACAGATGCGTCTTCGCCGGGAGTTGCTTTACCAATGCGTGGAAAACGGGGCGGGTCAAGCATATTGACCAAGGATGCAACGTTATTGGTGGCTTGCTCAGCATCCACGGTGCCCGCAACCGCTGTGATTGCAAGAATATCGAGCCTGGGATCAAATAAAGCCATCCCGAGGGCGATCGCGTCGTCAATTCCTGGATCACAGTCAATAATGATTTTCTTACTCATGCCCTGATTTTAGGTATAGTCGCTCTATCAAACGAGAGTGATTTAGTGTGGATCAGGGAATGTGACTGCTGTAGTTTGGCTTGAGCGTACAGGATCTGTACCCGATAACCGCCGAAATCATTTTACTCACAAGCTAGTTTATTTTTTATCATTGAGGCGACAACAAGATGGATTCTTCTGCCAACTCTTCTCAAGCGGCGCTTTTCTCCGATGCCATTAAGATTGTCAAAGAAGGTTCGGATCTGACCGAGGAGCAAACCAGTGATTTAATTGATGCCATGTTGGTTGGAGCTGCGAGTGAGGATCAGGTGGGTCACTTATTGCTCGCCCTAAAAGAAAAAGGGGAGGCGGTGAGTGAATTGGTCGGTGCCGCGCGTGCGATGCGGAAGCACATGACCAAGCTTCCCCATCAACATGAACTATTGCTCGATACCTGTGGGACAGGAGGAAGTGGTAGTGGAACCTTCAATATTAGCACTGGGGTTGCGATCGTCGCAGCTGCCTGTGGTGTTGCGGTTGCAAAGCACGGAAATCGAAAGGCGTCTAGTTTGACCGGTTCAGCCGATGTGCTTGAGGTCCTGGGCGTCACACTGGAGTCGGATCCTGAATCGGTTGCAAGCCGATTAGATGAGATCGGGATCTGTTTCTGTTTTGCCGCCAAGCTTCATCCAGCCATGCGACATGTTGTGGGCGTCAGGAAAAAATTGGGAGTGAAGACTCTGTTTAATTTGTTGGGTCCACTCTGCAATCCAGCAGGTGCAACTCATCAATTACTGGGTACTTCATCGCTTGATGCCCAGAACAAGGTGGCTGATGCACTCCGGAAATTGGGTACACGAAGGTCTTATGTGATTCATGCCGAAGATGGTCAGGATGAGATCTCTCTCGATGGCGTCAACCGAATCATCGAAGTCACCTCAGAAAGCAGTGTCATCCACGAATGGGGTGTGAGAGAGTTTGGCTTACTACCGGCTGGCAAGGAGGCATTAGCGGCTAGAGATCCAGAGGAGAGCGCGGGAATCATTAGGCGTCTCCTTGACGGTGAGCCTGGCCCGTGTCGGGATACGGTGCTCGCCGGTGCAGCTTCGGCACTACTTTTAGTAGAAAGGGTAGCGAGTCTGCAGGAGGGAGTTCGTGTCGCAGCAGAAGCCATTGACTCAGGGGCTGCCGCGAACAAGCTCGCTCAGCTTTGCGAGCTTTGATGAAAATTAGTGCGGTGCCAGGGGATAAAGTGATGCCCGGTGCCTGCGCGAAGAATACTTGCTAGAGATGCATTTGAAAGATGCTTGGATAGCCGGTCGACTTGTTGCGAGGACCGACTGTCGTACCGCTTGGGGTCTCTATCGATAAACGACCACAAACTTTACTCCATGTTTAACATGGACCATGACCGCACCTGCCTCGCGGACATTAGGGTCCATGGAATAGCATGCGGACACCTTCTTCGGCGTGTGTCCAGTCACCCAGCCAACGCCCTCGTACTTGCCAGGTGCGAATGAACCCGGAGGATGGCCATTGTTTCCGCTTTCCACCATCATTTCGAGACGCTTTCTAGCCACCTTCTCCAGATCAGCGGCATGTTTCAGTGGGGCCACACCTCCACGCTTTCTTTGAGCATTCAGCAATGCCAATGCGCTGGTGATCTCGCGAGTATGAAATCCTCCGCAGTGCTCACAACGCTCTACCTGTCGGCTGGGCCTGAGAAGCGGGTCAAGCTCCAGTGTGAAAAAGGAGGTTTCATAATCAGCCTTGCCTGTGTTGCAGTTCATTGCGGCAAGAGAAAAAGTGATCGCGGCAAGCAGCAATGCAGATTTTTGGTTTCTCATTGTTGATGAATGATTAACGTTTGGGCTGTGTTGGTAGAGAGCGTTTGGATCACTCGAAATCAAGCTGCAATGCGACATTCATCCGGCTTGAGAACTCATCGAGCTTGAGTTTTCCCGAGGAATCCAATGCACTTCGTTAGCAGGCAGGTTGGTCGACCTACTTTCACTGATCCCTATTCTTTCCCCAGGTTCATAAAAGAAAAGACCCCAGTTTGTGGGGGGGTAGCTCTAGAAGGGGCCGGTTTTTCTCATGGGTCGAAGACAATCCATTTTGTTTATTCGGTGTTGGATTGAATTGGATAGATTTCAGCTTTTTTTAACGGAGGGATGAGCACCGTTATCAAATTTATTTTTCTCTCGATCACCTGTCGTTGTCGGGGCAAGCCGAGTACTACGAGTTTGGACCAAGGCTCAACTCATTGAATCTCTTGAGTAGATTCAATCCGTCTTGCTGACTCTTCTCGGGATGGAACTGAGTGGCAAAAAGATTTCGTCGTTGCACCATGGCGCAGAATCGTTCCCCGTATTCACATTCGAGTGCGACGAGATCGGGATCAGAAGGGCAGACATAGTAGGAGTGAACAAAGTAGAAATGAGTCCCATCAGGGGTATCTCGAAGGATCTCGCACTCCTTGGTGGCCTTGGTGGTGTTCCAGCCCATGTGAGGCACTTTATAGCTGTCGGGGAGATCAAACTTGATCACCTCCCCGGGCAGAACTCCTAAGCCTTCATATTCGCCGTTTTCAAATCCTCGCTCAAATAGAAGTTGCAGCCCCAGACAGATTCCTAAGAAAGGGCGGTCCGATTTGATGAAGTCCCGAATGGGGTCTGCGAGGCCTCGGCGATTGATCTCAGCCATCGCATCGCCGAAAGCACCCACACCTGGCAGAACCAATTTCTCCGCGTCCGCGATTTCTTTTGGATCACAGCTGATCCGAGCCGAACCACCAACTCGTTCGATTGCCTTCTGAACGCTTCGAAGGTTTCCCATTTGGTAGTCAACGATTGTGATCATGTTTCTATAATCGAAGCTTGGGGCAACGTAATGAAAAGGGTAAAGATGCAGTCGAGCTAAAGGCTCTGATGGGGATCATACGCTTCGGGACGGACCTCAACCAGACGCGAGCCGATGCATTATCTGGATTCAGGTTACGCGGAGTCTTCCCAATTCCCTGTTTGGGTAAACTGGTGGAGCCGTGGGGAGTGACACGCTTTTTCCTTGAAAAGTGCTTGAGAACGCTGCTTTCGGTCCAACAAATCAGCTCAGTCGTTGGCAATTCGCGGAGATCGGTCTAACATCGTACGGAAATTGAAGTTGATCTTCATTGAACGAACAATCCTATATTTCATCGATTACGGTCACTCATGTCCCAGTCCTTAGAATCCCTGTCTCGGCTGATGCAGACGTTGCACGACCGCGCCAAGCAATTGCCAGAGGGTTCTTACACTACAAAATTGTTGCAAGGTGGATCGGCAAAGATAGGCGGCAAAATACTGGAAGAGGCTCGGGAGTTGATCGAAGCTGCTGATGAGCAGGGTCAGCAAGGTCGAGACCACTTTGTCTATGAAGCCGGTGATCTGATTTATCACACACTTGTGATGTTGGCTTGGCGAGGGGTAGATCTCGAAGAGGTTGCAGCTGAATTGGCTCGTCGAGAAGGGACATCCGGATTGGTGGAAAAAGCCAGTCGCCAGACCGATAGTGAGTCAACTAGTCACTAGTCAATGGTCGCTCAATCGAAAAGAAGCATTGCGGATCAATCAGACAAGCTGAATCAATCAACCAAGATTTAATCACTCCGGACCGAGGGGTACTCGGTTCACATCGATACACTCTCAAGAGTAAGACAGTTGGACGGATCACGAAACCTTCGGATTGGACTTCCCAGCAAGGGTAGGCTGAGTGAAATTGCCTCAGAGCTGTTGGGGCAAGCGGGCATCAAGTTTCGACGACAAAGTCGAGGGCTCTTTGCCAAAGTCAGTGGACTACCCATTGATTTGGTTTTCCTACGTACCGATGACATTCCGACGCTCTGCGCTGAGGGCGCCATCGATATGGGGATCACTGGAAGTGATCTTGTTGAGGAGGCGGATGCGAAAATCGATGTTCGCATGAGACTTGGTATGGGAAGGTGTCGTCTCGCATTTTGTGTACCCGACGACTCGGAGATCCAGGATGCCGCTCAGCTTGATCAGTCGCGAATCGCAACCAGTTTTCCCTCTGTTACTCGTCGGTATTTAGCGGAACGAAAAGCGGAAGCCCACCTTGTCGCACTATCGGGAAGTGTCGAAGTGATGATCCAGCTCGGTATCGCTGATGCGATTGTGGATCTTGTAGAGACCGGGAGCACCCTTGCTGCAAACCGATTGAGAATTCTTGAAGAGATCGGATCCTATGAAACCGTCTTAATTCAAAATAATCGCAACCATGACCCAGCAACCGCAGATCGAGTCGTACGTCGGCTCGAAGGTGTGGTGATCGCACGTGATTATTCGTTGCTCGAGTACAACGTGCCGCGTGCCAAACTTGCCGATGCGGAGGCGATCACTCCCGGCTTTAATTCTCCGACGGTCAATGCTTTGGAGGATGAGCAGTGGTGCTCAGTGCGTGTCATGGTGAAACGAGGTGATGTGATTGAAGCGATGGAGAGGTTGGAGGTTTTGGGGGCTTCGGCAATTATCGAGACTCCCATTTCTAACTGTCGTCTATAAACCCCACGATTGAGAGCCCAATGAGTTCGCTGAGTCAGGAAATTGATGTCGAGTCGGTCGAGAATCTGAGAAGAGAGAATGCGGATTTTCTACTTCTCGATGTTCGAGAGGAATCGGAGTATGAAGTGGCTTCGATTCAAGGTAGCCTGCTGATTCCTATGAGTCAGCTTGGGTTGCGAGTTGCAGAGCTTGAGGAGCATCGAGATCGGCACATCGTGGTTCACTGCCATCATGGAGTCCGAAGTCTTCAGGTGGCCGATGCATTGCGAGCCAATGGGTTCTCTAAGGTGCAAAGTATGGGAGGTGGAATCGATCAATGGAGTCTTTGTGTTGATGACGCAGTGCCTCGATACTAGTTCGAGGATCCTTCCATTGACGACCCGTTCCGACTGCAACACTGCGGGGAGCATCTGCCCAACAAGGCTTCGGGGCGGGTAAGCAACCTCGCCCCATTGCTCAAACTTCTACCGCTTTCCCGACGGTCTGAGGAGTTGGGTGAGTCTTACAGGTAGCGGAGAATGTCATTAGCAAATACCACCACCATCAGTGTGAGTAAGGCTAGAAGACCCGCTACGGTGAGCCGGAATTCTAAGGTCTCATTGGCACGCTTTCCTGCAACCAACTCGTAGATCAGAAAGACCATATGGCCGCCATCCAAGGCAGGAATGGGCAAGAAATTCAAGATCGCCAAGTTCATGCTGAGCATGGTGAGGAACATGAGTTGCCGAGACAGACCCTTCTCTGTTTCCTGCTTTGCAATATTAACGATCTCCAAAGGTCCACCCACATACTTGAGTTTGATCTGACCCTGCGGAATCATTTTGAGGAAGCGTAGTACATCATTGAAGCGACGCACTCCCTCGCGGAGACCCAGTGAAAAAGCTTCTCCGAGCGAACTCGCTCTTTGTACGGCTTGACGTTGACCTAGAATCAGGCCGCGGTCAAAAACAAATAGATCGTCCTCAACGACATTGACGGTGGAACGTATGATCTGCCCTTCCTCACCTCGTTTGACTGCCACGGTCAGTTCGGTACCGTCCGGTAAGATTTGCAACAGATCCAACAAGCTATTGAGTGGCATTTTTGCTGAGATCTCCCAGCGATCCACCAACTGTTGAAGTAATGCCGTATCTCGCTCATCTGCTTCTTCTCCAAGGATTGCGTCGGCCGCAGAACGCGATAACTCAACCCACTCTAATTCATCGCCGATTGCGAGTTCGTTTTCACTCTCAGTGCTCAATGCGGCGATGATCGGTAATGCCTGAAAAGCGAATCCAAATGAGTTGACAGCGATCTCACCTGTGATGCTAGAGGTTGGACTGAGTGTTTGCAGCGAGTCAGATGGGTCAATCGATAATTCAATGGTCTCGGTGGCATCGGATTCCCCTCTAGTCACCTCGATCCGAATTGGGGTTTCGGTACCTACCAAGGCTTGAGCTAGACCATACGCATCGAGTGCTGAATTTGCATCAATCGATTGAATCCTGTCACCGACTTTCATACCCGCTTTCTCCGCGGGACCATCCTTGATCAGTGATACGATGGGACCGACTTGGTACCGAAAACCGAGTGACTTACCCTTCTGCGGTGGAAGCACCACTGAGTGTGTCGATCCATCTTGCCGCTTCAGATTAAGGGAGATCGCCTGATCGGGTTGGGTGTACATTGCATGGAGTAAACCCGCGGCGGGCGTCATTGAATCTCTATCAATCTCCACATCATTGAAAGTGATGATTTCAGCGTTTGCATCTTCAGGTGCGAAAGCAGTCGCTGCAACGGATCCAGGTACAATTTGCGGATTCGAACCCAGCACAGGTGCGTTGGGCGGGGCAATGCCCAGCATCCTGATTTCTTTTTGCAGCGGGCTAGCTTGGGTGGTGAGCGCGAATTGTTTGCTCTCGCCCGATTGCTCCGGGTAGCTGACAGCGAAGTTGATCGGAGCTTCAGGTTGCTCCAGGCCAAGAGTGAGTATCTCTTTCCGCATTTCAAGGAAGTGCATCTGCGGATCCTCCCAGTCGCCTACCTTGACGACCCTTCCGCCTGGTTCAACACCTGCTTGCCACGCGGGTCCTCCGGGGGTGACAGAGCCAATCACGGCGGGATTATATTCCACGCCAAAGCCGAATGCGATCGCGGCGAAGATGACACCCGTGATCACGTTCATGACGACACCGGCACTGATGATGATCATTCGTTGCCATACAGGCTTTGCAGGGAAACTTCTAGGATCCAACGCAGGTGCTTCTTGATCAGCATCCTCCCCCTCGACTTGAATCCGCTTCGCTTCCTCCTCTTGTTTCCGAGGATCATCGTCTTGCCCAAGCATTTTGACGTAGCCACCTAGCGGGATCACTCCGATACCATATTCGGTTTCGCCGTATTGGAATTTTCCCAGAGTTCGAGGGAATTTAATGGGTCCCAAACGCAGCGGTACATCAAAACCGACGTAGAATTTTTCGCACTTCACACCGAACGTTTTTGCAGCGACGAAGTGTCCAAGTTCATGCACGAAGATGACTAGACCAATTCCCAAGCCAATTCGAAGTGCAAGGGAGAACTTGTAGAACAAGCTACTCAGCAATCCTGGGTCCTCTGCCGCCGCCTGGGCCAAAGGCATCACATCGGCAATCCAATCAATCATCTAGCTTTTACCTTTTCTCTCGATTCAACTGTGGGTTCTCAGTCGTTTTATTCCGCTGACAAGCTAGTTTAGCTCTCTGGGGGTGCTCAACGACTCGGAAAACGATTTCATGGTGACAGGAGTGCTGGCGAATTTACGATCGGATGTTCATTCGCTTTCTCAGCTCCTCTCGAGCCCAGTCATCTAATTGTAGAAGACGCTCCAGTGGGGGGGTTGGTTCGAATTCATGATTTCTCAGAACATCCCCGCAGCCCTCAACGATGTCAGTAAAACGAATTTTGCCGTCTAAGAATAGACCGACAGCCTCTTCGTTGGCCGCATTGAGGACGGCTCCCGC
>JAAXIK010000491.1:0-477 GCA_012270385.1 Rubripirellula sp. | reverse complement strand
TCAGCAACTTCCAGATCCAAATTCCATGTTTTCTGGTGATCAAAAGCAGGGGAGGCGCAGGGTTGTCGCTCTGGATAAGTGAGAGCGTACTGAATGGGTAATCGCATATCCGGCGGACTCATCTGCGACAAAACCGAGCCATCTTGAAACTCCACCATCGAGTGAATAATGGATTGCGGATGGATCATGACTTCAATCGAATCGGCAGGGATCCCAAATAACCATTTTGCTTCAATGATCTCCAATGCTTTGTTCATCATGGTTGCGGAGTCGATCGTGATTTTTGGTCCCATTTCCCATGTGGGATGAGCCAAGGCAGATTCGGTTGTCGCTTCCCGCATCTGTTCCTTGGTCCAAGTTATAAATGGGCCACCGCTGGCGGTCAAGATGATTTTTCGAGGTGGATCCGCGCTGCCCTCCAAGCATTGAAAGATCGCAGAATGTTCACTGTCTACGGGTAGCAGCTGAGCCGAGCTA
>JAAXIK010000064.1:6454-8871 GCA_012270385.1 Rubripirellula sp. | reverse complement strand
GTCCCCTTCTCTGGTTTCCAGATTGGTGGAGGCTTGGGGGCAGACTTCAATAATGTAGGTGCGATTGAGGCCACTGTGGCGTTATCGGCAAACACAGATGTAGTGGTTTCGATTGTTGAGAGTCGCAGTCCTGAGCCTGTTACTTTCGATTTTGCAAATTCGGAAGTCTTCGACCTTTCGGTCCAAAAATCCGCGGTGGGAACGGCGGTGGCCGGTGACATCTTGACCTATGAGATCACGGTGGGGCATGAGGGAAGCGGGCAAGCTGACAACGTCTTGGTCAGCGATACTCTTGATAATTCGCTGACCTTTGTGAGTTTCAACCCTGGCGATTCCAATGTCACGTTTGGGCAGCCTAATGGTCAAGAGCTCGAATTCAGTGTTGGCTCCTTACAGCCCGGAGAGACTGAAACTTTTAGCTTCAACGTGTCGGTCGACAGCAGTGCGACGGGGCAACTCGATAATACCGCAGTCGTCACATCAAGTGGAACGGATACGAATCCCTCTAATAACTCATCGACTGAAACGGTAACCCTGCAGAGCATCGTTGACTTGGTTCTAACCAAGGAAGCAAATCTCCAGAATGTGATTCCGGGTCAAGGTCAGGTTGAATATACCTTTACTATCTCACATGCGCCCGTTACGGATACATCTGGCAGCTTCAGCGATGCAACCAATGTGGTCGTCCAGGATGTGATACCCCTCGGATTAACGCAGGATTCCATCACTGCTCCCGGTGGTACAACAAGTTTTGATCCGGTTACTCGGCTTGTCACTGTTCAGTACGACACGATCCCCATCGGTGAAACACGCGAGTTCACAGTGGTTGTCGATGTTGATGAAACTGCTTTAGGTTCGATCACCAATGGTGGTTCTGTTACATCGTCTGTCACGGATTTTAACCCCGGAGACAACAGCGATAGCGCCACGGTGACCGCAAATCCTGTTTTTGATTTATCGGTGACCAAAGCTGTTGATCTGAGCACACCCTCCCCAACAGACACCATTACCTACACCGTGGAAGTTGAGAATACAGGGCCAAGTGCAGCGCAGGGTGTGGTTCTAACAGACACCATCCCCGCCGGACTCACCTTTGTTTCCGGCGCGTTTGCCGGACAGGCGGCGAGTGATAATGGGACAACGGTCTCGTTCCCACCGACCACCATCAGTGGTGGAGCGACTCTCACTGCGACCCTCGAATTCGTGGTGGATAATGATGCTAACGGAGTGATCACGAACATTGCTCAGGTACCAGACCTGACTGCATCCGGCGAGCAGACCGCGACCAATAACTCCGGAAGCGTCGATATCAACGTGGTGACCCTGGCCGATCTACAGATTGAGAAAACGGTATCAACGGATCGCACGTTGACTGGCAGTGATTTAATCTACGGGATCACGGTCACCAATCTGGGCCCATCCCCTGCGTTCAATGTTCAGGTTGTGGATACCCTTCCCTCTGGAGTGACGTTCACGAGCGGCACAGGACCTAACGGTGAGGTTCTAACTGCCTCCGCGGGAACGGTTACCTTCGACGCCGGGCAACTGGATAGTGGTGCATCGTTTCAGATGACGATCAATGCAACGCTCAATGAGGGAGTAACGGAAACACAGACCAATTTTGTGACAGTCAGTTCGCAGAATCAGGATAGTAATCCAAATAACAATTCTGCCTCGGCAACGACCTCGATTGATCCTGCCAGTGCTTCTTTCTCTGGATTGGTTTTTCTCGACATCAACAACAATGGCGAACAAGATGCCAACGAGCCGGGTCTCTCGGGGGTAACGTTAACCCTCACTGGTGAAGATTTTCTTGGCAATTTGGTCAATGAGTCCGTATTTACGGATTCTGATGGTCGATACCAATTCATAGGGTTAGCTGAAGGGACCTATCGAGTTGATCAGTCACAGCCGGAGACTTTGCGAAACGGTTTGACACTTCTAGGAACCGGTGCAACCGCGGAAGCGGCTGATAACGTGTTCCTTCAAATAGCACTCGAAGCTGAGGCTACCGCGACAGAATTTAATTTTTCAGAGTTACCTCAACGATTATCAAAGAGGCGTTTCTTGGCATCTTCGGGTTCAGCTTAATCGATGAAACGAGATGAGTTTTTCTTTTATAGGTCCATCGGGAGCCGGTGTTGTTTGGACCATTGAAGAAAAATAAGATGGGCGGCAAGAAACTTGAAAGCTCGATCTTCGGGGGGAGATCGAGCTTTTTCTTTAGATTCCCTACGCTGTTTTACTGCTTTCTTGGGTTTTGTCGGCACGGGTCCGAATCATGCCGAACATGTGACCACCCACCGCGTCATGTTGCCAGGTACCCGCATAGCGGTTGGAATGAATCAGAACTCTCGCTCCGAAGGTTCCCATGCCGGGTATCCAGAGAGAATCCAAAGTGATGACTGGCGTGTTAC
>JAAXIK010000064.1:0-6444 GCA_012270385.1 Rubripirellula sp. | reverse complement strand
TGATATTTTGATGAGTGTACCGAAGGATAAAATTGACCATAGGATTTTGATATTCATGGGGACTTCACTGTCGACCTGTCCATACTTGATTCTTGCAGTCAGTCGATACAGATCTGGCTCGTCTAATTTTTCACACTTCGAGATAGTGTATTCCTCCGCTTTCGGCTTCGGTGCCGATTGTCCATCTATAGTGAATTGACCCGAGAAGATCGCACCACTGAGATATTCGGCTAGTTTCTGCTCGCGACTGCTGACAGCGGAATCCACCGTAGGTTTGCTACTAGGATTGGCGACCTCTTGAGTCTTCGGTCCGGTTTGCTGCGGTTTCAGCTCTACTTCATTCTGTGTGAAGCCAGTTCGTTGCGATAGCAGTAACAGCCCTAGAGTGATTGCAAAACAAAGGAAGTTACGTCGAAGCATGTCGGAGGCCTTGAAGTTTTAAAGTGGAACACGAGCGATGGCGAATTCTCGCGAAAGATACATTAGCATAAAAACGAGGGTGTCGCTCACCGGTGACTACTGATTTAGGGTACTGCGGGATTTGGTTCTACTGCAGCGAATGGTGAAGAAGATGGGAATGGAGCATCGATCCAATTGTCATTTCAGTGATTTGATTTTTTCCCCAAGGCGAAGCAGCTCCAGCACCGCTTCAGCAGCTTCATGTCCCTTGTTGCCAACCGTTCCTCCACTGCGATTAATCGCCTGTTCCAGTGTGTTGCAGGTCAGTAGACCGAACGCAATGGGGAGGCGGGATTCAATTCCCATTTCCATTAGAGAAAGGCTCACTGCTCGATTGATGTGTTCGTCGTGTGTGGTTTCACCTTTGATGACACAGCCAAGGGTGATGATTCCGAGGAAATTTTGAGTATCGATGACTTGCTGAGTCACGCTCGACAGTTCCCAAGCTCCAGGAACGCGAATAACGCAAATATCCTGATCACTGAAACCAGCAGTTGAAAGTGTTTCGATTGATCCTCTAACGAGAGCGTCGCAAATCCCAGCGTTATAGCGGCTGGCAACGATGGCAATCTTTCCGGTGGGTAGTGATCCCTCAATACCAGTGATTTCAGTGGTCATCTTTTAATCCTAGTAAGAACTCAGCATTATTTTGTGTTTTCGAAAGTTGTGAAATCAAGCTTTTCATGGCGTCGGTGGGTGATTCTTCACTCAACGATTGTCGCAGGCGGCAGACCTTCTGGTGCTCTTCCAATCCCATCAGCATTTCTTCGCGTCGCGTTCCGCTGCGGCTAATTTCGATCGCTGGCCAAATACGAAGGTCGACGAGGGAGCGATCAAGTACAATCTCTAAATTACCGGTGCCTTTAAATTCTTCGAAGATCACCTCATCGAGTCGGCTCCCCGTGTCGACCAATGCAGTGGCAAGGATGGTCAGGGATCCTCCTTCTTCGACCTTTCTGGCGGAACCAAAGAGAGCCTTGGGCTTCTGCATTGCTCCAGCATCAAGACCCCCGCTTAATAACTTCCCAGTGGTCTCACCCTCGCTATTATGGGCCCTTGCCAGTCGCGTGATCGAATCAAGGAAAATGACGACATCGGATCCGGCTTCCACTAATCGCTTTGCTTTCTCGATCACCATTTGTGCGACTTGAATGTGTCGCTGGGGTGGTTCGTCAAATGTGCTACTAATCACCTCGCAGCGATCACCCGTGACCTGACGTTCCATATCGGTGACTTCTTCGGGCCGTTCGTCGATAAGAAGAATAAAGACGTACGCTTCGGGATAGTTGTCAATTACACTCTTGGCCATCTGCTGCATCAGTACCGTTTTGCCAGCTCTTGGCGGACTGACGATCAGGCCACGCTGGCCGAAGCCGATGGGTGCAAGTAAATCGACCACCCGGGTACTGAGCTCTGAATGATCACGTTCCATCATGATTCGTTGATCAGGATGCAGTGGTGTCAGTTCCTCAAATGGAACAATTCGCTTCTGACGATTTGGATCTTCGCGATTAATGGCTTCAATTCGAAGCAACGCAAAGTATCGCTCATTGATTTTTGGAGGCCGGATCTGGCCTGCAACGTGACTGCCTGTCTGGAGTCCAAACCGACGAATCTGGCTGGGCGAGACATAGATGTCATCTGGACAAGACAGATAGTGATATTGAGGGCTCCTAAGGAATCCGAATCCGTCCGGTAGGATTTCCAGAGTCCCTTCGCCATACATGAGACCCGTGGCAGCCATCCGCTGCTTGAGGATTCGGAAGATAAGATCTTGCTTGGAGAGACCTGCAAATTCCTCCAGTCCATCGGACTCAGCAATCTGAAGAAGCGACTCGTGGGATGACCGCTGTAGTTCTGCGATGCTGATTGCTTCTTTCGAGGCTTTTTGCGCATCGGGAGCGCCCAACGAGATGCCCGCGTTTTGTGCTTCGGTGAGGATCTCTTCCGGTAACGAGAGAGGGTCCTTCTCTGCGTCGAGTTCGCGAATTCGTTTGTCAACCTGTTGGTCAGGATGCCTCGGCGATGGGTTACGCCTTTTTACGTTGCGGTTGGCTCGAGAGTCTTGTCGGCGCGACGAATTCGAGCGGTCCCGCGGATGGGGACTTTGAGACGTCATAATTGAAAAGTAGGAGTGGGGGAAAAGAAAAGAGGAGAAGGTGGGTGGATCATGGTCACTTAGTCGAGGAACCGTGAGTCCGAGAGGGGGGAAAAGAGTAGGTGCAATGCGTGGTGGTAGGAGTTCTTGCTGCAGACATTAGGTGAGCCCAACGTTGATCAACAAGGGACTCGAGGTCTGCACGATCTTTGTCGTTAATGATAACCAGATTACTGAGTTCTTTTTTTATTTTTAATGCGATTTGATTCGATTCTCGCTTCCTAAGATCCTCAGCCGTCCAATTACGGTCTTGAGCCCATGCAATTCGACGAGCAATGGGAGCATCCACGCACCAAATCTCGTCACAGACTAAATCCCACTGCGACTCAAACATCAAAGGGATCTCGAGTGCTACCAGCGGGCAGTCTGCCGATTTCGCTAAACTGATCTCTTTTGAGATTCGTTTTTTCGTTTCTGGATGAAGGATCGATTCGAGGTAAGTCAACGACCTGCGTTTTTCTTCATCATCCCCGAAGACGGCTTTCGCAAGTTTTTGCCGATCGATGCTTCCTGCATCACCCTGTATCTCCCCACCAAAGTGTTGGATAACAAGTTCCCTGATCTTGGGCTCATCAAGAACTTCCTTCGCGATTGAATCGGCATGGATCCAAGTTCCTCCCAGTTTCTCCAGTCGTTTTGCAACAGTGGATTTTCCACTAGCAGGCGATCCGACAATACCGATGATGATCACCAAAGAACCCGAGGATTTACAGGGAATATGAGGCGTAGGAGAAATGAGTGGAACACTGGAGGGTACTGAACTCTTCTACAAAAGACTGACAAGCCTCTATGTTACCTGCCGGCTCTCCGGAGTGTAGAGAAAGGCGTTGCAACTCGGGCATCTGATGAGCAGAGACATTCGCAATCGGTCGATCAGTTGGGTAGTAAGCGTCTGGTAACAGCCACCGCAAGATTCCCCATCGACTGGGGCCAATGCATCTTCACCTCTCGCTTCGGTGATTCGGCGGTAATCAGCCATTGCGGATGCAGGAATGTCCTTTTCTGTTTCCTTTAACTCCGATTCAATACGGCTCAACTCTGTCTCGAGCTGCTGTTGTTTGGCTTCGATTTCCTTGACCCGATCCCGCTGCTCTTCTTCAAGACGGTCAAGATTTTCCGACGCCTTCTGTACCTCATTTTCTAATTGATCGATGTGTTCAAGACCTTCAAGGATTTCATCGCTGAGTACCTCGTTGGCTTGCTGGTCTGCTGCGATCTGTTCTTTCAGGAGGCTGAATTCCTTGTTGCTTGCCGCTGTTTTCAGCTTGCCTTCAAGTCCCGTAATCTTATCCTCGCGAGACTGCAATTGAAGTTGTTTGGCGTCACATGCAAGCACCGCGGTTTTGTGCGTTTCTTTAGCAGTGTCCCTGACTTTGGATCCTTCATCCACCATCGCCTTTCCGGCTTGAATTTGACGTGGACACCGAGCAATCTGGCTGGTGAGATCCGATATCTGTCGGTGAATACGATGAAGCTTCTGCAGCAAGCTGGGGTGAATTTCTATTCTGTTTTCAGCTGGCATTTATGGGGTCTTTTCGCGTAAGGATGTGCGGAGATCAGAAGCCTCGATGCCCATATTCTAAGGGGGTTACATGTCCTCGGGTAGTGACATAGCTAGCCTATGGAGTCCTTGTTGACGAAAAAGGTAAAGGGATCAAGGGAGCAGCAGCAGATGGGTCCATGCGAAAGCTTGCAGGTTCATTGAGCCAACTAGAGTGAATGAACGTGAGTGGATGACAGCCATGCGGCAGAAAGCGAGGTTTCTGCAACAAAAAACTCTCGATCCCTGTTTTGGAATCGAGAGTTGTGGATAGAGATCATCTGGCCACCTGACTGATCAATCCGTCAGCCCCGTAACCATTTGCTTCGAACTTTCTTCGCTATGCGGCAGTTTTAAGGAAGGAAGCGAGTCGGTCGGCTCGCGAAGGACTCTGCAATTTGGCGACCGCTTTAGCTTCGATCTGACGTACTCTCTCGCGAGTTACCTTGAAGATTCGCCCACATTCTTCGAGAGTGTAACTGTAGCCGTCCACGAGGCCGTAACGCAGGCGGATAATTTCACGCTCCCTGTAGGTCAATGTTTTAAGGAGCTCATCAATCTTACCTTTCAGGATGCTGCCGGCAGCATTTCGAACGGGATTGTGACTGTCCCCATCCTCAATGAACTCGCCAAAACTACTGTCCTCACCCTCGCCAACAGGCCGGTCAAGGCTAACCGGATGGCGGCCAATGTCCATCACCCTTCTCACCTCTTCGAGAGGAACCTCCGTAACGCTGGAGATTTCTTCGTAGGTTGGCTCGCGTTTGAGTTGTTGGGTGAGACGTTTCTGTGCTTGGCGTAATTTACTCAACACGTCGATCATGTGGACAGGGATCCGAATCGTCCGAGCTTGATCAGCAATGGCGCGTGTGATGGCTTGTCGAATCCACCAGGTTGCGTAAGTGCTGAATTTGAACCCTCTTCGATATTCATACTTATCCACCGCTCGCATCAATCCTGTATTGCCTTCTTGGATAAGATCCAGAAATGACATTCCGCGGTTTCTGTATTTCTTGGCAATGGAAACCACAAGTCTTAGGTTGCCGCTACTCAATTGACGTTTGGTGGATTCATACTCCTCAAAGTGCTGGCGTGCTTTCGTCATCCGATTGTGGAGGCTGGTTGGGCTCTCCTGGGTAACCAGCATGAGTTCTCTTTGCTCCTGTCGTAGGTCAGCAGCCTCATCTCGGCTCAGTAGATCTTCTCCGAGTGTATTGAGTCGATCTCGGATGTAGTTCATCCGTTGAGATATCTCTTCAAGCTGTTGTAGAAGCGGAGTCACTCGGCGACTTCTCAGACTCAATTCCTCCACGAGGTGAAGGCACTTGCGTCGATTGCGAATGAAGCGTCTTCTGACCTCTGCTTTGAGTCGGCTGGAAGTACTTTTCTGTACGAGCTGTTGGAAGTCACTCTTGTTCTGGCGAATGAGTTGATCCAAGGTACGTAAGTTATGAGGCATCCGTGCACTGATCTGTTCTTTGGTCAGTCTCTCCGTCAGGGATACCTTGATAGTGCGATCAAAGGGTAGATCCCCGCGATGGACACGATGCAGGGTGGAAACAGTGGATCGAAGGGCATAGTCATTTTCTAACAGAGCTCGCCGAAACTGCTTGCGTGTGATTTCGATCTTCTTGGCTAGGGCAATCTCTTCCTCGCGGGATAAAAGCGGTATCTCCGCCATCTGGCTGAGATACATTCGCACTGGATCCTCACTCGGGCGTGGTGCATCGGCACTGACCAGTGGCATGGACTCAAGCTCATTACTCTCGGTGACCGCTGCCGTTTCTCGCATTTCTGCGACATTGGGTTCCGGGGAACGTGTAGGTTTTGAGGCAGTTCCCGTCGAATCAATCAGTGGGATGTTGTGACGCTCCAAGGCGATCAGCAGTCGATTGAGCTTTTCTGGGTTCACATCTTCGTCAGGTAGATAGCTGTTGACTTCTTCGTAAGTGAGAAAGCCTTCTTGACGACCACGTGATAGGAGGGAAGTGAGTTCTTGATCCATCAATTGCATAATTCAAAACCTCATGTTTTGCCAAGCCTTCATGGCCTGGGGGGCTAGTGATTGAGTTGTGTGAAATCCGTTTCAGCGATTAAGGTGGCGCGGGTTACCTCCGAGGACGCTTGGTATGGGATGGAGAGGATGGGGTGTGAAACGCTTGGTTAACTTCCTGATGTCATCTCAAAGCGTGGGTACTAATATGTTTTGTGGGATCTTCGTTTGTGACTCTTTTTCTAGATGTTTGGGGTGCCTTTTAGTTATCGGTTTTATCTTCAATGCCTTGAT
>JAAXIK010000070.1:3146-8885 GCA_012270385.1 Rubripirellula sp. | reverse complement strand
TTTCGCCGAGAAATGCTATCTAAAAATTGCTAAGCAAGTATTCTCAACCCCCCTTTGACTGTCATAATCGTTCTCACCTTACCCAAGGCTCTGATCGTCAGCGTGTGAGGAGAGAGGACCCCTTCGATGTCATTGGCCATCGATTCGGTACAGATCTGGTGGCGACATCCTGTTCAAGCATATTGATGAAGCCAGTTTTCGAAGTTCTACCCGTGCACAGAGTGGATGAATTCAGTGACAGCGATCGATTCGAAGGTTTACTTGGACCAATGCCCTTTTTGTGGATCGGGTCGCTGCGCAGTCAGAGTTTGTGAACAGAAAGAGATGGAACCGGGTCATCCGTCGAATCTACGGGACGGCAAGCATGCCTATGTGCTTTGTGATTCTTGTAGCGCGACTTGGAACGAACCCGATCTCACGACCTGTCACCAATATCTTTCCTCGCTCGAACCTCTTTGCCCGGTCTGCCAAGAAGCTGCAGAATCTCCGTTCATGACACCCTCAAATGACAGGGGTGTGAGAACCAATCGCTGGGCGACACCCGAACAGTTGACGCGATCGAGCTGGGAATTCGCATTGGGCCAAAACGTGACATTGGATGCGGAGGACCTTGATGCAATGTTTCAGGGCGATCAACCCTTTGAATTTAACACCGAAGGTTTCGACGGTTTCGAGTAAAGGATGACCTTCCCGTTGGATTCTCTTGATGACGCAATTCAAGTCATCGAGTCGAGTAGAAAGAAGCGAAGTGAAGTTTCATGTTGATGCCCATTGATATTCCTTCGTCTATCGATCAGAGACCGGTTCCCAGTGAGTGGCGAGATCAACTTGAAACGGTTCGTCTGCGCATTCAGGCATTTCAGGATCGCTGGGATCGTCCACAGATCGAGCAGTTCGTGGCCGCAGATTTCCTGCATCTGTTTCAAGCCATCAGCTGGGTGCGCGAGACCCAAACTTTAATTGGTAATCGGTTTCTTGAATGGGGTTGCGGATTTGCAGTGGTCGCGTCGATTGCATCCGCTCTAAGATTTGAATCCATCGGTATCGAAGCCGAGTCAGACTTGATCCGTGAGGGTCGTCGGACACTCACCGAATGGAATGTGGATGCGGATCTGATACACGGTAACTTTCTACCAGATGGTTCAGAGGATCTTGCCGATCAATCGACATTGCCGAGTCTGGGGCATCCTATTGAGTCAGCGTATCAGCATCTGGGTTTAGAACTAGACGATTTCTCAATCGTCTATTCTTACCCATGGCCTGGCGAAGATAGATTTCATCGCGAGGTCTTTGAGCAATTCGCCGCTCCGGGAGCGCTGCTCCTCTGCTTCTGCGGCCCTAACGATCTACGACTCTGGAGAAAAATGGGTGCCGCAGATCCCGCTCGATTTCAACCAAGATCAAGGCGGCGACGTGATCGACGTTAGTCCATCGATTCCATGCCGGAATGACTTTCTCATCCCGCTGGAATCGGTAAATACTCAGTGAGTACGCTGTAGCTACTCGGCGCTGATCTCAAAGATCGCTTCGATTTCAACAGCGATTCCACCCGGCAGTGAGTTGGTGCCCAAAGCACTCCTTGCTGCAACACCCGCGTCTTCACCAAAAATGTCTCGGAAAAGCTCACTGCATCCATTGATCACAGCAGGTTGTTCGCCAAAGTTATCCGTGCTTCGCACGAGGCCGAGCAGTTTGACGAGCCGCTTCACACGATTCAAACTCCCGAGCTCAGACTGAAGGGTCGCGAGCATAGCCAAGCCGGTTGTTCGCGCGGCTTCGTAACCGGCTTCCACATCCATGTCTAACCCAAGTCGTCCAGTGATCAAAGTCTTGTCCACCTTCAATGGGCCGTGTCCTGACAGATAAGCCATGTTGCCGCAAATCACGATGGGTTTGTAAACTCCCATCGGCTTCGGCGCAGGTGGCAGTTCGACTCCGAGTTCTTCTAGACGCTGGTCAGCACTCATGCGGGTCACTCCAGTGGTAAGGTGAGTTTGTAGGTTGGTTTTATTCTTTTTTTCCGTAGACCGTGTCGGGGTCAACAAGTCGCTGATCAGCAACTTGTGTCTTGAACTCCGAGTCAACGGTACGAAAGAAGCAGCTTTCATACCCTTCGTGGCAGGCGGCACCGGTCTGTTCCACTAAGAGCAGAATGGTGTCGGCATCACAATCAATTCGAGCTTCTTTGACGACCTGCTGATGGCCACTCGTTTCGCCCTTCCGCCAGAGTTTTCCTCGGCTGCGGCTGAAATAGACAGCTCTCTGTGTCTCAATGGTTTCTTTCCACGCAGTCTCATCCATCCAAGCCATCATGAGGACTCGTCCTGATTGATGATCTTGAGCAATTGCAGGGAGAAGTCCGGAGGTTCCGGGGAAATCGTGTCCACGACTAAAATTGGGCTGATCGGTCACGACTGAAATTGGGGTGTGAGAAAGGGAGTGATGCCGAGTCATCGAAGGGTTACAGGGTAACCATAAAGAAGAGATTCGGTTACCCACTTGGCTGATCGCAGTTCCTTAATCGGAAAGACAAAACCTCCTGTTCTCCATCAAGGACTTTTGATCGACTGGAATTTTATTATAGGATCATTGCCGAGGTAACCTAGCCGAGTATCGCAGATCAGTCTGGAAAGATCTTTTGAACTTCCGCTGACCAGGCTTCCCAGTCATTACCCGCAGCTTCAAAGTCAACAGCCATCCAGCGCACGGGATGGTTGGGGAGAACACGAGGCTTGTAATCACTCTCCGGATTCAGCGGTATTTGGCTGCTATTTCCCATCGCCAATCGCTCTTCGGTATTTGGCTCCGTCAAATAGTTCGCAATCTTTTCGGCAGCGACGGGATGAGGTGCATTTTTCAGGATGGCGAGGGTGTTGGGAATCCTGAGCGTTCCTGGCTGATCAGGTTGCTGGTCCGGGTAAATGATGGTGATCGGCTCACCATGATCTTTTTCAATGATTGCGTCATCCGTGTCGGTGAGTCCCCACGCAAGCTGTCCTGACGCAACGGCCGTGGCGACCTGCTTATTCCCTGACAAGACCACCGCGTTGTTGCTGATGGTCTTTAAAAACTCCAATGTGCGTTCTTGTCCGATGTTGTCTTTCAGAACAGCAAAATGGGTCGCAGTGGTACCGAACAGTGGCCTCGCCATCCCGCAGAGGCCCTTCCATTTTGGGTCTCCCAGTTCTTCCACGGATTGCGGGTAATCCTCCGGATTCTCTAATAAATCCGTGTTCACAATCAGAACACGAGCGCGAGCGGCAAAACCAAACCAAGTGCCATCTTCGGCGACCATGTCTGAGGGGTAGTTAGGGGGGCGTTGCCAGGCGTGGGGTTTGAGAAGCCCCAGTTTCTGCAGACGAACCGTGTGCAAAATCTCGTTGTTCCAAAAGACATCGCATACCGGACGATCGTCTTCCGCGATGATCTGATTCACGAGACCTACGGTTTTTGTGGACTCCACATCAAACTTGGCTACTACCTCGGTTTGCTGTTCCCCCTCCTTCTCGGAAGCGTTCCTCTCAAAAGCTTTTAGCAACGGTGAAGAGAACTCTTGGTCCAACGCAGAGTAGACCACCACCGTGCTCTCGGAGCGACTCATGCAGCCGGCAGTGATCACCAACCCAAGGAATCCAAGGAGGTGGGGAAGGAGAGCGATTGGTCGACGATGGGGGGAATGCGGCAGAATCATTGGATTTCGACGTCGTACCTGAGCAGAATTAGGGTTAGATTGTGGGGATGAAGCTCGCAATTTTGATTCTCTGTGTCGGACTCTGTTCGTTTACCTCTTCCGCGACTGCGGCGGAGGATCCACTGGTCCGTCGTGAAGGTAAATACCTTGAGCTGATCACTGACTTAGATTCGGAACAAGAGATCAATACGATTGTTTCTACGTTTGATCATGCGGTCGAACAATGGGTCGCTTTCTGGAATGATCAGAATTTTGATCCCGCAACGTTCCGGGTTCAAGCTTACGTGATGCGGAATGAAGCGACCTTCCGTGCCCAGGGTCTGATACCCATTCAGGTACCCGATTTTAATTTTGGTTACGCATTGAACCAACAAATTTGGATCAAAGCACAGCCAAGTGAGTATTACACCCGGCATCTCGTGTTACACGAAGGCGTCCACGCCTACATGTTTGATGCTTTCGGAGGTGCAGGGACAACCTGGTTTCAGGAGGGAACCGCGGAGCTTCTGGGGCTGCATTCAAGTTCCGGGAATTCGGTTTTGGTGAATTCCATTCCTACTTCACGTGAGCAAGTTCCATTTTGGGGAAGATTCAAAAGGATGGAACAAATCCGCCAAGAGAACAAAGTACCCACAGTGGAAACGGTGATGGGATACCGACCTAATTTGCTCGGTGATGTGGGTTCGTACAGTTGGAGCTGGGCGTTGGTACAGTTGCTTCAGGGCTATCCTGAATATCGTGAAACGCTAATCGACGCAGCTCAGCAGGGTGCGGATCAGGGTACGGGTTTCAATCGCATCGTTTCCGGCGCCCTCAAGGATCAATGGCCGATTGTCTCCGCTCGCTGGCGTTTACTGTGTGAAGACCTTGATTACGGATTTGATTGGGAGAGAGAAAGGGTGGCAATCTCAGTCAAGGATCCGCTATGGCAGGGTCAGCCTCTTGAGTTGTCAGTTCGCGCCGATCAAGGTTGGCAGTCAATCGGTGTTCGTGTTCCGGGCGGAATCAAGATCCGCTTCGCAGCGGAAGGGAAAATCACTCTTGCCGAGACGACACGACCTTGGATCAGCGAACCTGCAGGGATCACTTTGCAATACCATCGCAACCGTCCTCTCGGTCAATTGCTCGTCTGCATCCTGCCCAACGCGATGCCCGATAACGCGGAATCGTTGGAGCCACTGGAGATTCACGCGATCGATGAAGAAAAGTTACTGGAAATCGATCAGTACAGTTGGTTGTTATTTCGAGTGAATGATGCGGTGGGATCGTTATCGGATAACCAGGGTGATTTCCAGGTCAACCTAACTGTCGGTTCTTAATCCAATCGATCGCTTCTGAGTGTTGAGTGAATCTGCGGGTCACGAGAGCTACGGGACGTGCGAGAGGTTATGTCACTTACCGGAGGACGCTCCATCGCCACGTCCTAGCAGAAGAGCGATCACCGTGCCGATCAACAATGCGATTGCGGTCAGCGTGAGGAAGGGGGCGGGTCCGGGTAAATCCTCAAAACCAGTCTCCATGTTGACACCACACAAACCGGATAGGGTCGCCAGAGGTAGAAAGAAAGCGGCAAGTTGATTGAGCCGGTGAGAGGCGATCGCCATCCGATGACTGCTGATGGCTTGCTCCTCGGCCTGCTTGGCCATCTGGAAGTCGAGTCCATTTTTACATCCCGATGCAAGAAGTTCCGCAGTCCTTTCGATGGTGTAGGCCCTGTCACGCACATCGATCAATTCACGAAAAGCAGGACACTGCTTTCTTGCATCATGCAGGACGGTGTGCAAGTTGGCCGAAGCCCTTAGTAATGGCGCAAGGTGATCATTGATCTCGAAGTAGTCCTTTGCACTGACCGCTTGCTCTTCCTGTTCCTCGAGTTGATCAAGAAACGAATTGTATTCATCAAGATGTTTGAGCAGAGAGCCGATGCCTGAACCGAGTTGGTTGCTGGACCATGTGCCGTCCGGTTGACGCCAGAAGAAGCGGCCTTGTCGTTTGTCGTGATCTCGCGCTGGTGGTGCGTGCAGCGCAAGTCACAGGTTCCCACCCTC
>JAAXIK010000070.1:0-3136 GCA_012270385.1 Rubripirellula sp. | reverse complement strand
CGTCCCACCGACTGCCCGCGTCGATCTCGAAACTTTTGGGGGACGTCCCAGGCGGCAGGTAGCAACGTGCGGGCTGTGTCTGGCATTGGGTGGCTCATTCAATGGGTGGATGGATACCTCCCTAAATGATGCACCAAGGTAGAGCGTGGGTAAAGTCTTTACGCCGCCTTCTTGTCGCCATTTGAGTGGGTCAAGTGCTCGATCCCACTGCGAATGTGAATGTCTTGCTGTGGAAACGCAATCTCGATGCCAGCTTCATTGAATGCACGATAAATCTGGGTGTAGAGCTCTGACGTCGTCCTCAGGCGGAACCCGAGATCGGGAACGTAGCAACGAAGCACAAGATTCAGCGTGCTGTCGGCAAATTGCTCAAACGTGGCTAAAGGTCCTGGGTCATTCATGATCACCGGATGATCATTCGAGACTTTCAAAAGAATTTCACGAGCTTTATCGGTATCGGTACCGTAAGCAACACCGACAGTAATGACGATCCGACTTACCGAGGCGCTGAGAGTCCAGTTAAGGATCGTATCGGTAATCAAACTTTTATTGGGTACGACAAACTCCTGACGGTCCCAGTTCGTAATCGTCGTCGCTCGCATCCTGATCTTGGTCACTGTCCCGGTCGTTCCCTGAATGGTGACCACATCTCCAATCCGTACGGGCCTCTCAAAAAGTAAAATCAATCCGCAGACAAAATTGGTGATCACTTCCTGCAACCCGAATCCCAAACCAACACTCAGTGCGGCAGCCATCCACCCAAACTGCGTGAAGTCGACATTCAGCACGCTGGTGATTAACCATAAGCCAATCGCGCCGATGGCATAACGGCACAGTGAGGTGATCGCATACTTCGTCCCCGCTTCAATCGATGAAGCTCGAAGCACGGATAGTTCGAGAACACCCGGTAGGTTCTTGATCACCAACCACGTGATGCCAAAGACCAAAATGCCTTTGACGATTTCCAAGAGATCAAAGTCCGTGAGTGGAACTTGGTAGCCCTGGAGTCGTTCCGCGATCGGGAGACTACTCGACCACAGCGACGCAACGGTGATGACGATACCAATCCCGATTAAAGATCGCACCAAACTGCGGGTCTGATGACTGATCGTTTCCAGATCCAGTGACTCATCTTCTTCAAGCGGTACTTCGATGGTCTCACTGTTCTCCTCATCATCCTGGGATTCGCCAGCAGCTTCCGCTGCTTCACGCGCGGCTGCAATCCGCTCGAGTCGTTCCGCTACCGCGAGCTTCTTGGCTTGCAATGAGAACCATCGCAGCACCATCCAATAGATCACATCTCCAAGCACCACCACGCCGATGGTTTCAGCGAAGCTGTGACTCAAGTTGATCGATGCGATCACGTAACCTCGAGCTGCCAGGATGAGGAAGAAGAGCGGACTGCAGAGGAGTACCGGGTACCAGAGCAGGCGAGTTCGTGTGAGCAGTCGGTGCGGCTGGGTTTCTTTGAGAACGGCCACGAGACCGTTTTTTCCGCCAAACTGTTGCCAAAGAAGAAAACAGATCCAGAGCTTGGCACTCATCATGCTGATACGACCAATGCTGTCGCCATAACTTGATGTTTCGCCATACAGAGTGCTGCAAGCGATGAGCCCTGCCGGAATGTAGACGATTCCAAACCGGAACAGAGTCTTACGGTTGGAGTCGAGGGTTTCCTGCTTCCATCCAAAGTGAGCGTTGCCAATTCCCTTGGTTCGGCAAATCTCCGCAGTGAACGAAATCACGAAGGTGATTCGAGCGATTGTGGTGAGTCCACTCGAAAGACTTTGCAGCCACGCGCTAGGAGCATCCGCATACGTCATCGTCCAACCGAGGAAGGTGAAAATGATTGCGGTGGGTGCAGCGAATAACGCTGTCCAGAAGAGTGCTTCGACCGAGAGCATGTAACGGTCAGTGGAAACTCGCCGCACTTTATTACCGCTTGCGATGATCCGGCTGAGCATTTTCGGCTTGAGACCTAGCAGACCGATGATCAGGGTAAGAAAGGAGAGAAACCGAATGGGACTCAAATCAAAAGCATTTCTTACACCGCTACAAAACTCATTCCAGTGTTCCAAACTGAACCACCAACGGATGCCATCCGGCAGGTTGAGAAAATCTCGGATGCCAATGGTGGGTGAACTGCGAAGCCAAATGAGCTTCTCAGAAATGTCTCCCTCGATCTCGGTGATTCGCCGTTCGAGTTGATAACGATTGGCCTGAAAGGTAATCGCGGCAGGGAGAAGTTGTTTGTATTGAGCTTTGAGTTTTTCAAGTATTTCCCGGCGCGTCTCGACGATCTTTGGGATGCTTTCAGAGTCCCGACTGGCGCATCGCTTTTCCGTGTAAATGTTATCTCGGAGTTTCTGGTCAATGCGAATCGAATCGAGTCGCACATCGTCTGCTGCGGGAAGCGAGGTCGCTCGGGGTAATGCATAGATGTTCGGATCAAGAATTCGTTCTTGTAGTTGAAAAGCGACTTGAACCATAGCCGCACCGATGCCTTCGACTTCGAACTCTTTCGATAAGCGTTGATACTCTTCGTTGAGCCGTTTCAGCCGATTGGCAACGTCAGCCTGCTCTTCTTCAATTTGCGAGCTGTAACCGGCCACTCGATCCAACTGTTCGGTGAGCGCGGTCACCTCCGCAACCAGTTCCTGCCCCTGAAGGTCGTCCTCGGCGATCGTATCCTTCATCGAGCTAACCACGGACTCAGCTTCCTGAGCCTCTTGTTTCATGATTGCTTCTTCGAGGTTCTGCAGTGTCTTGGTCAGTGCGGTGCTATTCTCCACCTGACGCGTTAATGACTCCTGCCGGGCCTCCAGCAGTTCTTCGCGGGCTGTCGTGCTGATCTGCTCTTTTTTCAGCATTTCCAATTCAGCCAAGAGTTTGACTTCTTGGGCCAACAGAACGGTTCGGTCCGCCACTCTTCCCGGCGCCGTCGCTTCCGCAGAAAGATCAGGATTGAGAAGCTCGGTTCTTGTCGCTTCGAGTTCGCTTTGAGCTTCCGGTTGTCTTGTACTGATCAGACTGGGACGTTGTTCCCGGACGGTTTCCAGTTGTGTGGTGACCTTTCCAGTTCATCCTGCAGTGACTCGAGGTTGGCTTTGGCTGCCGCGAGTTCTCGAATCAATTC
>JAAXIK010000123.1 GCA_012270385.1 Rubripirellula sp. | reverse complement strand
CAATATTACAATTTGAAAGCCCGAAAAAAGCTTAACACAAGGAAATTTCAAGCTATGAGCGCACAAGCAAAAGCCATTGAATTGGGAGTCTCTCTCGAGCCGCAGGAAAAAGGGTACCTCAATCTCTGTATCCAGAGCGGTAACCATTTAATCACATCAGGTCATGTGAGTGATCTAAAGGGCATCCTCGGCAAGGATCTCTCAGTGGACGATGGATATGAAGCAGCAAAGGATTGCATGAAAAAAATCTTACGCAGTGTCCATGCCACTCACGGCACGCTCGACAATTTACGTGTGATTAAGCTATTTGGAATGGTTTATTCAGCTCCGGATTTCACCGACCAACATCTTGTTATTAATGGAGCTTCCGACCTCGCACACCAGATCTTCGGTAAGGATTCCGATGGCTATCATGCAAGGAGCGCTGTTGGTTTCGCCGCTTTGCCCACGGGAGTTGCGGTGGAGGTCGAAGCCATTTTTGAAATCATCGATTGATTTGGATTCTCAATTCAATAGAGAACGAGTGCTGGTCCCATCAGAACTCGCTCCACTTGATTTTGGCAATAAAAATACTGTTATCTGCCCCGTGAGGATTATCCACGGGAAGGATTACCGAGGATTGCTTCCAAGTTTGCATCCACTCGCTGACAACAACCCATGTGGTTGAATCGTCAAGTTCCATGACACCAAAGTTGCCCAAACGGGCACCTCGCTCAGCTACCAGAACGATTTCCGTCTCACGTTTGATCGTCAATGAATCTTGATTCACCTCAGCCATAAACAGCGGCGCACGATGACGAAAGACGTGATCATTATCTGCACCACGTCTCGTGTAGACCAAATAAAGATCTTCATTGTGCCGGACCCAGTGTTGTTGAGTGTTGTAGTTGCCAAGGCTCTGTCCATCTTCAAAGGTCCAAGGCTTGGGTTCCGAAAAGGTTAAACCATCTTTACTGGAGCAAACATATCCAGTGGCATCATTTCGAAGTGTTAAGAAATATCTGTCATTTACCTTTGCGATCGAGGGTTCATAAAGCCCTCGACCGCCCTTGACAGTCATTTCATCACCATGCCGAAGGTAACGCAAATCGGTACCGTCAAAAGAACACTTGCACACGGTTACCGAATAGTCGTTCGATTCTGGCACCTTGAAGTAGACTGGCAATAAAATGGCCCCATCCTGCTCATCAAATCTCTGAACACTTCCAGCTCCGCAATTTCGGAAACGGGGTTCATCAGGCATTTCAAGTTGTTTCGGCGTGCTCCAAGACAGTGAGGCTGGGTCGTAGGTGGAGTATGCCGTATACCTTGGCCGAACTTTCATGACTTTACCGTGTTGATAACGAACTGACTGGCCAGTCCCCAAAAGCTTCCGGGTAGCATGGTGCCAAACAGGGACAAAATCACAGATCGTTTCCTCCATTTGCTCGCCAAGTTGCCACCTTGCGAAACCTTTCTGGGGAACGAGCTCTGACCAGGTCTCTCCACCATTTAGACTGCTGGCTGAACTGATGGCTGAGAACGTATCGGACCCTTTCACATCTAAAAGCTGGGAGGTAAGGACAATCTGCGATATCCCATCTTCAGTCTGCTCACGCACGACACCCGACCTTGCGTGCACCCAGCACTCTTTCCCATCGTATCCATTCCTCGCAACTTGACGCTCAACTTGATACTTGAGTCGAGGCTTCTCTTTTGATCCAAGTGAATCGGCTTGAATGGCAGCTCTTATGAAGGCTGGTCGATCCGTGGTGATGGATTGAAAGCCAAGTCCGGAATAGTACTTCGCCTCATCCGCGTCGTTAACCGTCCACACATGCTTTTCGTACCCCGCGTCATCAATCACTTTACAAAATGCCTCATCCACAACACTTCTTCTTCCCTGCGTACCCAGCCCCGAGGCATTTGACAGTTTGAGTTTCTCGATCACCTGATCGACTTGAGGAAGCCAACGTCCTTTTGATCTATCCTCGCGATAACTTGTCAACCAATTTGCTTTGTACTGTGGCATCGCCTCCCTCACTGCATGCACTACATGTGGGTCAAAGCAAATGATCACCACCTGTTCATTCGCGAGAGTGCATTGACTTAATTGCGACTTCAATTCCGGCACGATTTCCTTACCGCACTTGATCTCAATCAAGATCTTCTTTCCGCTTGGTACGACAGAGAGAACTTCACCCAGGGTGGGGATTCGTTCACCCGCGAAACGCTGATTTTTCCAACTTCCCACATCAAGGGTCTTCAACTGATCCAAAGTAGAGTCTGCAACGGAAAAGACCGGCTGATTTGGGGCAGTGCGCTTCGTATCCTTATCATGAATACAGACTATTTCTTGATCGGCGGTCAGATAAAAATCTCCTTCAACTGCATCTGCCTGCTTGTCCCATGCAAGGCGAAAAGCGGACAAAGTATTTTCAGGCGCATCATATGATGCACCACGATGTGCCACGATTTCCTGAGAATTGACCACACCACCTAAAAACAGAAAGAAGCAAGAGAGCCCTAGACCGCGCATGAAGACCCCGCCATATGAAGGTGAAAGAATACAACTCACAACATCCCCAAAGATTTTGGATACGCTACTCACAAAACGCACTACGAGTTGAGAAAATGAATCGCAGCAGCACGAACTTTAGGCCGCTGAACATGAAATCATCTCGACACACAATACCTGACCTAATCCAATCATTGCAAACGTCAAAACTTCCAAACGAAAATCTGATCCGCTATGGTATGGCCAAGTAGGATCGCGAAATCCTGCCATTATTGCATCCCAACAGAATCCCGGGTGACTCCGTCCGTTTCCCCTTCCAGAGGATTCATAGCTTTGATTCGTGAACGATTTGAATACTGAAATCCAGCAAGCTCCAATGAAGACTCTTATGACTGAACAGCCAGACAGATCGAGTTCCCGTCGACAATTCGTGAAGGCATCCTTGTTTTCAGGGTGCCTCACTTCCTTACTCCCAGTCGATGAAGTTCTCTCATCCCCAAAACGCCAATCCTTGATGAAGCTCGGCTTGGTCACCTACCTTTGGGGGAAAGACATGAAACTCAGAGAACTGCTTACAACCTGTGAAGCAGCGGGCATCCAGGGTGTGGAACTTCGAACGGAGCACGCACATGGCGTAGAACCCACATTGTCCAAATCAGAGCGGAAAGAAGTCCGCAGCCTATTTGCTGACAGTCCTGTTGAGTTAGTGGGTTATGGATCCAACGCACAATACCATGAAAACGATGAGAAAAAACTAAATGAAAATATTGAACTCACTAAGCGATACATCGAACTGATGCACGACTGCGGTGGAACAGGGGTTAAGGTGAAACCGAATGGATTCCCGAAAGGAGTCGAGAAAACCAAGACCATCGAACAGATTGGAGAAGCACTTAACCTTGTTGCAGCTTATGGGGAAGGATACGGACAGCAAATTAGAGTTGAAGTGCACGGACGTGGGACAAGCGAACTCCCGGTCATTCGTGATATCTTTAAGGTGGCTGATCATCCGAATGCAAAGATCTGCTGGAACTCGAACGATGTCGACCTATCCGGTGATGGGCTTGAAGCCAACTTTGCGATGGTTCACGCACGCTTCGGTGACACGGTTCACATTCGCGAACTGAATGAGGGAAGCTATCCCTACCCAAAACTGATGAACTTACTTACCGGGATTGGATACTCTGGATGGATTCTTCTTGAAGCAAGAACAAATCCTCAGGACAAGCTTCAAGCGTTGATAGAACAAAGAAAGATCTTCGAAGGCATGACAGGCGGCTAAAGTAAAACTTTTTTGGGTAGAGCAAGATGTACCTCACCCCATCCCCCGTTACATCGCGATAAGTGCTTGCATTCGTTTTCCCCGATCATTCCCATGCTGACTACTGAACAAGACAGGGCGTCAAAAAAGCTAGCGGAACAGGGATTCTGCATGCTACCTGATTTGGTCCCGCGTTCCGTAATCAGCGAAATGCTTACCCAATTTGAAACCGCTTTCATCCAAGAAGAAAAAAGTAGTTGGGCGAGCAAGAGTCGCGGCCAGATATACGCAGCACGCAATCTCCTGCAGCACATCGACCTAGTTAGAGAATTTTGGCAGCAAGGGTTTCTGAAATCTTTTCTGCGAAATGAATTGGGTCATGGTTTTGGGCTCGTTCGTGTCCTCTATTTTGATAAGCCACCTGACCGAACTTGGTCGCTGATGTGGCACAAAGACACGGCGATCGCGGTGGATTCAAATCGTGGAGCCTCAAAGTATTTCTCCCGTCCCACTGTGAAGGCGGGAGTCCCTCACGTCGTTGCAGCTGACGAAATCCTGCGGCAGATGCTGACATTGCGAATTCATCTTGATGAAGTAACCGATGAGAACGGGCCACTCAAGGTGATACCCGGATCACATGAAAGCAGTGATAGTGAAGGAGAAGGGCTCGTCAACGCCGAAACGATATTGGCTGTCAAAGGCGAGGTGATGGCGATGAGACCACTCCTGACCCATGGCAGTGGAGCCTCAATCGAAGGGAACAAACGACACCGACGCATCCTTCACCTAGAATTCTCGGCGACGGAAGAATTACCGGATGGCTACCAATGGCATGATTTTGTCAGCATTTCATCCTAGATCACTTCACCAAAGTGACCGAAGACACTTCCTACTCTCGACCGGGACGAGCAACGCGGATTGAGACCAATCGCTGATACTCAACCTCCGTCACATAAAGCGTGCTTCGATCTGGGCCACCGAAACAAAGATTGGAGGGACGCATACCGAGCACATTGAACTCCGTTAAGATGTTCCCTTGGGGACTTAACTTGACAACGGTACCTTTTCCATAGCGGGTCACATAAAGATTACCATCGATATCACATCGCATTCCATCCATTCCATGGTCTACAAACTCCTTGAAGAGTGTTTTACTTTCTAGCTGACCATCAGTTCCGATTTTGAATTTCCAGATCTTTCTTTGCTTGGTTTCGTTAACGTAGAGGATCTTGCCATTCGGACTAACTTCGATCCCGTTGGTGGTCCCCATTCCCTTCGCCACCGCGGTGCACGTTCCATCTGGATCAATTTTCCAAATCTGCCCGTCACCCTTTTGCCAATTGGGGTCGCTTGCATAAAGTGTCAATCCATCAGCTGCGACCGCCAGATCATTGGGTTGATTCATTCTTGGCTCGTGCGCATGCACAGTGGTGTCGCCGGTTTCGGTATTGACCTTTAAAATCTGATGTCGCGTGTAGTCCGCAACGTACATATTGCCCATCGAATCAAATCGAATACCATTCCCGACACTCCCCTCTGGTAAATCAACCAGCACGCTCGCAACGCCTTCGGGCGACACCATACCGATGGTCCCCTGACGCCCTAAATTGACGGCATACACATTCCCTTTTGAATCACATGCAGGCCCTTCAATTCCGCTTGTAAATTCAAACGGCTTGGTGACAGTCCGAGGGATATGTTTCGGCAAAACCGATTCAAAGACAACATCAGGAGAACCGCCAAATTTTGCAGGCAAGGGGATTTGCCGCAACGACTCCACATCTTGCCCTGCAATCCGATACTCCCAACCCCCTAACAACTCCATCTCCTCTTGCCCCAGATACAAAAATGGAGCCGTCATCATCTCTGGATGACGAGTCTTAATCGCGATCAAATGATAGTCATTAGAAACTTCTTCAATTGACTCCATTGCAAAGATATCTAATCCACCACCTGACAAACACCGATTGAATGAAACGCCATCTAACCAAGCATCACTGCCGGATTCACTGGGCAATGCTAACTGCAACTTTTTCCCATCAGGCACCTTCAACACTCTGCTAAACCAGGTAACCTCACCCTCTCTCTGCGGTTTACCTCTCGGTTCAAATGGCTTCTTGTTAAGCCTGATCTTGACCCAATGCTTCCTTGCGTCGTTCGGATAAGAATCGTGATCTTGTTTGTTTGATTGGGTATTCTCATCCGGCTGCTCGGGTTTCGCCCAAGTAAACGGAACACCGCCAATGATTTGATCGCTGGTAAGTGTTGGACAAACATGTCGTTCAATATGGGAGATAATTCTGCGTGTACCCTCATGGTGGCTCACATAAGGCCATTGCTTTGGGTTGTACATTGAATCGGTCATGTCACGCATCAGGACGACGTTTTTGCCGTTGCGTGCGAGTTGTCGCAGGCCAAAGGGGCGACCGAGCACACACATATTGACGTGAACTCCAGTAAGAATCACGTTTCGGATGCCGCGTGCTTCCAGAATGCTCCAAACCTCATCTCCTTGATCACTGATGTAATCCCATTCAGCATCAATCTCGATGGTTTCAAGCTGTCGTTTCCAGGGCATCTTGGGATTTCGCCCCAACTCTTCAAGTTGTTTCGCCCAATTTGCATGCTCCACTGGGTCATCGTCTTCACCGCCATCGGATTGATCGATGGGATAAACCGCCATCTCCTCTGCGGGGATTTGACTGCACCATTGTGTGATTTCATGAGGTAACACTTCAGCCTTTGGGGTCTGCGCCGCACGCAAGCGTGCAGGATGCTTTTTATATGCGTCCATACAATCACTCGGTGCATGAATGACTACACAACCACGTCGGCGTGCCTCAGCAATGACTTCATTCAGACGTGGAGCAAATTGCCCCAATCTCTTCACTGCATTGAAGCAATGATGATAATCCCAAACATCACACACGATGATCGCAGTCTGATTCGGAGACCACTTTTCCTTGCGGTGCAAAATTGAGTAGAACCCTTCATTTTCAGATTTGACTTGGGTCTGGAGCTTGAGATGAAACACTTCCTCACCAGTAGCTTTGAAAAGGTAATTGCCGTGCAAGCAAAAGAGCAAGGTAAACAGACCCATACGGAACATATCAGGTTCTCTTAGAAGGAATGACAAGAATCGTGTGTATGCGCGAAACCCACTTCAGATACTCAGGGTCTCCATGGCTGCTGGCCATCTTTTGGTTGCAAAAATTTTGCATCAACCTCTCGATACCACCGATGCAGATTCTCTCGCATTCTCATGACTCGGTCTGGAAAATCTCTCGATCGATAATTTCTCTCTCCGGTATCATCCTTGAGGTGATATAGATGACCTCGACCTTCCTCAAATCTTTCAATCAACTTCCAATCCCGATTTCGCAACGCGGCAGCAGGAAACCCACCTTGGTTACTGTAGTGTGGGTAATGCCAGAATAAATTCTCACGACTCAATTTTTCCTCTCCGCTCATCAGCGGAACCAGAGATTGCCCGTCAAGATGCTGATCAGGCTTCAGTGGCAAGCCGCAATATTCCAAGATCGTTGGATAAAAATCGGTGCTACATACCGGTTCGGAGGAAACACTACCGGGAGTCGTTACACCTGGACAACGAGCTAAAAAAGCCTCTCGAATCCCTCCTTCATAAATCCAGCCCTTTCCGCCACGGAATGGAAGATTAGAAGTTGGAGAACCTTCTGACGTACTCAATCCACCATTGTCACCAATAAAGAATACCGCCGTTGAATCATCGAGACCCAGTTTGGTGATTTGATTCAGCACTTTACCGACAGCTCGATCCATGGCTTCCACCATCGCAGCGTAGACCGCGTGGTTTTGCTGAATCCGAACACGTCTCGGCTTGTCCCCGAACACTTGCTCTTCCTCTGCGAAGGCATTCTCGTCACTCAGACCAAGCTTCTTTGCTTTCGCTTGGTATTTTGCAACTAAATCTTTCGGAGCCATTAAAGGTGTGTGAACAGAATAGAAAGACAAATAGGCCAAAAAGGGTTCATTGCGATGCTCTTCTATAAATTCCGAGGTCTCACGAGCCAAACGATCAGGAAGATGCTCTCCTTCTGGCCCATTGGATAAAGTTGGATTTTCATAGGGCGAGAAGTACTTCTTACCACCGTATGGCCCACCACCCCTGTGGCCTCCACGATTCACATCGAAGCCTTGCTGGGTGGGCCAATATTCTTCGGTCGGACCCAAATGCCACTTCCCAGCAAAGAACGTCTGGTAACCATGTTCCTTTAGCGCTTCTGCAATGGTGATTTCATCCAATGGCATCCGGTCGTTCAGAGGAGCGGGATTAAATTTTCCAGAACGTCGCCCAGAGAAAAAATTCGTTGCATCCACCCGAGAAGGGTAACGCCCCGTCATGATGCTATATCGAGTCGGACTGCAAACGGGGTTAGCTGCATATCCATCAGTAAAACGCATCCCGCTCGCAGCAAGCTTGTCGATATTTGGAGTTTCATAAAACGTATTTGGATTGTTAGCACCAATATCCATGTAACCTAGGTCATCAACTAAGATAAAAAGAACGCTTTTGGGTGGTTGATTTCCTTCAGAATTCTCTGTTGGATCAGAAGCCGAAACCAAGTGATTCGACTTCAGAGCGATGACAACTGCGGCCAGCATGACCAGACGAATCCACTGGCTCCGAAAAACTGTTGGCTCCATGAAAACACTTCCTTTACATCACTAGAATTACAGGACATGTCCATGAAGCCGGTTGATACAATCAGATCGCAAGGAGCAATGTACCGCGTCTCATCAACCTACGATTTGGGTCAATATGACCCAGCATGAACACTCTTATGATGGCCCTCAGAGGCCTTTCCCGGAGATAACTGTACACCAAGATCACACCGCACACCAATCGACGGGATACCGTTTCGGAATCCCTAATCTCCAGATCATCATTCAGCGTCGCGATCATGCAAGAAAACCCTTATTCGCCACCCTCTGATCTTTCACCCACCTTGAAGGAAAAAAGGGGTACGAGAACGGATACAGGGTCAGATCATCGGTTTTGGATCGCCTTAGGGGTCTGCCCGATGACAGGTCCCATTCTGACCATCCTCTCTGTGACGGTGATGGGTTTTATCTATCAGTCCTCAGGAATGAATGGAAGCCAAGAGGCGAATCCGATGTCCCTTCTCTTCTTTCCTTTCATCGGATTAGTGGTGATGGTTCCCGCGAATTATCTCGTAATGGCGGTCACGCTGTTTCCTTTTT
>JAAXIK010000391.1 GCA_012270385.1 Rubripirellula sp. | reverse complement strand
TGCTCTTTGGATCGTCTGCATAGAGGCAGGTGGTGAGTGCTAGGAGGATGCAGGGGAAGATGTATCTCATGGGATTACCACAGGGGCGTGTGTTGTCTTTGCTTGCGAGCAGTTTATCCGCCATTGCTGAACTAGTGGTGGTGTGGGGCGGCTACAAAATGGGCGGGGGTGATTGAGTGAGTCAGACACTGTTAAGTTCATCAAGGTTAACAAGCACCCAAACCATAAGCCCAAGTGTCGCAAGCCCAATGAGTGCAAGCGGAACGACACAGCCCATCGCGAGCCAGAACCAAACTCTACGCCGACCTCTTGCTATATTGCCCTCACCGATAGGCACCACACTACTCTCATCCGGCTGGCTATATGGGTTCGGTTGATCAGTCATTGATGACTTAGACGTTAGGATTGATGCAGCGTGACTACTGGTTGTGTGGGCGTTTTAGTCGTCCCACTCGATGATGTAGGGGAGACGCACGCCAGCACGTGTGTCACCAAAGGCCATTGTGTCCATCAGTACCGCGTGGTGTTCAACCTCACCGCCCCTAGGTTCTCCAATCCCCCAAGGGGCAAATGTCATTGGTTGCCCATTTGAGAAACGCCAATCGTTTTCCAGGATTTCGTCGGAGCCATCAATCCAGTGTATACCAGTCGAAGCGACCCGCTTGACAAGTGCAGCCACAAAAGCCAATTCTTCCGCCGATTCAATTCTCACCAAATGTCCACCGAGAGTCTCACTGTTATCTCTTGCGACATGCCAAGTCCTTGGTGCAGTGTTGACTGCATAGTGATGCCCCTCAAATTTCATTGCTGTTCGCGGGATACGCTTCCTAATCTTCTTCTGGCTCGCAACCTCCGCCTTGGCCGCCAAGCCCGAAGCCTCTGCACCCTCAAAAGCCTTAATCGCTTCCCGCAGTGCCACAGCCTTATCAAGGTCCTTGCCTTCCAGAGCGGCATCGAGTTCTTCCTGTAAAGCCGTCAGTGTCTTCTCCCGTAACTTCTCGACTTCCTTCTCAAACACTCCTTCCAAGCGTTTGATTGCAGCCTGACCTTGCTTACGAAGAATCTCTACCTCGTTCTCGTACTTGCGTAGGGCTTTGCTCTTTGGCTCGTCTGCACAGAGGCAGGTGGTGAGTGCTAGGAGGATGCAGGGAATGATGTATCTCATGATGCGGCTTTCAAAACTCCCGCGAGTTGAAACTATGGCAACTTAATTTGGTTCATATAATAGCCAATTTAGCTCTGACACTATAAAGGACGTTTTGTCTTATTGGTTGTTTTATTATTTTTAAAAGTTATGGAAGTGTAATTAATTATATTTTCCTACAGTAATCCTTCGTCATCAGCCGCCCTCATACCCTGTTCTTCGAGTATCTTTCCCAGCAAAGTCCTCGCTTCTCTTTTCCTGTTCTGTGGCACTAGAACGGCGTCATGGATTGAATGACTACCCCCCAGTCTTTGCACCAAGTTGAGTGAGAGAATCAGGGTTGGTAAAGCGGCTGTGTTCTGGAGGCTGAGGCGTAGCCGAAGCCGGAAGAACACAGCCTGCCGCATATGCAGCAAGGTCCTGCTTTAACTCCGGAATTTAACAACGAGACCATCGGAGGCGATGCAACCCAGTTGACGCCTCATGCGGCACTACACCCTAGCCGCAGTCAACATCAAATTTGCAGCCAAGGAACTGTGTCAACACCTTGCAGACATCTACGTCGGCTTTACGAAGCTTGGCAACGATCTGATCCGCTGCGTGACGTTTCTGAGGCATTCTGCAAGTCCTTTCCGGGCAGTTCGCCCGAGCAAGATTCTCTCACTCACAATGGTGCAATTCTATTGGGGGGAGGTCAGATGATTGCCGGCGGCAATGCCACAAAACGTAATTTGTACAGGCGTGCTTGATAGCAGGTCAATGAATTGGTGAGCGTTCGATTTGATTGTGACGCGTCGGGTGCTGTATAAGGTGCTGTATAATCAGAGGAGTCTGTTGTCGTCTATGCAATGGTGTAGGCACGCTGCAAAACCAATCCACGAATTGGAGCCGATGTGCCCCGCAGGAACGTCTAGCTCATTCAAGCTTTTTCAGTTGGTCTGGTTTTCGCTCACGCCAGTTGCAAAACCTTTTGTTAAATGGGAGATCCTTATGCAGTCACGCATGACGCTTTTTGCCGTTGGTTCCATTCTTTGCCTGTTTCCTACTTCTGTGTTCTCGGAAACGCTTCGTCAAATCACGGTGCGAGTTTTGGACGAGGACGGCAACCCAGCGGAGGGGGCGGAGGTGCGGGCTCTCTATCTGGCAAACGTACAGCAACTAAACAAGACGTATCAAGTCCCTACGGAGCTGGCTCCATCACAGACCACCGACGCTAACGGTCAGTGCAAACTCGTGTTGAGAGATGTTTCCTGGTCACTTGCGGCGGTTCGTGTTTCGCGTCCCGAGATCACGATCGATGAAGCTATTGAACTCTACGACAAAGCACCGAAACAACCCACCAAACGCGAGGCGTACGAGCGGAAGGTTGACGACCGGCTAAACCGGTACAGTACGGCGTGGCAGAAACTGTCACCCACTGTGGATGCCAGACAGCCAATTACTTTAAAGCTTGAAAAGGCGATCAAGGTCATCGGTCGCATTCGGGTCAATGGAATGCCGCTTCCCAAGGCATTCGTCACTGTATATTCACCAAAGACCGAGGTTAACAAACTCTTCCCCAATGCAAGTCCTGTTCTCACTGATCAAGAAGGACGATTCAACGATTATGCAATCCCCGGAAAACTCAACCAGGTTAAGATTGTTGTCGAGCGGGCGAGCGGAAAACGCCATCTTAATCTCTCTGAAGTGCCTGCCGAGTCAACGTCTGCAGGACGGATGTATGAGATCGACACCGTCGCCAGTGACTATGTTTTGGAATGATGTTTTCTGAATACGCGAAGTTTCACGTGTTTTGCTGCAACGCAGCACGACAGAACGCTCAGATCCACGTGGCAAAGTCCAGCTTCTTACGGAATCTGGAGAAACGATCATGGTGGAGATTCGTGTTGTCAGTGAAGAGGATCGTGAATATTTGGAATTGCAGAAAGCTTTTGACTGAACCACTGAATCCTTTTGAACTCACTCACGGGGACTGAAGAATGAATCAAGAGTTGCAGGATTATGTTGCGAACGTAGAAGCATTCGAAATTGATCCCGGCGAAAAAGGCTTGGGTTTTACTGGCCGGCGAACCCTTTCAGCACCATGCTTATGTGCCCCCCTGTGAGCCTTTGTACTGAACTGAATCACTTCTGCCCTCAACAGATCCTTGAGGTCCAGCAGTAATTGCGAGGCCGAGAATCGCTCATGGTCACGCCAGAGCTCAAGAAGACGCGACTTGCGAGCATCGACCTCGCTTGGCGTCACATCCGTTCGAAATCACCAGCGTTTCCCCGAAGCAACTCGGGGGACCATTGGGGGGACCATCACAAGGGTGTCAGAGTTCCCCAAGAGAAGCCACGAAACGAAAAAACCCCGGTGAATCCGGGGTCGTGATGGATCCTGATGGATCAAGCAGCTTGGTTAAGTACACCCCAGAGGATTCGAATGCACTCGGCAATTCATTGGCAAAACAATCCAAAGCAAGTTTGGTAGGCCACTTGGTAGGGCAAACTTCCTTGCAGTATGATCCTCAAACGGATGAATTGCTTGAGCTTTGGTCTGGCATCGAACCTAAGAAGCGATCACAGGTGCTTGGTGTCCTGAAGTGTTTCATCGAATGAGGTTTACATCGGCTTGGTCTTAGATAGCCCATTCAGATTATTTGCTCGCTGTATTGGGCACCGATCTGGCAGCGGGCTCAATGCCACGCAGGCTGTCCGGTTTGGTGTCACTTAGGGTGTTTCTCTATACTCACTGTAAATATAAGCTCTCGCTGGTTGCCGGTGCCTGATTTCGTCTTACGCTAATTTCCACCGCACCATAGGTTGGTTTCGATATAGCCAACAGTCGGAGAGTGTTTGCCCGCACCTCGCAAAACTCTCATCTGAGGCGTTCGGCAAAGAACAAGGAATACATAAGCGTGTCCAGATTAAAGTGCGAACCTTTAACATGAAACACCACGAGATTTCTATGATGACTCCGAAAGTGACATGCGGTTTTCCCGCATTCGTCGCCTGCTTTCTTCTCGCCACCCATTTGATGGCCGATGAGCCAACACCCGATCCCGCTCCGGGCGAGACCGCCTTCGAAACTGCGGCCGCGGAAACTGAGTGGGCGGAAGCGTTTAGTGATCCCTGTACGAAGGATTGGAAGGCGAAGTGGTTTCTTGATGGCGAAGTCGGCAGCGTGACGAACAGCCCGGAGGGCATGACTCTGACGGCCGGACCAGAATTCAAGAACGATGCCCATCACATGGTGCTGTGGACAAAGGACAGCTTTGAGGGCGACCTGAAGATCGAATACGAATACACCCGGCTCGATGAGGCCCGCAATTGTGTCAACATTCTCTACATTCAGGCGACGGGGAGCGGCAAGTGCCCTTACGCACAAGACATCTCAAAGTGGAGTGATCTACGGAAGGTGCCTTCTATGAAGACCTATTACAACCACATGCATGCTTATCACATCAGCTATGCGGTTGGCGATAAGAAATACATCCGTGGCCGCCGCTACATTCCTGATAAGCAGGGGCTGAAAGGCACGGACCTGAAGCCGGACTACTTCACGCCTGAACTATTCGCCACTGGAGTGAAGCACCACATCACGGTCATCAAGAAAGACCGTGATCTCTATATGCGGGTCGAAAATCCTGATCGAGTCGTCTATTGCCACATGAATAATGCGGAACTACCCGTGATCAGCGAAGGACGCATCGGACTGCGGCATATGTTTACCCGCTCAGCACGCTATGCGAATTTCCGAGTGAGTCGACCTACACCGAAAAGGATAGCCGAAGCGGAACCCGCATCTGGGCCGGGGGCGATCCTGCCCTTCGGCATTGATGGAAAGCGAAACATGCTTTACGACGCGCGGCAGCGACCGCAGTCGGTACTGCTGCACGGGCGTGTGTATATCGTCTACAACGGCGAAGCCAGGCCCACCCGCAACGGTCGCGGTGATGCGCGGCCGACGCTGATCACATATGACCCGAAAACCCGTCGCTTTTCCGAATCGACGAAGCTTGGGTCGTGGTCGTCGGATCACCATTACAGCCCGGTCATCTGGGCTGACGAAGATGATCATTTGCACGTTCTCTATGGCTGCCACAGAACACCCGGCACACACCTGATTTCCGCGCGACCGGTGACTTCAAGAACCGAGAAGATCGTCTGGAAGACCGCCCCGCAGATCGCGCCGAAATTGTCGTACCCGACCGTCTACCGCATCTACGACCAGAAAGAAGTGATGGCCTACCGTACCAACGGCCACACCAGTTCGTGGACGTACCGAATCAGCGAAGACAACGGCAAGACGTGGGTCGGCCCGCCGCGAGATGTGGTCGACCTTGACAGTAAAGGCAAGACGGACTGGTCGTCATACCGCACCGCCCTGCCGAGCAGGGACGGCAGGTATCTACACATGGTCTATACAGACTACGATGATTACATAACAAAGAAGACTCCCGATCGGCTCTTCAACCCTCGCTACAAGCAGAACGTCGATCAGGATTGGAAGTACAACCTGCATTACGTGAAGATCGACCTGCGGACCCACAGGGTCACGAACGCTGACGGCGAGACGCTCCGAACGCCTATCGATCTCGCCTACTCAAAGGAAAAGTGTCTGATCTGGGACACCGATTGGCGCGGCGCGGGCATCCCTCCCGTCATCGCCCTTGACGCGGATGGCGAGCCGACGTTCCTGCATATCCTTTCAGAAGGCGACTTGAAATCGCACGGCTATTACTACGTCTGCCGTGAGAACGGTAAGTGGCGACAGACCCGTATCCACGATTCGAATCACAACTGGAACGGCGGGTATATGGTTCACGACGACGACGGGAACATCCACACCTACCTAATCACCGGGCAAGATTACCTGGAGGGCGGCTACATGGACGGCCGCGGCGGTGGGACCGTCGAGCACTGGATTTCAAAAGACAAAGGTAAGACCTGGGCCATGCACCGTGACTTGACCCCTGGTCCAAAACAATACCCCGGCTGGCGATTCAATCACGTTCAACCTGTCGTCCGCCCCGACGGAACGCGGGTCGAGGGCATGCTCCTTTTCTACGGGTGGAAAGACGCGGATACACCCACCGCAAAAGCCTTTCTACTGGACGAGGGATCGTAACCAGCCGCTGGATGTGACAGTCCTCGTTAGTCCGAGTACCACCGCAGAGGTGCGGTTTTTCTTCTGGTTAACAGCTTTTGACTCTAATCAACGAAAACCAGAAGCCTGCAAGAGTTATCACGCTTCGCTATAAAAAGCAGAAAGTGCAAGCTGAGCTGGTTGATATGGACAATCACTCGGCGCGACCGGGTGATTTTAGACATTATCTAAATGAAAGATTAATCATGGTGAATTGCGTTTCTCGCATATTCGGTCTTCTCGTCTTATCGGCAGGAACTGTATTGGCACAAGAGGCGCCACCAAAGTGGATGACTGAAGGGCCGAAACTCGTTGGCCCAACGAAAACAATCGATGTTCCTCTGACCGTTAGAGGAACCAAACAGTATGTCACTGTTGACCTTGGTGGAAAGCCGAGACGTTTCGTCGTCGATACGGGATCCCCATCCATGATCAGCTCAGCTCTAGTCAAGGAACTGGGGCTGGAGACCATCGGCAGAAGCCAAGGGATGGATGCTCACGGCGTGATCATTGAAAGCGAAATTGTGCAATCTCGTTTGAAACTTGGGGGAGTAGAATTTAGCAATGTGCCGATGTTTGCCGCAGATTTCCAAGCCTCTGCTGCATTGAGTTATTTCATTGGAGACGGGGTTCTGGGATCGGAATTACTAAAGCTGGGTGCCTGGCAAATTGATTTGAAGAACTTGCGTTTGCGTTATAGTCAGGACGTAACAACGTTGCCGAACATAAAAGGTGCCACCAAGATCAGGCTTTATGATTTTGGATATCCACATGCTCCGATAATGGACGTTCGATTCGCCCCTCATGCGCGAAGCAAGGCAATTTTTGACACTGGATCACCCACGTGTTTCGCGATCTCACCAGCCGATTTCAACGGAGCAATCAAGGCTGGAGGCGTTGGCGGCACGATCACCGGCAACGGATCTGCTGGGGGATCCTTAGGTGGTCAAGCCCCAGATCGCCAGCAGCTTCAAGCAGAATTGAAAACAGTGTCGATCGGCGAATTGGATTTGGGGCGAGTTGCAGCCATGGGGCGGGCCTCTGCTCCTAGTCTCATTGGTGCACGCCTTCTTGAGCATTTCATCGTGACTTTCGATTTGCAATCTAATACCGCCTTCTTTTTGAAATGCGCAGACGGGCCACTCATGCGACCTTCGTTTGGGTTCTCGTTGGCATTTGATAAGCAAATCTCCGTTGCGGTTGTTTGGGACAATTCGCCAGCTGCCGCAGCGGGACTGCATCCGGGCACGCACATCACTACGGTCAACGGTGAAAAACTTCGCCTGACCAGCGAGGGTATTCGAAAGGCGATCACTGCCATGGCGGGCCAAGAGATTAGGCTCGAATGGGAGGGTGGCTCAGCGGACCCGTTAGAGAAGACGCTTGTATTCGAAAGATAACCCACTCGATCCAACGCACGGCGTCAGATAACAAAAGGTCCCACACGGGGCCGCGCGATTTTTTAAACAAATGTGGTACGCCGCGTCAGGGTGTACGCAGTGCGGCGCTGAACGCATGGTTTGGTCACAGCCAAGCAGTTGCCGAGCGTCACTATGAAAAGGTCACTGAGGATGACTATGCAGAGGTAACTAACCAGGTGCCAAGCGATGTAGGGCAAACGGTAGGGCAATCAGGGGGCACACTAGAAGCATCAGTAAGAATCACAGATGCTGAAAAGCCAATAAAAAAGCCGCTGCTGGTACTCAATGAAGGCTCCAGAAGCGGCATGGAGTACAGTGGAAGCAACGGTTTTCCGAACGACATTCAGCCAATTCCAGCAAGCGCTAATTGGAGCCAAAACCGGCACTCTCCGACTATCACCTCGGCCGAGATCAAGCCATCGGAATCACCTCCAAGCTCCCAAATCCTCAATCCAAAAGCTCGTTCGACTTTTTTGACCTCACGCCATATCAGTTTCCTTTCAAGAACTGCGCACGTTATGAACTTCTCTTCTACGCTACCAAACCCACTTTCTCATATAGTTCGCTCAAAGTGTCGACGGTAACGGTGGGTTCTATTCCCCACGGATCAAAGACCGCTCTGCCGGATCGCTTAACCCATACCGACTTCATGCCCGCCGAGATGGCACCGATCACGTCAAACGGATTGCCCGAAATCAACCACGCGTCATTTGAGTCGCCTGCTTCCCTCATGAAATAGTGGTAGACATCCGGGTTCGGCTTGAAGGTCTTCAGCGCGTCACAACTCACGACGCCCTCAAACCATTCACGCAGACCATTGGTCTGCAAGACTTCCTCGACTGCCTCGGAGCTGCCGTTGGAAAACGCAAAAAGGCGATGGCCCTCAGCCTTCAACCCGACCAGACTCTCTTCGACGTCTCCAAACGCAGGCAACGCGCGATAGCTTTGCAGCAACGCGTCTTTCTGCTCTGCAGCAAAAGACACTTCGTATTCGGCGCAGCAATAATCCAGCGCATGACGCGTACAAACCGCGAAGTTCTCGTAGCTCCGCATGAGCCCTCGCCGAAACGAATACTCAATCTGTTTGCTACGCCAAGTTTGCGAAAACGTCTCAGCCTGTGAACCGATCCACTCGCGCAATCGGTCTACCACGCCGTCGGTATCGATCAGCGTTCCGTAGACATCAAACGCTAGTGTGGCCATACTCTTCGCTCCGGTCTCTACGTCTTCACTCAGGTTCAGTTACTTACTTTCTCCCGCTTTCTTCTTCTGAAAGTTGTACTGCCAGATCAGTTCTTCTTCCCAGGTTAAGATCATGTCGCC
>JAAXIK010000460.1:7836-9028 GCA_012270385.1 Rubripirellula sp. | reverse complement strand
GCTTCACTGGCCTCGCTCTAATCGAACAGTTAGCCAAGGACGTAACTCTACCCGCTATCTAATCGAACGCCACGGCCGAGGATAAAAGAGGACTTCTACAACATGAGTTTCAAGATGCTGTGGACTCATCGTCACGGGACAACCTGCAAAAGGCCGGCATCAAATCCTGTATCTTTCTCACGATGAATGGCGCACCGTCTCAGGTCGACACATTTGATTATAAACCTGCACTGGAGAAGTACGCCGGGAAGACACTGCCCAGCGATAAAACCTATATCAACTCGGGTGGTAGAAAAGTCGGTTACCTCACACCAGCATGGCGACCATTTCGACCCGGAGGACAATCTGGACTCCTGATTTCCGACTATTTCCCCAAAGTAAGGGAGCACGCAGATAAGCTCTGTGTCCTCAATTCATGCCATACCGACAGTCACGCACATGGTTCAGCGTTAGTCGCGATGAACACGGGGAAAACACAAATCGGCCGACCCTCTCTGGGCAGCTGGGCAGTCTATGGACTCGGTAGTGAAAACCAAGATCTCCCAGGGTATGTCGTGATGGTCGACAAGAGAGGTGGACCGATTAGTGGACAAGCGAACTGGTCGAGCGGTTTCATGCCAGCGAGCTACACAGGAACACCCTTTCGATCCCAAGGCCAACCCATCCTCGATTTATCTCCTCCACCGACAGTGAAGGGTGATCCTCAACGAAACGAACTGCAACTCCTGCAGCAACTCAACAAGAAGCATGCAAACGAACGCAACCTCGAACCGAATCTACTCTCCAGAATACAAAGCTATGAATTAGCTTATCGAATGCAAGCAGCTGCCCCCGAGGCGGTGAATATCAATCAAGAAACACAGATGACTTTGGATGCTTACGGTATCGGTAAGAAACCAACCGACGAATACGGACGCAATTGCCTGATAGCGAGACGTCTGGTGGAACGCGGCGTTCGTTTTGTTCAGGTCTATTCCGGCGGTGGACACCTCGAAGAAACATGGGATGCACATGAAAGCATCGAGAAAAACCATGGACAGCACGCTCTAGAAGTGGATCAACCGATCGGGGCTTTGCTTCAGGACCTTGAACAGCGTGGACTTCTTGATGAGACCCTGGTGATCTGGGGTGGTGAGTTTGGAAGAATGCCTTTTAGCGAAGGGAAAAACGCGCCCGGCAGAAACCACAATCC
>JAAXIK010000460.1:0-7826 GCA_012270385.1 Rubripirellula sp. | reverse complement strand
ATGTTGAAACCGATGAACTGTGTTTTGAAGCAGCAGATTAACTATTTCATCTGCATGATCTTAATGCAACGATTCTACTCCTGATGGGACTGGACCATGAATCGCTGACCTACTTTCACCAAGGACGACAAGAGAGCCTCACGGATGTCGGCGGGCGTATCATTCGCGAAATCCTCGCCTGACTCCACATCCTTCCGACCAACCCGAGCGGTTGAATACACCTGACATCCAAAGACAATCAGCAGATAAAACGGAGGATCACCATCATGGAATTCTGGAACCTCAGTAGCGAGAAGGTCAAAAATCTTAACCGGAATACGCCGCTGATCATTCCGGTAGCTGCGGTGGAGCAGCACTCGAAGCACCTGCCGCTTGCTACGGATAGTCTTCTGCTGGGAGAAGTGATTGCACGAGCTCAGAAGCAGAGTTCTCAAAACGCGTATTTCCTGCCGTTGATGTGGCTCGGAAATTCACACCATCACATCGATTTCGCGGGTACTCTCTCCGCTCCGCCAAGGGTATGGATTGAGATTCTCTCCGCTCTTGTGGAGAACCTAATCGGCCATGGTTTTCGCAGAATACTAGTGATCAATGGTCACGGCGGCAACTCAGTTCCAATCAACCAATCGCTTTTTGAATGCCGCCAGAAATATCGAAAGTTGGAACACCTTCTCCTGCTTAACGCCACCTACTGGACGCTTGGCGACCCGACCCAAACCGTGTTGAACTGGACGCAAACAGAAATGGGTCACGCTTGCGAGTGGGAAACTTCGATGATGCTCACACTTCAGAGCAACCTCGTAGGCGATTACCAATCCCTACCCGATGTCCCGATGCAGCCCGCTTTCGAGATGGCGGAGAGGGCGTGGATCACACAGGAAAGATCGGTTTCGGGATATATTGGCAATCCCAAGGACGCTACGGCAGAGAAGGGGGAATGCCTGTTCGACATCTTCTCTCATGGATTAGTTGAATTGATTAGGAAGATCGATTCGTGGAATGGCACACCTTGGTAGAGGTCCCATACGCCCTCCACCTCCTCCATGGCCTCTACCGCTCGAGGATTTGAACACGCGGAACCCTCCAGCCTGCAACTCCACGACTTAACGGATCGAAGGGAACACCGCATTCGCTCTCTGGCCTACCATGGCTGCAATCTCATTCACTGAAGGTAATCAAACATGGCGAACCCAAACAAACGTTTTACCCGTCTCACCAATCGAAGGCAGTTCGCGAGTTCCATCGGTCGAGGATTAGCACTCTCCGCGGCGACATCGATCATGCATCCTTGCGGCCTTGCTAACGCAATGCAACCTCGGGAGGCGAAGAGACGAGGAGATGGAAAACGCCCAAAAATTGCATTCCTTGGAACGGTGGTAAGAAAACACTCCCACGCGCAGCACTTCCTAGATCGTCACACAATGGGCTATGCATGGGGAAACGGATGGCAGCAACCCCGCATTGACGTTGCATCCGTCTACATTGACCAGTTCCCGAAAGAAGATCTTGGGCGTGATCGAGTCAAACGCCATCGCCTGAACCTCGTTCCAACCATCGAAGATGCATTGACCCTCGGTGGGAGCCAACTCGCAGTGGATGGAGTGGTGATCATTGGGGAGCACGGCGACTACCCAACGAATGAAAAAGGCCAGAAGCGATATCCTCGCTACGACTGGTTCAAACGCGTTGTCAAAGTCTTTGAGCAGAGTGGGCGATCGGTGCCGGTTTTTAATGACAAACATCTCTCAACGGAATGGGATGAGTGCCTGGAGATGGTGGAGGATTCACGGAGGTTGGACTTTCCTTTTCTTGCTGGGTCTTCACTCCCTGTGACCCGTCGAATGCCCCCGCTTGACCTGCCCAACGGAGCGGACTTACGAGAGAGCGTCTGTGTTGCCTACGGCGGGGTCGATAGCTATGACATTCACGCTCTAGAAACTGCTCAGTGTATGTCGGAGCGCAGAAAAGGTGGCGAGACCGGCGTGAAAAGCGTTCATGCCCTTCGTGGCTCAGCGTTATGGAATCGCTTGAAGGAGGAAGATTGTAGCACCACTCGTAAACTGATTGTCTCCGCGGTCACTCGAAGCCACAACCTACCGGTGGAAGGCGGGTTCCCCACCGAAGTCCCCAGCTTGGCCTGGATGGAAAAACAGATGCCCAACACAACGGGCTATCTCATTGAACACACCGACGGTTTGAGAACGACCATGCTGCTCACGGGAATACGAGACTTTAACTATGCTGGAATGATGAAAGACCAATCCATTCTTTCGTGCCAGATGTACCTCCCCATGCCCACTCATGGCTCAACCACAGCAGATTTCTTCAATCCTCTCGCGAGACACATCGAAACGCTGATGCTCGAGCGTCGAACTCCCTACCCGATCGAGCGAACTTTGTTAACATCAGGGATGGTGATCGCGGGGGTCAACAGCTTGCACCAAGGGCAAGTGGTCATGGACACTCCACACCTCAACATTCAATACAAGGCTCAACCCGAGTCGACGTTCTGGGATGTCTGATTGCCAGAGATGTCTGATTAGGGGGGATTGCCTAAGCTCCGGGAATGTGTGCTCCCAAAGCGATCCGATACCTACCTGACGCTCTCGATTCGCTACGCCGTCTAACACGTTGGTTCATGGAAGTTTAAATTGATCACCGAAGAACAATTTAGGGAGGCAGCGTCGCTTCTGAGGGAAGGCAAACTGGTTGCTTTCCCCACCGAAACAGTCTACGGACTCGCTGCCAATGCTCTTAACAGCGATGCGGTTGCGCGAATATTTGAGGTCAAAGGGCGTCCCAGCTTTGATCCTTTAATTGTTCACATCGCCAATGCGGCAGACCTTAGAAAGTGGGTCGAAGAGGTTCCTGAGTCGATTCAAAAAATTGTTGACGAATTCTGGCCAGGTCCGATTTCGGTTGTGTTGCCTAAGACCGCAACGATTCCAGATATCGTCACCTCCGGTTCTCCGACCGTGGCGATACGCTGCCCTGATCACATCGCCGCGCGACGGCTCATTGACTTAGCTGGAGTTCCTATTGCAGCTCCCAGCGCTAATCGATTCGGATGTATCAGTCCGACGACTGCACAGCACGTCAGAGAACAGCTCGGCGATGCAGTCCCTAGCGTCTTGGACGATGGACCATGCAAGGTGGGTGTCGAGTCAACTGTGGTGGGCTACGACGGCAATCGCGTCATCATCTACCGGCCTGGTGGGATCACTCGCGAGGCGATCGAAGGCCTAGTTGGGAAGACCTTCCTGGCGGGTACCGATGACCAGTCACCCAGTTCCCCAGGTCAGCTCACCAAACATTACGCGCCGAGAACGCCTTTGGTGATTTCCGCTGATCCAATCTCCCCATCGCATGACGAACGGATTGGACTGCTCACACTCAGCGAAGAAAGTGAAATCGATAGCTTGTCCCCATACTCCAAAGTCGAATTCCTCTCGCCAGAAGGATCCCTCACTGAGGCAGCCGCTAACCTTTTTGCTGCAATGCGGAGGCTGGATGCAGCCGAATTGGATCGGATCATAGCCAGACCTGTTCCCGAGACAAACCTCGGACTCGCGATCATGGATCGCCTCCGAAGGGCCTCCGCCCGATAAACCCCTAACCGAACACCAATCGAGCCAGCCACGCTCCCCTTGAAACCATTGAAGATTCGCAGTGCCTTCTTTGCCCGAGCCAAACTCGCTTTCACAGATCGGCCACCCACCACAGCCCAATTTTCAGGCAACCGCCCTCTTTCTGTGCAATCCGGTTGCTAGCAGCCTGAGCAGCTGCAAGGAAAACGCGCAGTATTTTGGACCGATGAGGCCAGAGCCCGCCACCTCAGGTAACTGCCTAAAAAAAGACTAAAGTTTTAAGTCCCTTACCAGAAACGACTTACGAGATCATTAACCGGCTCTCCATGATTTTTGGCGCAAAGATTGCCAAAAGATCTCGCCAGCGGCGGCGTGAATGTCAGAGTCGGCTCCACTCAGGCGAAACGGCGCGGGCAAAAAGAAGTTGGACCAGCGAGGTGAGAATTCTCATCGATGGAAGTTCTCAGAGTTACTGAGACCATTCCGCAGACAGGAACCACCTTACGAGAAGGTAACATCATGAAGTTTAGTTGGGACATGTGCTCCGGCACAATCTGGGCTTTGCTAGCCACGGCAGTTTTAGCCGTCACACTGAGCGGCAATGTGGCCGCACAAGAAGAAGAGGCAGCTCCTGCCGCGGCAGTCGAAGAAGCGGCTCCGGCGGCAGCGGCTAGTGTAGAAGAGGAAGGGGCTTACTCGTCCGACGAGTACATCGCTTCGGAAGGATACTCTACCTTCACAGTGAATAACCTGTGGATTTGTATCTCCGCCGCTTTGGTGTTCATCATGCACCTTGGATTCACCACGCTGGAGTCGGGACTCACCCAGCAGAAGAATGCGGTGAACATTATCTTCAAGAACGTGTGGATCGTCTGCACCGGCATTCTGCTCTATGCTTTCTGGGGTTTCAATGCAATGTACCCCGGGGACTTCAATGGCTACTTCGCCATGGGCAGTTGGTTCGGACAGTCTCTCAACGACACTTCCATGACGACCGAGGCTTACAATGCCGGTTACACATGGTGGGGTGACTTCATCTTCCAAGCGATGTTCGCAGCGACTGCAGCAACCATCGTTTCCGGTGCTGTTGCTGAACGCGTCAAGCTTCCTGTTTTCATGCTCTTTTCGATGATCCTTGTAGGCTTCGCTTACCCAATCACCGGTAGCTGGAAATGGGGCGGTGGATGGCTCGATCAAATGGGCTTCTATGACTTCGCTGGATCCAGCATCGTTCATGCTTTCGGTGGATTCGCAGCACTTGCTTGTGCAATCATCCTTGGCCCAAGAACTGGCAAATACACCTCTTCCGGTAGCCAAACCATTGCTGGTCACAGCATGCCTTTGGCTGCAATCGGCGTCTTCCTACTATGGTTGGGCTGGTTCGGGTTCAACGGCGGATCTGCACTTTCGGCCGACCCAAAGGCTGTCTCCTACGTATTCGTGACCACCAGCCTCGCCGCCTGTGCCGGTGCGGTTGCTTCGATCATCACGTCCTACGTCCTGCTTTCACGACCTGATGTCTCGATGGCCCTCAATGGCATCCTCGCTGGCTTGGTCGGTATCACTGCAGGTGCGGACACCGTTGGTGAAGGATCCTCCATCGTGATCGGCTTGATCGCAGGTGCACTCGTCGTCGTCTCCATTCTCGCTTTGGACAAATTGAAAATCGACGATCCTGTCGGTGCAGTTTCTGTCCACGGTGTATGTGGTATTTGGGGAACTTTGGCTGTTGGACTTTTCTCACTCAGCAGCGACCACAGCTTTACTACCCAACTGATCGGCACTTTGTCCATCGGAGCATTCGGCTTTGTCTTCTCAGCCGTAGTCTTTGGTGCACTCAAAGCAGCCTTTGGTGTGCGAGTAAGCGTCGAAGAAGAAACTGTTGGACTGGACATCTCCGAGCACGGAATGGCCGCCTACCCAGCAGACAGTGCTGTTTCCCCTGCTTAATGGTTAGCAGGTTGAAAACGCACACGCTTGATGCGTAGCAATTTTGATCTCGATAAAGAAAGTTAACGCCACGGATCTTAGGCAGATCAACAACGTGGCGGGGGCAGGTAACAATCGCACGAAAACGTGATGGTTATCGATTTTCTATCGAAGATCTTCTCGGCTCTTGCCTGGGCCAGAAGCACCAGGTTTGGGATAGCGTCCGCCTCGCAGTCTCAAGCCTGGTTTTTTTTTGTTGCGGAAACTCTTGTTCATAGAGAACGGTGCAAAAGTTCTCAAACAAAAGAATGGCCGAGCCAACCGCTCTTTTCTAGGCTAAGCCAGGATTTCCCGAGCGACCTCTCCGTGGACGTCAGTCAAACGGAAATCTCTCCCGGCATAGCGATAAGTAAGACGCTCATGATCGAGGCCAAGCAAGTGCAAGATTGTGGCGTGCCAGTCATGGATATGCATCTTTTTCTCCACAGCCTGATATCCATGATCATCGGTTAGCCCATAGCTGAATCCCTCTTTGACGCCCCCACCGGCCATCCAGGTCGTGTATCCCTTGTTGTTATGATTGCGTCCATCGCTTCCTTGAGCTGCGGGCGTTCGACCAAACTCACCACCCCACAGCACAAGTGTTTCCTTAAGCATATCTCTCTGCTTTAAATCCATCAAAAGACCAGCTATTGCCTTGTCACAACCCTCCGCTCGAGCCTGATGATCTACGCTTAGATTGGTGTGTTGGTCCCATCCCCCGTGAGAGACTTCAATGAATCTCACGCCTGCTTCAGCGAATCGCCGAGCAAGGAGACATTGTTTCCCGAAATTCTCCGATGGGCCCCCATCAATACCATAGAGCCTCAAAGTCTGCTCTGATTCATCAGCAACGTCCATGACCTCGGGTATCGCATCTTGCATACGAAAAGCTAGCTCATAGGACTCAATTAATCCTTCTACACCAGGTTGATGAACATCCTGCTTTACCTTTTCTTGATTCAGGGACTGGATGAGATCGAGCTGCTTGCGTTGGTCGATTTTCGATAGCTTACGATTTCGGATATCCCGAACGGTTTCTTGCGACTGACGCTGCTGAAATCCAGTCCCTCCGCGAGTCGTCCTACCAATTTGTGTGCCACCATAGACCGCGGGAAGGAATGCGCTGCCGTGGTTCGTCGCGCCACCGGGCAGTGGCTGCAACGAAATACACCCAGGCAGACTTGTGGGTTCCCTTCCGCGCCCGTAGCGGGGCCAAGCGCCGAAGGATGGCCGGATAAACTGCGCAGTTCCCGTATGCATCTGAGTCATAGCCCCACTATGGACCGGTTGATCACACTGCATCGAGCGAAGCAGAGTTAGATCATCGGCTAACTTAGCCACCTCCGGAAACAAGTCGGAAATCCATAGTCCACTTTCACCTCGCTGACGAAACTGCCAACGTGACTTCAAAAGCTTACCGCCATATCTGCCTGATTTACCATGATCTCTTTCGAGTTCAGGCTTGTAATCGAAGGAATCAACATGCGATGGTCCTCCGCCCATGCATAAGAAAATGACCCGCTTCGCACGAGCAGCAAAGTGTGGCTGCTTTGGTTTCAATGGATTTGCTCCCGCCCCGGCATCCGGTGCACCCGATGCGGTATGGGTCATCCCTGCAAAGGCTAGATACCCAAATCCTGCTGATGTGGACTGCAAAATCTGTCTTCTTGAAAACATCACTCAATCCTCCAACACAAAGCTAAGTCAACATGGGTCCCCGACGAGCATTCCCTTCGCCTCTCTCGCTAGATCGTGCCATCACATTTCAATGACTATCAATCTAGATACAGAAATTCACCCGAAGCAAAAATTCCTTGACACAGCACCGCCCACGTTTCCTCTGAATCAACACCACTCGCCGGATCCGAATACTCATGTACGAAATCACTGAGGATTAACAATTCCGTTTCGGTGGGCTCACGACCATAGGTCAATAAAATGGCTTTTTCCAAACGGCCGGGGAGACTCTGGTCCATCTTGAGCAATCGACTGGCAAACGCCTCACTCTGCTGTTGAACGAAAGAGTTGTTCATCAGATACAACGACTGATTAGCCGAACTGGATGTCTCACGTCTCCCAGAAACAATGTTTGCGTCGACAAAGTCAAAAACCTCAAGTGATCTGGGTTCTGCATCACGTACAAGTGGAAGGTAGACACTGCGGTATTTAGCATGCTCAGCGTCCAGAAGGTTAGTTCCTAAATTGGAAAACAGACCTGCTCCCATACCGAACCGCCAACGCATTGAACCTTGCCCCGCCGTTCCCATC
>JAAXIK010000030.1:4102-9042 GCA_012270385.1 Rubripirellula sp. | reverse complement strand
CCATCGATCCGGCTGAAGGTTTCCGTGAGTTTCGAGGTAGGGACGTGGACACCGGAGCCTTGTTGCGGAAACGCGGTTTCCCAATTCAATAACGAATTTCAGTACGTCATGACCGCTATCGACCGTTCCCTGACTACAGGAACGCGGTAACTGGACTCGTCAATACCCATTTTAGCGGACAGCGAAATTCAAGAGTCGTTCTGTTCGCCGATAAAGATTTCGATCCACCCATCTACCTCTCTTACGTCAAAGCATTCCTGTAAGGGTTGGCGATTGATGGTCTGAATCCCTGTGTCAAGCTCGTATTGCCAACCATGCCAGGGACAAGTGACACAATTGTTCTCCACTGTACCCTGAGCAATTGGACCACCTTGGTGGGAACACATACCGTCCATTGCGAAAATGGTCCCGTCTTGATTGAACAAGGCAATCACGGACTTTCCCCAGATAATTTCCATAGCGGAATTTTCCCCTAGCTCCACTACTTTCGCCACCTTCTGCCAGGCGTAATCTTTCCGGTGTAGGTTGCTACCGGTATTCGGAGGTGGATGATGCATATCGCTGTTGACTCGGTAAGGGTACGGGCGAAAGGCATTGTACGGTTGATTGGGCGTTTTATGACACTGAGTTTCCGAACATGTTCTTTCCGAACGGGCACAATTCGCCTGACCCGTTATGGGAGCTTGCTGGAACCTATACAATACCCGGCGATAGGGGTGAACTCTCTAATCCATCCCATTCCATTGCACGATGTGAACGGGCCCAGACAGAGAGCCGCACAATTCGGGGACAGGTTAAAAGAGGAAGAAAAGGCGGATGCGTTTAAAAGATAGATTCAGATCGAACGGTGCAAAAAGCACACCCGTGCTGTTGTTGACGTTGAGTTTAAGTGCACCCCTGCTGTTAGCGGACCTGGCGCTGGCGGAGACGGAACGGAAGCAGGAAGAGGAAAAAAAGGAAATGGTAGAGAAGGTCACTGAAGTTGAAGGCATCACCGAATATCGTCTTGAGAACGGGGTGAAAGTACTGCTTTTCCCGGACGCCAGTAAAGAAGTGGTCACCGTCAATATGACCGTTTTCGTGGGATCGCGGCACGAAGGTTACGGCGAAGCCGGCATGGCTCACCTTCTCGAACATATGCTTTTTAAGGGAACGCCATCACATCCCGACATTCCCAAAGCACTCAAGGACCGCGGTGCGGGTCGTTCCATGAACGGCACAACTTGGATGGATCGGACCAACTACTACGAGACGCTTCCCGCAACGGGAGATAATCTTGAATTTGCTATCCGACTCGAAGCAGATCGACTCCTGAATAGCAATATTCGTGGAGAAGATCTTGAGAGCGAGATGACGGTTGTTCGCAACGAATTCGAACGCTCGGAAAATTCGCCCTTCCAAGTAATGCTCCAGCGTATGCAGGGTGCTGCCTATGAATGGCACAACTATGGGAAATCCACCATCGGTAATCGGAGCGATATTGAACGCGTTCCAGTCGTGAAGTTGAGAGAGTTTTATCGCAAATATTACAGACCAGATAATGTGATGGTCATCGTAGCAGGGAAGTTTGATACCGACGAAGCTCTTGGGTACCTACAAAAGTATTTCGGGACTCTATCGATCCCTGAAACACCCATCGACCCTACTTACACGACCGAGCCTGCACAGGATGGAGAAAGAACCGTAGTGGTTCGTCGCGTCGGCGAGACACAACTGGTGGGGGCCGCCTACCATATCCCCGCAGGAAGTCACCCAGATTACGCAGCAGCCAAGGCGTTGGTTTCAATACTAGGCGATGAACCCAATGGACGACTCTATCGCCAACTCGTTCAACCGGGAATCGCATCGAGTGTTTACGCGAGTTCGTTTGCTTTCACGGAACCAGGATTGCTTTTCTCCCTAGCAGAGGTTCCCGGTGACGGATCCCTCGAATCTGCGAGAGCTGCACTGGTTGAAGCAATGGAAAGGTCATTCGCAGAGGAACCTATCACCGAGAAAGAAGTGGGAAGAGCGGTTCAACAGATCCTCAAACAGCGAGAATTGCAAGCCAGCAATACCGATCGGATCGCTGTCTCGCTGAGTGACTGGGCTGCACAAGGAGATTGGCGTCTATATTTCCTTTTCCGTGATCACATTGAGACCTTGACGACCGAGCAGGTCCAAGCGGTAGCTGAAAAATATTTTGTTCGCAACAATCGAACGGTTGGACTCTTCATCCCATCAGAAAAATCTGACCGTGTCGAAATCCCAGAAGCACCTGATCTAGCGCAGATGCTCGATGGTTACAAAGGCCGCAAGGACGTTTCCGCCGGGGAGCAGATTGAGACAGATCCCCTGGATCTCGAGAAACGAACGAAGCGGGTCTAGTTGTCCGAAGGAATTCGCTACGCATTCATTCCGAAGAAGACACGGGGAGAAACGGTCACCTTTACCCTTACCCTAAGATTCGGGACTGGTGAAACCCTGAAGGGTAAACGTGGAGCCGTGGAACTCCTGGGCATCATGATGGGAAGAGGGACGCAAAAGCTCGATTACTCAGCCATCGACGACGAAAAAGTCCGGCTCCGATTGCAAGCCTCTGTCAGTTCAACCCTGGGGCTGCTTCAAATCTCGGCAAAAACGAAACGTGAGTTTCTTCCTGAGTCTGTGGCTTTGATCGGAGATATCATTCGGAGCCCGCGATTCGAGGGTAGTGAATTAGAAGTCATTCGTAGGCAAATCGTCACCGGTTTGGAACAGTCCTCCACCGATCCGCAGTCACTAGGTCGACGAAGTGTGGCTCGCCGGCTGACCCCTTCTCCCAAAGGACACGTCCTCGCAGTCCAGAGCATCGACGAAGAGATTGAGATGTACCGCTCCGTGACTATCGAGGAGATTGCAGCACTGCATCGGGAATTTATCGGCTCGCATGCCGGTGAAGTCACAGCCGTTGGGGATTTTGATGTCGAATCTTTCAAAGCTTTGATTAAGGAACAATTGGACGGCCTGGAGGTGGATCAACCTTATGTCCGTGTCGATCGACCAGCCCATCCGGAGATTACCGGTTCGCTTGAGGCGATCGAGACCCCAGACAAAGAGAATGCGGTTTATCGGGCTAGTCTTCAAGTCAATTTGAGTGATTCGGATCCAGAGTTTGCCGCCCTCGAGCTTGGGAATTTCATACTCGGTGGAGGTTCGCTCAGCAGCAGACTAGGAAATCGCGTGAGACAACAGGAAGGCTTGTCCTATGGGATCGCAAGCTACACCCTGCCTCGGTCCAAAGACTCACGAGTGGACTTTACGGTTGCGGCAATCACCAATCCGGGTAAAAAGGATCGTCTAATCGAGGTGATCAACGAGGAGCTTATCAGGATCCGAGAAGAGGGAATCACCGAGACGGAATTGAAGGAAGCCAAAGCCGCATATCTGCAAGCCGCGCGTGTCAGGCGCTCCGATGATGGTGCATTGAATCAGGAATTGCTCTCTTCGCTCTTTAACGAACGAACGCTTCAGCACGTGGCGGACCATGAGCAGAATATATCCGATGCGACTCTTGAAGCTGTGAATGCCGCGATCCGCAAATACATCGATCCCGAACGATTGGTTATCTCAGTGGCGGGAGATTTTGCTAAAGCTCAGCAATCTGAATGACTGGTCCGAAGGGTCTTCAGGGCGGGTCATGACCACCCGGGTGCCAGGGATGGCACCTCAGGATTCTTTTGATCCCTCGATACATGCCTGAGATGGGTCCATACTTACGGATCGCATCAATGGCATACTGACTGCAAGTAGGTGTGTAACGGCATGAGGGTCCGATCAAAGGACTGATTCCCATTTGATAAAAACGAATCAGTCTCACAAAAATCCACTCCAGTACGTTTCGGATGAAGCGAATCATTGCGGAAGACGCCGTAAAAGAAAGTTGGAAAGTGATAGGGGCAAAATCAATCTAGCTCATGAACACAGGGCCTTGGAGATCGCCTGATTCAAATCCATCTTAAGATCCTCCAGCGATTCGAGTCCAACTGACAAGCGAATGAGCCCATCGGTGATTCCGAAACGCAAACGGTCCTCAGCAGCGTAACTAGCGTGTGACATCGTAGCGGGTTGTTCAATTAACGATTCCACGGCACCAAGGCTAACAGCAAGTCGGAAAAGTTCAGTATTTTCGCAAACCTTCGCGGTCTGAGCGATTGTTCCGTCAAGCTCGAAGGTCACCATGGCTCCGTATCCACCCGAGAAGATCTCAGACGCCAGATGATGTTGAGGATGGTCAGAAAGCCCGGGATAGATGACATTCTTGATGGACGGATGAGCCTGAAGCCACTTGGAAAGTTCGTGCGCGGTTTCACTCTGAGCTCTGACTCGGAGTTCCAGAGTCTTGAGCCCTCTAGCCGTCAGAAAACTGCTCATTGGATCCATGACTGCTCCGGTTGCATTCTGGATGAAGTACAACCTGTCGAACAGATCTTTATCAGCCACGGCAAGAGTACCTCCTAGGCAGTCGCTGTGTCCGCCCAGGTACTTCGTCGCTGAATGCATGACGATATCGACTCCGTGCTCCAGCGGGCGTAGCAGCACTGGAGTCGCAAAGGTGTTGTCGACACCAAGAAGGATTTCGGTCTCCTTGGGATGGGAAGATAGTGCGGTCAAATCGGGAATGCTTAATCTTGGATTCCCAATAGATTCTGCCCAAAGAAGTTTGGTTCGGCGGGTGATCGCCGCTTTGACTGCTTCGGTATCAGTGAGGTCGACGAGCGTGACCTGAATGCCAGATCGGTCACAGATTTGGTGCAAAAGCCGATGGGCACCACCGTAGAGATCACAACCAGCGACAATATGGTCGCCTTCACTCAACAACATCGCCACGCAGTGGATCGCCGCCATCCCCGAAGAAAACGCGAGGGAGTGAGAACCGCCCTCCAAGGATGCGATGGTTCTTTCAAAATTCTGGCGAGTGG
>JAAXIK010000030.1:0-4092 GCA_012270385.1 Rubripirellula sp. | reverse complement strand
ACAAGAATCGATCATTTTCTGGTCCAACAGGATATTTATTAGTTGATATCACCCTATTAACCCTCACCATTTTGTCTAAATTTACTGGCAAAGTGAACTGGGGGCACTACCGCACCAGTCTGGGGATCCACCTCGTTACCGACATGGATAGCCCGTGTACGGAAGCTAAGCGATGGAGCAACGCCGGAGTCGGTGAGTCTCGCTTCATCCGCTGCTGACTTCGCAATCGGTGTATGCCCGTCTCCGTTCTCAGGGGTCTCGTTACTCATTCTGGTTTCTTATGCTTTGAGTGCCTGTTCAAGATCCTTGACAAGGTCATCCGCGTCTTCAATTCCGACTGCCATCCGAATCATATTATCCGCGATACCAAATGCCTCGCGTTCTTCTTCTGTGCAGTGATAATAGCTCATCACCAATGGTTGCTCGATGAGTGATTCTACCCCACCTAAGCTCGGCGCGATTCTGGGGATCTTGGCGGCATCGACAATTCGCGAGGTTGCCTTCCAATCGGCGTCCTTGATGGTAAATGTAATCAATGCTCCGAATCCACGCATCTGCGACGCTGCAATCGAGTGACTGGGGTGTGAGGCAATTCCTGGGTAATAGACTCTTTCCACCCGCGGATGCTGCTCGAGAAAATCAGCAATCCGTTGACCATTTTCATTATGACGCTGCATCCTCAACTCAAACGTCTTTAGCCCGCGTTCAAGTAAATACATATTGTGGGAGGAATTCACACTCCCAAGGATGCCACGGAGCGAGCGAATGGGCTCCAACGCGTCTTTGGCACCACAGATCACGCCCGCGAGCAAGTCATTATGCCCACCGAGGTATTTTGTTGCTGAATGAAGAACCAAATCCACACCATATTCAATCGGACGAAGATTGTAGGGGGTCGCAAGCGTCGCATCGATCAACGTTTCCACATTGTGCTTCTTCCCAAGACCAACGAACTTCTCGAGGTCGACTGCTGTGAGATGCGGGTTGGTTGGGGATTCACTCACCAGCATTTTGGTCTTTGAATTGATGGCATCTTCCATCGCTTCGAAATCCCCTGTTTTCACCTGACGAGTCACCACTCCAAATCTTGAAAGATGCTTGGCACAGAACTCTCGGCTACGATGATAACACTGATCAAAGAAAATGATCTCATCACCCTGATTGAGTCGGCTCATCAAGACACCGACAATGGCCGCCATCCCTGAGCTGTAGATGATTGCATCTTCAGCTCCCTCGAGTGCCGCAAGTTTCGCTTCCACTGAACGTTCGTTCGGAGTCCCATATCTACCGTACTCCTCCCTTTCCTCATGACCATCTACAAATCGCAAGAGGGATTCAGTGGATTCAAAGGTAAACGTTGAGGCGGTATAGATGGGCGTCGCGATGGCGCCCTCGGCCTTCTGACGCCGCTCTCCAGCATGCACGCCTTGGGTGGAAAACCCCGCGTCGCGAGGTAGATCCATGAGCGGCCTCGCTGGGTTTGAAGGCGTGCCGGTGTGCTCAGATTCTGAATGTTTCTCTGTTGTCATGGCTCTTTAGCAGATGAAGGCTGCAAGCGGCCGCAAATCCCTATTCGGGACGCGTCGTGGCGTCCGTACGCCAGCGTCAGGTAAAAGACTATCCTCACCCCTGCCCTTTAGCAACCGATCGTTTTCGGAGCAGCGCAACTTCTCCGCCTTTCTTCGGTTTAGCCTGAGAAATCGGATCATTTTACATCTATCAGACATCTCAGAGCTTCCGTTAGCTTCCCACTCGCCAGTTTCGCTACAATCAAATCACTGAGGGGATTTCTTAGATTCCGGGTATTTCTTGAATTCCTCAGTGCAAAGATGGACCAAGGCATAAATCGACTAGTAGACAAAAGGAAGAGAGCAGTTCTCAAACGAACCGCTAACTCCACAAGCTGTCTAACCTAGAAGTTCTCCCCAACCGATAGCGAGAATACGAGTGGTATCCAGATTCATACAACTTTTCATCGGCTTGATTCTTTCCTGCGTTGTTTTGGAGAGAGTCATAGGGCAGAACGTCCCTGCTACCGGAGAAGAGGCCATTCAAGTTCCCAGTACATCGGAGGAGTCGGCAGAGGAAAATCTAGAGCCACTGACTGATCAGGACGCGGAGGCGATCCGAAATGCGATTGAAAATCTCAGCGCGCCGCAGTTCCGAGTTCGAGAAAACGCAGCAGCGGAGTTGATGACCTTCGGGAAACGATCCATCCCAGAGATGCAAGCTGCGATTGAGGATACCAATGATCCTGAAACCCGCCTTCGAATACAGCAGGTCGTTCAGCAACTAGCCGAAGGAGACATGCAGACACGGATCAAGGCTTTCCTTTCAGGAGAAGATATTCCCTTCAAGGGCTGGCCCGTGATTCAACGTTTTTTAGGCGACTCCATCACAGTGCGTGATCTCTTTGTCGAAATCATGCAACAACACCCCAGCGTTGGGGAGTCGATGGAGGGAACGACTCGCGAGCGAGCGGTAGCATTGGAAAACACCCTTACCGCTGTTCAACCTAAGCTGAATTCCATTCGTAACGAACCCGATCGTGCTGACCTGTTTGCACTACTGTTGGTGTCGTTGGATCCCGAGGTTCCCCTCCCTGTAACTCACGAACAAGTGGTGTTACGTCTGTGTCAAAGAAGATTGGTAACCGAAGTGCGTCGCGACGTCAGTCTATCCGGCCCGTTTTCCGCGTTAATGAACCGTTGGATTCTGCGTGCAAGTGAAACGAACCGAGAAGAGGTTTTGCTTACAGGGATGGAAATGGATCTTTCATCCACCTTGCCTCTCGCCGAATTAACTCTGTCCGATACAGATTCTGTCGATACCCTTGCCACCGCGTTTCAAGCCATTTCAAAATTTGGGGGCAGACAACAAATTTCAATGATCGAGATGTTTCTCGATGACTCGCGGGTCGTCGGGGCTCCTGCCATCACGGATGATCCGGTTATTCCCCAACTAGGCGACCTATCGGTCATTACGCTTGCGATTTTGACCAAGCAGCCTTTGGAAGAATTCGGCCTAGGGAATGTTGAACTGCATCCCGCTAGAGGCTTTCTTCTACCGTCAAAAGTTTTTGCTAAGGAAGCGAGCATGAATCGAGCCGATGCTCGTAAGAAGATTCGTGAAAGTTCTTTGATGCCAGCCAACGAACCGTCATTGGTTCCCTGATTCTGAAGCCACACGATGGCATTTCATTGACTCTTCGGCATTCCTCACCAATAAATCAACCATAGGAATGGATTCGATTGGGTTCGTCAGGCTCTATCCGACAGGTGGCTACCTCACCGTATCAATCCATACTTTCCACTGGTTGATGACTTCTTCACTCAGTGGGCACTCTGGCAAGCTAGCGAGCTTAACACTTCCTGTCTTTCGAGAGTCTTGAGCCCTTACCTGCAACAAACCATTTACATCCACCTCGAAACCTATGGTTCGCGAGCGATAATTGGGATTTTCAATTTGAAACTCATAACGACCCAAGGCGTGCCAGTCCTGGCCGTGAACCCCAGAGGATTCAACCAGAGAGAGTGTCATATAAGCACGATCCCTACCTACACGTAGTTTTCGATTCGCTCTCGCCGGTAGTGCCGAACCGGTGGGAATAATTGGCAGAATTCTTCGACGCCGCCTCACATCCTCAACCACAATTCCGATCGTCTGACTACTGATGCCACTCGGCGGTTGCCTGAACGCACTGCGTCCAGGAAGTTCGGCGTCGAAACAAGCCGCGGCACCTTTTGCCACCTCGCTGCGGTCCACCGAACTGACTTGCATTCCATCCTGAAAATGTGAAAGAAGTCGCTTCCGGACTGCGGGTATCTGTAGGATCGCACCATGGAGAACAATTCTTCCTATCGAACTCGATTCAAATCCGGAACGCTCCACTATCCGCGCAACAAGATCCTCAAGTTGTACAAATAGACCATCACATTCACTCAGCCATTCTGCACGATTGATCATGACGGAAACCGTCTTCTTTGAATGTTTCACCGTCACCTGAACGCTGGGGCGCAATAGCATCGAATTCAGTGCCGTCTCGCCAGCAAACAGCAGGCTACCCGCGGCACGACTGTTCGTCCTTGGGTC
>JAAXIK010000383.1 GCA_012270385.1 Rubripirellula sp. | reverse complement strand
CAAAACAATCAGTCTATGCGGTGGATGAACAGGCGGATGCAGAAGCCGCCTATGACCATGCTCGGAAGGTCTATTCAGATCTCATTCGCGAAGCCGAAGCACGAGACTAAAATAGAATTCGGTGGATAAATTCGAGGTGAAGCCTCGGAGGGAATACTACGGTTAAAAAACCTCAATTGGCACTTCATCTATCCCAATTTTTCATTGGCTCAGCCAAACACACGGGTTCCCGGTCATTCGCAACAGACCCTAAATGCAGGTGTTAGAATAAAAGCATGTCGAACCTGCTCCCCTTTCGCATCGCTGCGTTATTCTTGGCAAAAACCTTGCTTACTTTGTTTGTTGCTCTCGCATCACATCAGTCTGCGGAGGGTAACGACCAGATTGCCAGCTACCTTGAAGAAGTAAAACCACTTTTCGCACGAAAGTGCGTACCCTGCCACGGGGCACTAAAACAAGAATCTGGCCTGAGATTGGATACGATCGACGCAATGCTCGAAGCGGAAGTACTTGTGCCGACAGATCCTGAGATGAGCTCCATTGTGCACCGAATCCGATCAACCGAAGCGGATGTGCGCATGCCGCCCGAGGGAGAGCCGATTACAGAAGAGGAACGTAAGCGATTAGAGCAGTGGATAAGCGAAGGCGCCATCGGCCCCAGAGACGAAACTCCACCTCCTTCGCCTAATCAACACTGGGCCTTTCAGCCAATACAAACCTCCAGTGGGATTTCTCAAGAGAATAACGAGAATCTCATTGATCATTTCATCGAAAAATCACTGAAACGATCAGGATTAAATTTTGCTGAACCGGCAGATCCAACCACGCTCTGCCGACGCTTACACCTCGATTTGCATGGACTCCCACCTACACCTCAACAGATAAGTTCGTTTCTATCTGAATTCAAGACCGATCCGGAAGAGGCCATCAGGCATCAAACCCGGTTATTACTCGCCAGTCCACGTTACGGGGAAAGGTGGGCGCAATACTGGCTGGATATTGTTCGCTATGCAGACACCCATGGGTTTGAGGTCAACACACCCAGGGAAAATGCGTGGCCGTATCGAGATTATGTCATCAAATCTTTCCAAGAGGATAAACCATTTGACCAATTCATCAGGGAACAGATTGTCGGCGATCAACTGAACCAAGACGCAGCCACAGGATTCCTCGTTGCAGCGCCCGTACTGCTTCCGGGCCAAATAGGAAAAGATGACGCATCAAAACGACTTGCGAGACAAGATTCACTGGATGAAATCATCGTGAGTACATCCGCTTCATTCTTGGGTCTTACCGTCGGATGTGCTCGCTGCCATGATCATAAGTTTGATCCGATCAGCCAAGAAGATTACTACTCGTTTCAAGCATTCTTTGCAGGTGTTAAGTATGGGGAACGGGTTAACCGCGATTCAAACCGGCTTGATGAGGAGAGAAAACAAAAGACGCAAGAACTGTCCGAAAAGATTGGTTCGATTCAATCCAAGCTTAACGCTCTCTATCCAGATGCTTTTCTAGGTAGAACGCTCGTCATTGATGACGAAGATATGTCCAGAACCACCACGCTCCGACCGAAGAATGGCCACGGCGTTAATCCCGCCGGGACGGATCGAGGATATATCAATGACCCCGGAGACATTCTGCGTTACGGCAATCTAAGCCGTGGTCGCTACACATGGTGGGATAATCATTCAGGCGAAGATGTATTCACATGGAACCCCGAAGTGAATGGGAAGTTTCATCTTTGGATCTCTTGGGGTGTACATGGAAGCGGGGTACATACCCGGGATGCAAGATACGTGATCGACCTTGACGGGGATCTTCATACGGAAACGGATCAGAAAGAGATCGCAATCGCAGATCAGTACTATTTTGCTGGGCAAACACAGGGTGAATCCGAAAAAAAACCTTTGTGGAGTGGCCTGCGTTTCGCTGGAACCCACGACCTCACAGCCAAATCACGCTTAATTCTGCGAGGTGGTGATAGCGGAACAGGCATCACTGCGGATGCCATTGTCCTACAGGAAGCTATTGAATCATCACTGCACCCATCATCTCTCCCACGACTGCGTCAGCCGGTCTCGCCTCAGAAAAACAGAGACAAATTCACGCCTACGCTTGCCCGATTTGTTCGTTTCACGTCGCTGGAAACCATCGATCAAAATCGCCACCAACCCTGTATTGACGAACTGGAGATCTATTCCAAAAACCATCCGGGTAAAAACTTGGCGTTGGCTTCGGAAGGTGTGATTGCTACCTCCTCAGGCAATTATTCCGACACAGGAAAGCATCAACTCAAACACATTAATGACGGTAGCTATGGTAACGAACGAAGTTGGATTTCTAATGAATTTGGTCGTGGATGGGTCCAATTAGAACTCCCCTCACCAACAGTCATCAGCGAGATCGTGTGGGGACGTGATCGAAATGCGAAGTTCAGCGATCGCCTTTCGGTGAAATATCGCGTTGAGATTTCTCTTGATGAGAACCAATGGGAGACCGTCGCATCTTCGGAAGATCGTTTACCAGTTGGGACTCCGAGTAACGAACCGAGTAGTATTGCAAGATTGGACTCTTCGGAAAATCGAATGAGAACAAAAATGCAAATCGAAGAGCTTCATACGCTACAGAGACAATACGATGAATTGACTGAGCCAAAGCGGGTCTACGCTGGAATTTTTGACCGTCCAACACCGACTCCGTTTTTGCGACGAGGTGACCCCGAGCAACCCCAACATCCCTGCGTACCCAAGACTCCTGAAATTTTTGAAGGATTCCGTTTGTCAGATGAATCCAATGACCCGGAGCGTCGGCTTGCTTTGGCTGACTGGATAGCGAGCCCTGACAATCCACTGACAGCGCGAGTCATTGCCAATCGCATCTGGCAATTCCATTTTGGCACGGGATTAGTCGATACGCCGAGTGATTTTGGAATGAATGGCGCGAAACCGTCGCACCCTGAATTGCTTGACTGGCTTGCCGACGAACTGATCAGGAACGATTGGTCAATCCATCATTTACATCGCACGATTACCGAGTCAAAAACCTATCGACAGGCTGCGAAAATTAATCGGCAAGCCCAAGCAATTGACGCGGATTGTCGATTGCTTTGGCGGTTTCCAAGCAGACGGTTAGAGGCAGAAGCGATTCGAGACAGCATCCTGTCCGTCTCGGGTGAACTAAATCTTGAGATGGGAGGGCCTGGGTTCAACTTTTTCCAATCCCGTGGCGGACTGAACGGGTTCCCTCCGGTACAAAACTATTCAGAAAAAGAACTACGGCGTATGATTTACGCTCACAAAATCCGAATGGAGCCATCACCCATTTTTGGTGCGTTTGATTGCCCGGATGCCGGACAACAGACCGAAAAACTCGGTCGATCCACTACCGCCATCCAAGCTTTAAATCTGTTCAACAGCCCATTCATCCATGAACGCGGCTTGGCTTTTTCTGAGCGAATCATCAGCATTAAGAGTGACAACATCGACCACCAGATTGAATACGCCTTCTTGTTAGCCTTGGGGCGAAAGCCAAATGCGGTAGAACGAGATGCCACAAGAGATACCGTTCTTCAACATGGCTTACCAACCTTGTGTCGCGTGCTGTTTAACAGCAATGAATTCTTATTCCTGCCTTGATCGCTAACCACAACACATCGCAATACTTTCCGCGCACCTGATGTCCAGTCAAGAAATCCCTGAGCTCTTCCGCCGCCGATTGCTAGATCGGAAACAATTCCTAAATTCCATCCCAACTGGATTGGGGTCCATTGCATTGTCTGCTTTGATGTCCCGTGAGAGGACATCCGCCGGCGAGTCCCCAGAGATCGATCCCACTCAACCTCAGTTGCAACGGGAATCCCATTTCCCCGGAAAAGCAAAAAATGTGATCGTCATTTTTTGCGCGGGAGCTTGCAGCCAACTGGAGACCTACGACTACAAGCCTGAACTTGAAAAACGTGATGGACAAACCTTTGCCGACGCTCCAGCAGTGACCTTCCAAGGCCCTTCCGGAAATCTTGCCAAACCGCAGTATAAATTTCGTCCCCGTGGCCAGTCAGGAAAAATGGTTTCGGATCTGATCCCTCACCTTGGTGATTTGGTTGACGATAGTGCCTGTGTTCATTCATTCACAAGTAATTCCAACACCCATGGCCCTGCGGAAAACTTCCTGTCCACGGGATTCACTCTGGATGGATTCCCGAGTATCGGCGCTTGGGTAACCTATGCACTGGGCTCTGAAAATCAGAATCTACCAGCCTTTGTCGCGATTCCCGATCCACGCGGTGTTCCACAAGCGAGTGTGAACAATTGGGGTCCAGGCTTTCTACCCGCCTTCTTTCAAGGAACGGCTTTCAATAGCACGCAGCCTATCCGGAATCTACAAGCACCTGAGCTAATCACGGCAGAGACCAACTCTGCAGCTCGCCAACTGCTAAATCAAATCAATCGTGAGCATCTCAGCCGAAACCCCCTCGATGCACAACTCGCAGCAAGAATTGCAAGCTACGAACTCGCTGCAAAAATGCAGCTATCGGTACCCGAAATAAGCAACCTTAGCAGTGAGTCTGCTGAAACGCTGAAGTTATACGGTGCGGATTCAAAGAATGACATCAAGGCTAAGTTCGCGCGGAACTGTATTCTTGCGAGACGTCTTTTAGAGAATGGTGTTCGCTTCGTTCAATTATTCAATGGTGCATACGCCAGTGGAGGAAAACTCAATTGGGATGGCCATCAAAATCTCCGTGAACAATACGATACTCATGGGGAAATCTTGGACCAACCTGTCGCGGCACTATTCAAGGATCTGAAACAACGAGGGCTCCTTGAGGAGACTCTTGTCGTCTGGTGCACCGAATTTGGGAGAATGCCTATGTTTCAAAAAGGCGCACAAGGTCGGGACCATAATCCAAATGGTTTCACAGCTTGGCTTGGTGGCGCAGGCGTAAAACCGGGAGTGAGCTACGGAAAGACGGATGAACTTGGCTTTAAAGCTGTGGAAAACAAACTCTCCGTTCATGATCTCAATGCCACAATTCTACACCTGCTAGGATTGGATCACACGCGACTCACTTTCCGCCACAACGGGATCCAAAGGCGATTGACCGATGTCCACGGCCACGTCATCCATGACATCCTGAATTAAAAATCGATTTGCGGTCGGCGTTGCCTCAACGTAAACTGCTTCGCTCGCAAAAACCTTTTGAAATTGTTACCCGAACTCAACGGCTACTTCTAACATGCTCCTACGCTATGCCATCGCTTCATGCGTCATCCTGCTCTCTTCAGCCACCCATCAAGTGATCCATGCAGCGGATAGCTATTCGGTAAACGATATGGAGGGCAAACATGCGGACATCGTCACACCCGATGGAAAGGTGATTCTGAGGTACATGTATGATCGAGATACATCCAATCCAGAAACTACATTCGATACCGCCAAAGTCTTTGCGCATGTAATGTCTGCGGATGGCAAAACTCCACTCACAAAAGGTGCTGGCGGAAAATTCCCACATCACCGCGGTATCTTCATTGGTTGGAATAAACTCGACCAGGGAGGTAAGAAGCATGACCTCTGGCACGTGCGAAATACCGTTCAAAAGCATCGTGATTTTGAGGAGATTGAGTTCGCGAAAAAAGGCGCAAGAATCACCTCATTCATCGATTGGGTGGGAGTTGATGGGGAGGTGGTGATTGAAGAGAAGAGAACTTACAAGGTGATGTCAGTAGATGGTGTTCACGCGATGATTGACTTCTCGGCTACGCTCACAGCAACCAATGGGGATGTTGAACTCAATGGGGACCCGGAACACGCGGGAGTTCAATTCCGACCTTCTCAGTTGGTAGCTGAGAATAAGTCAGCTACCTACACATTTCATGATGAAGACATTGATCCGACCAAAGTACTCGATCTACCGTGGGTTGCCGAGAGTTTTCAGATTGGTGAACAGTGGTGGTCCGTGCAGCACATGAGCCATCCCTCCAACCCTGAAGGTGCACGCTGGTCAGCCTATCGAGACTATGGTCGCTTTGGCCCATTCACCGTCGTGAAGATTGCCGACGGTGAATCCGCCACTTTTCGCTATCGATTCTGTGTCACGCAAGGTAAGAACCAAGATAGAACACAACTGCAAGCAACCTACAACAGCTATGTGCAATGAGAGCAAATCAGCTTTCAGCGTGTGATACTGAAGAGCTTCATACCGGGTTGACTTGAGATTCAACCCCTGACAACAAAAAACGGCACTCCGACCAAGTCGAGGTGCCGTTTTTTTGCTTTGCTATTCACCATCATCAGCAATGCAGCCTCTCGTACTTCGAGCCTCCGCTGATGATTCACAAAGAGAGACTCGAAGTTCACAGAAAGAATTCTAGAAGAGTCGGCCACCAGTTAGGAAATCATCATCAAGCCAATCAAAGTCTTGATGCTCGTTGAACCAATTGTTGAAAATAAAATCAGCAGAATTTTCGAAACGGCTACCATTTGCACCTCCGGTCATCTGATCCAACCAGGATCTCCCGTCACCGGTTGATGCCGCTGAGCCAAATGAGCTATTCGATGAATCATCATCGTTAGGATTTTCTGCTGATCCAGCTCGGGATTGGCTGCCCCCACTTGTGAATCTAGCAAAACCCGAAGAGCCCACACCCATCGGTGGATCAAAATTGCTACCGACGATTTTTACGTTATCCACATTCGCATCCTCGCGAGAGGCACTCACCAAACTACGGAAGCGAACTTTCAGATCTGTGCTACCCAGCCATGGTCCGAGGTTGACGCTCGTGCTTTCACCTGGTCCGTAACCTGGATTCCAAACATTCTCCTCGCTTTCATTGCCACGCAATTGCATTACATCGAGTGTCCAACTTAGACACCCATCGCCTGAGATATCAAGCGATAGATATTCTCCCCGGTCAAAGCCTCGCTCGATCAGCCAGTCAAAAGAGAGGATAACGGTTGAGAAACCGCTAATATCCACGCCCTCGACGAACTCCACCGTGGCATCGCTCGCTCTACCATCCACCTCCAATGAGTAGAAACCGTCGGTAGCTCGTTGAGCGGACAGGAACCAGTCACCTTGGCTATCCTGAGTCCATTGATCCGCAAAGCCCTCAAAGCTGTCGTAGAATAAAACTTGATCGGATGGGGGCTGTGTGACTTCAATCGTGACCGTTGCAACATTGGAGATTGCATTGTCATCATCCCGGACGGTGTAGGTGTAACTATCCGTCCCTACAAATCCGCCAATTGACGTGTAGGTAACGGTACCATTACCGTGATTGATCAACGTTCCATTGGACGGCGGTGTCACGATCGATACCGTCGACGCCACAATGACACCGTCACTATCGGTGTCGTTCTCGATGACATTGGTGGTCACGGAAGAACCGGAGTTTGCGGAATCGTTGTCATTCACAGCAACCGGAGCCTCATTGGGAGCATTCACCTTGATCGTCACGGATGCGGAATCCGATCCCCCATTCCCATCGGTGATGGTATAGCTGAAAGATTCTTCTCCTTGAAAATTAGCTTCCGGAGTGTACAAAAAAGTTCCATCACCATTATCAACCAAAGTTCCGGATAGCGAACTCGAATCTACTTCGGTAATCGTCAGAGTGTCACTGGTATCGGGATCGGTATCATTGCTCAAAACACTGGCGGTGGTGAAAGCAGTCTCGAATTCAGTTTCGAAGCCTGTACCCAAATCATCTACCGCATCAGGAGCGTCGTTGACTCCCGTAATCTCGATGATCACGGTCGCAGTGTCTGAACCACCACGTCCATCAGTGATGGTGTAGAGGAAAGAATCAGTGGTCGATTCGCCAACCGCCAAAGCATCGAACTTACCTGCTGGATCGTAACGAAAATCACCTCCCCCGAGATCTATCAATTCCCCAATCAATGAACTCGTATCTATACTCTCAATCGAAATCACATCACCGACATCCGGGTCGCTGTCGTTGCTCAGTACATCACCGATGATAAAGCTATTATCCTCGTCAGTGGAGAAGCCTTGTCCACTATCATCGACAGCGATTGGAGAGTTATTGGCGTTGTCTAAATCGACTCCCCAGATTTTCACGTTATCAACATTCGCGTCCTCGCGCGAACCACTGACGGAACTTCGGAATCGAACTTTGAGATCTGTACTTTCGATCCATTCTGATAGATCCACACGAGTGCTTTCACCGACACCGTAGCCAGGATTCCAGACATTCTCTTCACTCTCATTACCACGCAATTGACGCACATCCAGTGCCCAACTCGCGCCACCATCACCCGACACATCCAGGGTGAGGTATTCTCCTTTGTCGAAGCCCCGCTCAATCAGCCAGTCGAAGGTCAGAAGAGCTTTGGAATAAGCGCTGATATCTACACCTTCGATCAACTCAACGGTGGCATTGTTGGCACGACCGTCGACCTCAAGGGAGTAAATCCCATCTGTTGCACGCTGCGACGAAAGGAACCAGTCTCCTTGGTTGTCCTGCATCCAAGCATCGGCAAAACCTTCAAAGCTATCCTCAAACAGAATCTGTCCCTGTTCGACAACGATGCTCACCAAAGCAACATTCGACTCCGCATCATCGTCATCGCGCACGGTATAGGAGAAGCTATCCGTTCCTGAAAAACCAGCTACCGGTGTGTAGGTCAGCGTTCCGTCAAAGTTGTTCACCACGCTGCCGTTACCAGGTTGAGTCAAAACCGATACCGTTGAGCCGACAATCACACCATCGATATCGGTGTCATTATCAATGACATTGATGGAAACCGGCAATGTCGCCAAGGTGGAAGCCGTATCATCATTCGAGATGGGCGGATCATTGGGTTCTTGATTATCATTACTGACAACCGTTACTGAATACACTTCATCGTCGTCGTAGTCCGCACCAATCGCTCGGTGAGTAATTGTCTCAGAATGATCGCCCTCATAAATCAGATCATCGACTGCGGAAACGTTGACTGTCTGAGGCTCATTCCAATCAAAGGGGGTGAAAATGAGGAAACCTGCCGGTTCGGTGACGACCTGATCACCGGTGGTGATTTAAATGGCGACGTTGTCAGTTGGCCTTGAAT
>JAAXIK010000409.1 GCA_012270385.1 Rubripirellula sp. | reverse complement strand
CAGCGACGCGCTCTAACCAACTGAGCTACACGCCCGTTCTCAACAAACACAGCCAGGGAGGCTCACATCAAGCTTTCCTCACCCACGTTTCTGTTGATCGCGAGCGGAAAGTTTACGGAAACTCGGTGTGCTGTCAAAGGGAAGAATGGAAGGATTCCCAACTCCTCGTGAAATCCCATACCCGTCTCAGCTTTCTAAAACGGCATAAACCGGCGTTTACCTCAGCAAAAAAGGGAAAATGCAGAACATTCCTCACAGTGATTGTCCAGAAGAGAAGCATCCGCTCGAATCTCGCTTGATCGCGAGTACCCTCCGCTTAAAAAGCCGTGGCGATAAGCTTTTATGAGGAAAAACACCCGACCGCCAATGCATGATTCACCCAATTCCGTCTTGCATGAGAGGATGAAAAAACCCTTCAATCCGTTTCATCCACCCCGGCATCGTTAGTTTGCACACCGTAGTTGACCAAGGGAATCACCTATGTAATTTCGTAGGATTTCCGCTTAGTCCTGCATACGAGTACAAAAAAGAACGATCTGGCTTCCTCAGCAAATGCACGGCTTCCTCAGCAAATGCACGCTGGGTTCGCGCCGACATGGGTTAAAAAAACGATACCGCTACCCCATTAAACTCCCCAAACGCTGGGAGGTTTCACCGCAAAAGAGAGTTCTCAGACTTACCCGATCTCTTTTTTTCCGGCGACAAACCCAGTAAACGAAATGAGTCAAACCATGGCGAAGTGCACTACGACTTTTCCCCACACTCCCTTAGCAAGATCTTGCTTCTCCGTCGTTTGCCCCGAAAACTCGTGCAGGAATTCGCTTTACCGACCGAACCGCCAGCCCCTTAAACTGAGACGCGGTGACTGGGTTCCCTACCGGGCCTTGTGTCTCGCCCTGTGTCTGCCGCTAGGCCTCGCCTGGCCCACTTCACTCCATGCAGCACCACCCACCGCCACCGAAGCACTATCACTCCGGCCGGTTCAGGCCAATGTTGAGTACGATCGCGTTGCAGTATCGGAGCAATCCCAATGCAGCGTCAGTGACATCTCTAATGAGGAGTGTAGCGGCTGGGAGGTGGTTTCTGCTGAAGGGGTGACCTTGCGGGTTTTTGCCGACACCAACGGAGACAAAAAAGTTGACCGTTGGTGCTACTTTGCTTCGGGAGTCGAGGTCTACCGCGACATCGACGAAAACTACAATGGGAAGGCGGATCAGTATCGCTGGCTCGGGACAAACGGATCCAAATGGGGACTGGATGAGAATGAGGACGGAAGGATCGACCAGTGGCGAAGTCTTTCCGCGGAAGAACTCAGCGATGAAGCCATTCAAGCGATTCAGCGACGAGACTCCCAGTCATTTGAAGCTTTACTTGCCACGCAAGAAGAACTGGTCGCTGCAGGAATCGCACTGCAAAAAATGCCTATCTTGTTGAGTCAACTACGAGAGGCAAAAGAAAGGTTCGAGACGTTTTCCAAAACCCAAGGGCAGATCACCGAAACCTCCCGTTGGCTGCAATTTGCGGCAAATCGCCCAAGCATGATCCCGAGTGGCACCTTGGGTTCAACCCAAGACCTTACGCTCTATGACAATGCAGTCGCACTCTTTCAGACAACTGCCAACGGAACGAAGAAAACGGGACAAATCTACTTAGGATCACTGCTTCTCATCGAAAAAAGCTGGAAACTCCTGGCCCTACCCACCTTCGACCAAACCGTTTCATTAAAAGGCAATGCTTTCACTGTTCTGGCAGGAATGAATGCGATTGAAGCTACACGCCCCGAAGCGGTTCTGATGAGCGAAGCTACCGAAACTTTGATCACACAACTGGAAAAAATCGACTCGGAATTAGCCAAGATGATGACTCTGGACACTCCTGAAATGGGGAATGTCGCTCCGCAACTCAATCAACAACGTGCAGATGTTCTTGAAAAACTTGTTACTTCGTCTCCCAGTGGCGAAGAGAGTGACATTTGGATGCGTGAACTCGTTGACATGTTGGCTATCACCGCACAAACAGGAGCCTATCCAGGTGCAGCGGAGAGACTCTCGCGGCTGGCAGCAAGTTTGCAAGATAACACGGCGAGCGTCACGGCTTATGCGAGTTTTCAGAGTATCACAACCGATTATTTGGTGAACCAGATTGCCAGCGATGATCTTGCATCCGTTCAAACGACCTACCTGACGGCTTTGGAATCTTTCGTCCAAACGTTCCCGACTTCCCCGCAAGCGGCAGAAGCTTGGAACCAAATTGCATTGCAGAAGGAGTTTGAAGATCAGGACGAAAAAGCTGCCTCCATCTATCAAAAAATCGTCGATGAATTTCCTGAATCCTCACAAGCTGGAATTGCAAGGGGTGCAGTCAAACGCATCGAATCAGTCGGAGAGAGGATTGACTTGAAGGGTAACACCGTTGCTGGTGCGCGATTTCAACTGTCCAACCTCCGCGGCAAATTGGTGGTCATGCATTATTGGGCGTCCTGGTGCAGCCCCTGCCTGCAAGACATCAAAGCACTCCAACAACTGCGGGCCACCTACAGCGGAGCCAATCTGGCATTTGTGGGGATTAATGTTGATGCTTCAAGGCAAAAGACCGAAGCGTACCTCAACGGGAATCCCATACCGTGGCCCCAACTCTTCGATGAAGGGGGACTCGAAGGCAGCGAGCTGTCGCGAGCCCTTGGAATCCAAACCCTCCCAGCCATGTTTCTCATTGACCAAGATGGGCGCGTCCTCAATAACGATCTTCGATTGGACGAATTGCAGGGGGAACTCGCCAAACGTTTGCGTTAGCGATGCGAAAATTTGTAGCCTAAAGAGAGCGATAAGCCAAAAAGTCAGCATTTTTTCTTGTCACGCCTTCACGAGTTGCAAGAATAAATTGACTGCAAAGCGAGTCAAAGAGGACGAGTCTTTCTTCCGACCCAGAAAATCTCATGCAAAACGCCTAGCCTACTAAGGATTCACAGTGGGAAAAAAATCTCTCCTCAAAGCCAAGCTGAAAGCGGCGGATAAGCGGCGGAAACGTCGTCCCTCAACCGTGCCGCAGCAGGCAATGGGAGAGCGAGCGGATACCAAGGAGCTCGAACAGACCTCAACCCGGATAAATCCAATGGATTTAATCGCTTCAACCATCCTCAAGCACGTCAACCAACCGGAGAGCTCAGCGAGAGACGTGGTGGTCATTTCCACGATGAAAAGGATCCTACGCGGAAGCTCGCCGGTTTCTCCCGAGGAGGTCGTACTATCTGAAAAGCTCTCGAAAATTCCGGAGAGAGCAGATATCGATCAGCGAAAGTACAGGAAAGGGCTGGAGGATATCCTCGAGATCGCTGGACAGCAGCAGTCCAGCAGCACACCCGACGCATTCCTCCAGTACCTGACAATCCTGTCTCAATAGCCGAGCTGGACACTGTGCAGGCGATTTTTGTTATAGCGATTCCTCCACAAGCGATCATGCGCAAGGAGGATAGAACCGAGACAACTTGATCCCGAGCCTGTGGGAAGTTGCGGTTACTGCCGCAACTTCCAGATCTCTTTTCAGAACCTTGAGGGCAAAGGCCGCCGGCAAATCAAACGTCCGAAGGATCTTTTCGCAGTTGCAACCATTCGGTGTGGAAAGTCCCTTCTTTGTCCACCCTTTGATACGTGTGGGCTCCAAAATAGTCACGTTGCGCCTGCAACAGGTTTGCAGGGAGACGTCCGAGCCGGTAACCATCGTAGTAACATAGGGCGGCACTGAAGGCCGGGACGGGAATGCCGAGCACAGAGGCGGAGGCCACCACAGCTCGCCAGGCCTCCTGTGCATTCTCCACCGCTTCCTCGAAGAATGGATCAAGGAGAAGATTTTCAAGATTCGCATCGGAATCAAAAGCCTCTTTGATCCGATCGAGGAACTGGGCTCGGATGATACAACCTCCACGCCAAAGCAGAGCGGCGTGTCCGTAATCCAGATCCCAATCATGTTCAGCAGAAGCCGCTTGCAGTTGCACGAAGCCCTGCGCGTAGCTGACAATCTTGGAGGCATAAAGCGCCTGTCGGACAGCTTCAACGAAACTGGCTCGGTCTCCCACCAAAGCACGGGCTGCTGCGGTCAGCTCAGGGTTTGAGGATTGACTGGGGCCATTCAGTTTTTCGCTCGCTCGAACTCTCGCCTCTTTCTGAGCAGATAATCCTCGAGCAAAGACAGCCGTGGTCACCAGAGTGCTAGGCACACCCAGGTCGAGAGCCAACTGACTCATCCATTTTCCCGTTCCCTTTGCTCCGGCAACGTCCAGAATTTTGTCGACCAAGAAACCCTCGCCATCTTGATCCTTGACACTGAAGATGTCCCGCGTGATCTCGATAAGATAACTCTGCAGATCACCCTGATTCCACTCGGCAAAGACATCGTAAAGCTCTTCATTGCTAAGGCCTCCGATCTCGCGCAAGAGCTGATAGGCTTCGCAAATCAGTTGCATATCACCATATTCAATTCCATTGTGCACCATTTTTACGTAGTGCCCAGCGCCGCGTGGACCCACCCATTCACAACATGGGATATCCTCCTGCGGCCCCACCTTCGCCGCAATCGCTTGGAACATCTCTTTGACATGAGGCCACGCATCTTCGCTGCCACCAGGCATCAAGCTGGGCCCCTTTAACGCCCCTTCCTCACCACCGGAAACTCCGCAACCGCAATACAGCAACCCTGCTTCTTCCACACGCTGAGTCCGACGCTCCGTGTCGGCGTAGTGGGTATTCCCGCCGTCAATGATGATGTCACCCGGTTCGCAAAGCGGAATCAATGATTCAATCAAGGCGTCGACCGCTGGGCCTGCTTTGACAAGCATCATCAACTTCCGTGGACGCTTCACCGACTTGACAAAATCTTCGATGGAATGGGTTCCAACAAAGTTCTTGCCCGCTGCGCGACCCGCAATGAGTTGGTCCACTTTGTCAGTCGTTCTGTTGAACACAGCCACCTTGTAGCCACGACTTTCGACATTTAAGGCCAAATTTTCACCCATTACGGCCAAACCAATCAGACCGAAATCACAATCACCACTCATCAATCTACTTTCCTAATCGAGAGGTTTCCGATGCACTTGTATTGAGAGCAAATTCTAGGCACGATCCTTCGCGTAAGGCAGGGGGCGAATTCCCAGAGTGAACAGGAAACTCGAGGAAGACGGCGAAAAAGCCATGATATCCACCCAAAGCGCCCCATCGCATGCTTGCAAAGTAGGGCCTGAGGCAGGCTGCTTAAGTCATCTAACCGTCAAGCTCGGTAAAACAGGGAATTACCAGCAATCGCTGGGTTGGTTCTGCCGATAGCTAAGAACATCTAAATTTAATTGCAATTCCAATGCGTCCCACCCGTAGAGGGGTGCAAAAGCTGGCACGATTAGATAACCTAATCGGAAACATTTGCTCAATGTGAAAGAAATACGGCCCTCAGGCAAACTGGGTAAAGTAGTTTGTTGAACACAGAGCTTGGACCAATTATTTTTAGTAGACGTTTGTTGACCGTTGCAACTCGGCGCGACTTCAAATTCCAGTTCAATCAAGCCACCCTCGGCACTTTCATGAATATGACGAATCGCTTCCTTGCATTGGCTGCCCTCCTGGCAGTCGCAATCTACCCCAACTCCAATATCTTTGCTCAATGTGGCGGCGGTGGTGGCGGTGGTAATACCACAGCCAATTTCACCGGTAATGCTATTGCGGGTATCGACGTCGATGCAGCGGGTGTGCTGCGAATCAAGCAGTTCGATGCAAGATTGGCTCAGCAACGGTTTGCTGCCGCTCGTGCACAGGGCGATCGCAATGTGATGCGTCCCTCAGAGCTAAGAAAAGTTTCCCTCAACCGACTCGAAGCTGCGATTCAGCAACAACGAGAAGCAGGTAATGAACTTAGCGATGACCTGCGAGCTGTCGCCGGCCTCACTGCAATCCAATACGTATTTTTCTACCCCGAAACCAAAGACATCGTGATTGCCGGGCCTGCCGAGGGTTTCTTTGCAGACCAGACCGAGCGTCTGATTGGCCTCAATAGCGGTCAACCCACTCTACTGTTGGAAGATCTCGTTACCGCTTTGCGAGCATTCGCCCCGAACACCAAGCCAACCTCAGTCATCAGCGTCTCCATTGACCCGACTCAGGAAGGTCTTCAGCAGATGAATCGCTTTCTTCAACAGGCGAGGCGAGTCGCCAGACCGAGCGACGCTGCTCGATTGGCTCGTGGGATTAAAGAAAATCTTGGCTTACAGACGGTAACCTTCAAGGGTATTCCTACCTCGACTCACTTTGCCCGAGTATTGGTCGAAGCGGATTACCGAATGAAGCTTGTTGGGATCGGCTTAGAAAAACTTCCTGTCAATGTAAAAAGCTACGTTGAGCGGGCTAACCCCAGTGCGATCGCTTCAAATGCAATGGAACGATGGTACTTCCAACCCAATTATGATGGCATTGCCGTAAGCGAAGATGGCGATGCAATGAGAATCAAGGAACGAGGAGTTCAATTGGTTGGCGCCAACGAGCGTGTGGTGGGCGGTCAACGGAGTGCCAGCGGGCGCGTGAACCGGGCCAGCCAAGCATTCTGTCGTGATTTCACCGAGAAGTTCGATGAAATCCAAAGCCGTGTTCGGATTTACGCAGAACTCCGACAACTGATCGATGTATCCATCGCCGCTGCCTACATCCAACAGCAAGACTTCTACGGTAAGCTTGAATGGGACATGCCTGTTCTCTTGGACGAGTCGCAGGTCTCGGTGGAAACCTACACCGCTCCTGAACAAGTTGAGACTGCAGTCAATGCCATCTGGCGAGGCAATACGCTAATGACCCCGCTCGGAGGCGGAGTTCATGTGGAACCGCGACAAGCGTTACGCTCCGACAAGATCGAAGTCGATACCGTTGGAGACAACGCCAAGGCTCAGAAGTTAGCTGGGCCAAAAGATCTCGAGCCAGGTCAATGGTGGTGGGATTGATATTCCATCGCTACGCCAGCTCGAATTCAGGTCTGAAGCGATCTGAAAACGAATCAGGGACATTTGAAAGGACTGAGAACCTTCGGGTTTCCAGTCCTTTTTTATTTCATGACGGCAAAATTACACTTTGGAGCCAATGACTCATCTCCCAATCGAATTGCCAGTCCTACTTCCTTCTTCGATCAAGCAGAACCACGTCATTTCTGCTATTCTCGTAGTTCGCCTGCTCTAGCGTTCCAAGCTATTAATGAAGCCTCCAGATATCTAGGACTTGGCATCATGAACTCCATAAGATCGAGTGCGATAGGTCGATCCCTAAAGCCTTCTATCCGTTGTTTTGGTTATTCACTTTCCTTGCTCTGTGCGATCGCTTGTTCTCAGGTTGGGTTCGCTCCTACGGCGGGAGCTCAGTCCAATGCCCGAGATGGGCAATCCACGAGTGATTCAATTGGTGATCAATCCACCGATGGATCCAGCAGTAGACAGGACAATGGATCGGGTGGTGGGTCCTTCGCTGATTTCCAATCCCTCATTGATCTCATCCAGACCACGGTTGTGCCGGATACTTGGGAAGCACTTGGTGGACCGAGCACCATGGCACCTTACCCCCAAGGAGTCTACGTCGACGCAAACGGAACGCTGTTGGATTGCAAACCCATCGAAGGTCGATGGCAAATCGATCCCCAATTACAGCGCATGCCTGTGCCTGGTGATCATTCAGAACGCGGCGAGCATGCTCACGACGCTCCGCCGTGGCGTCAACCAAGTTCGATGAGATTTGTATCCTTGAATCGTCTGACCAAGCTCTGGAATCAATGGCAACAGGTCGGTCGATCGCCTTCTGAAGCGATGCGAAATCTGGCCGGATTGTCTCATATCGAAGTGGTCTTTTTTGATGGATCCGACATTGTGCTCGGCGGCACTGTTCACGGAATTCATCAGCATGAAGGATGGTACCGAGATCAAGTGACTCATCGAATCCCTCTCCAATTTGAGTTTCTTCGGACGGCCCTTTGGTCGAGCTTCCAACGAACGCCTTTTGGCTGCACCATTGATCCGACGCAAGTGGGTCTCCAGCAAGCAGCCGAAGTAGGGCAAAGAATCCAGAGTAAGGAGATAGGTATCCAAGATGCCAAAGATTCTTTGCTCACCGCACTGGGTATGCAGAGGGTGGAAGTCTTCGGCATACCGGGTGACACGCCCACGGGTTACATCATGGTGGAGGCGGATCGCCACATGAAGCGTCTAGCTCTCGGCAAACATCCCATGCCACAAGATTCGATCAATTACCTTGATGCGATTGATGAATCGATCGCTCAGGGTCCACCTCAGGAATTACTGCTAAGACTCGGGTTTACCGCCAACCCGAGAGAAGGCTTTTCAAACCAAGAGAAATCCATCTTTGAACTTCGGGGAGATCCTGGTCGCCTCAGTAGTCAAAACGAACGCGCCCAGCGGAATGGAGCTCGAGGGCTGATTACGAAAGATCAACGCACCGAGTCCTTTGTCAAATCCTTCAACTCCAATTGGGCTTCAATTCGCGAGAGCTATGCGATCTACGGAGCAATTGAATCCATTTTCGAAGCCGCTTCGGTTGCTCAATTGGTCAATACATTCAGCACAGAGCCTGAACACTTCCGACTCATCGAACTGCTCTCCCACGGAGCAACCTCGAGTGCTGCGATGCTGCCGACTCCTCGACAAGTTGCTTCCATCGGGACACTCCACACGGTGCGACACGGTAGCAAGCGTCACCATGTACTGATTGCGAGTGGAGGAGTGATGGTCAGCCCGGCAGATACTCTATCTGCAATCATCGTGGACTACCCGATTCGCTCCAGTAAAGGATTTACCAACAGCGAGCCGCCACGTATTCAACAGCAGTGGTGGTGGGATGCGACACTCAACGAGCAGCGAATTCCATAAGTCTCATCATGGGACATCCAGAAGCTGCCGTTACTCATCGCCTCAACAGGATCAACAAGATGTCCGAATCGATAATCGACTTGGCTGAAAGAATGTTCGTAGGACCTGTTTGGCCTGCATCAATTCTTGCGATTTTACTGATGATGTCCGTCGTGCTCGGCACCATCGGCTTGATGGATTTTGGTTTCGACCCACCCGAATT
>JAAXIK010000168.1:3893-9101 GCA_012270385.1 Rubripirellula sp. | reverse complement strand
GGTAATCTATGCGTATCACCCGACAGACATCCTGAGAACAGTATTGATCTCAAACATCTGGTGGATCAATTAGGGGAGAGAGGCCTCGAGCTGCCAGTGCTTCTCCGATTTAACGGCATGTTGGCCGACCGATTAACACACATTAACGCCTGCTGTCTTAACGCCATAGACAGCCATGACTCTCAAAATCGATAGCGATGCGTTTTCCCGATTCAGGTGAATCAGCAGCGAGGAGTTGTGCAGCAAGTCATTCAGCACGGTCGTGAGTTCGGATTTGGTGTGGAAGCTGGAAGTAAGCCGGAGCTCTTGGCGGTCGTTGCTATGACGGATCCACAGATGCCAATCATCTGTAATGGATTTAAGGATGCTGAGTTCATTCGAATGGCGTTGTTGGCACAACGCTTGGGACGCACGGTGATTCCCGTCGTGGAAAAGGTCAGCGAATTAGATCTCATCCTCGAGATTGCTGAATCACTTGGTGTCCGACCGACCCTTGGAATGCGAGTGAAGTTGGCAACCCGTGGATCGGGGCGCTGGCAAGCAAGCGGGGGGTATCGTAGTAAGTTCGGTTTGAGGGTTGCGGAGATGCTGACGCAGTTGGATCGATTGATTGAGCGTGGTATGGGGGATTGCTTCCAATTACTGCATTTTCATGTGGGGAGTCAGATTGGAAACATTCGTCAACTGAAATCCGCCATTCTTGAAGCTTCGAGAATCTACGTCGATCTGTATCGACGTGGAGCCGGGTTGTCCTATCTGGATGTCGGAGGAGGGTTGGGTGTCGATTATGATGGGTCGCGCACCGATACCGACTCAAGTATGAATTACACGGAACAGGAATATGCCAACGATGTGGTCTACCATGTCGGGACAGTTTGTGATGAAGCAGGGGTTCCGCACCCTCAACTCATCTCCGAGAGTGGTCGTGCCGTCGCAGCTCATCACAGTGTTTTGGTCATGGAAACACTAGGCGTAACCTGTCAGGGAAGTGTTGAGCACTTACCCGGTGATCTGCCAGATGAATATGAACAGCCCGTCCATGACCTGCTCATGTTTTATCAGGAATTGAATCCAAGCAATCTCCGAGAAACATTTCATGATGCTCAGGTTGCTTTGGATCTTTGCATGAACCTATTCAGTGGTGGCTACCTCCCCTTGGAGCAGAGGGTGGCAGCAGAGAACCTTTATTTTGCTATCTGTCACCGGGTCCGTGACATGGCGGTGTTGGTTGGAGATGATTCGGAGGACATTCGGAGTCTTGATCGAATGCTGTCGGATATCTACTTCGCGAACTTCTCCCTTTTTCAGTCCATGCCGGACTCTTGGGCCATTGATCAACTCTTTCCCGTGATGCCCATTCATCGGCTCAACGAGGAGCCAACGAGGCATGCTGTCCTCGGTGACATTACCTGTGACAGCGATGGTAAGGTGGAAGGATTCATTGGCTGCGGGAAACGGCAAAGGACGCTCATGTTGCATCCTTACAAAGCAAAGGATCCTTATTTGCTCGCCGTTTTTTTAGTCGGTGCGTATCAGGAAATACTCGGCGATCTACATAACCTGTTCGGCGACACTCACGCAGTGCATGTCGATGTCAAGAATGGTGTCCCCAAAATGCAGACGATTGTGAAAGGAGATACCGTGCAGGAGGTTTTAGAATACGTTCAATATGAGGGCCGCGAGCTTGTTGATAAGCTTCAGGATGCGGTCGAAGATGCCGTGCAAAGCGGCCGGATCAATAATCAGCAGGCAGGCGAAACAGTAGTCTTCTATGAGAAAGCTCTCTCCGACTACACCTATCTCACGACGCGGAAGTCCTGAGTTTCCCGCCTTACTCGGGGATTAACGTTCTTGCACTCAACAAAAGGCGAGCTGGAAAAAATTTCCTCGATCCATCGCGCACTATCAAACCGTCCCTCCTGCTATCATGGAGATCGAGTGAGGAACGCCTTGAAGCGGATGAGAAAGAGCATCCACATGGGAGCGTTGTTTTCGTGCAACAAGGTTGAATCCGCGCATGAGGCCATCCCTCAGAGGCTTGAAAACCTGGAGCTGAACCCAAAGGTGCAGGAATCTGTCGAGGTGAGTTGACCGTTGTGGAGAATTCAGTAGGTAAATGAAGGAGATTCTACGTTGACCATGATTAGTTTCCCGGCCTTTCTCGGAATTCGTTCACTTCTCGGAGCCTTGCTGGTGCAAGCTCTGCCGGTGATCGTAAATACCAACGAGGGTGAGCGTTTAGAAGGAAATCTGCTGGGTATCCAAAATTCAGCGGTTCAGATCGAACTTCGCTCTGGAGAAAGAAGCTTACCCTTCGAGTCGCTATCGGTCCTGGAATCTCAAACGGGTACCGAGAAACGCGGTCCGGCCTCAGTGGGTCAGCAGGTTGGTGGTTCGCGTGTGGGCGTGGATTCGGTCAGTGGTGATGGTGAGACCGTTACCCTTCAGCTGAGAGGGCAGCCGGAATTGCAGGTGCCAGCAAATCAAGTCCGAGCGATTCGCTTTCGAAGAGGTTCTGAACAGACGGATACCCAGTGGCTTGGATGGCTGGAGGAAGAACAACGAGCGGATATGCTCGTGATCCGAAGGGAAGGTAATCGCTTAGACCCCCAGCAGGGAGTGATTACAGGCATACAGCCAGAAACCGTAGGCTTTGATCTGGAGGGCACTCTACTGGATGCTCCGATCGAACGGCTCGAAGGCGTTATCTTCGCTTCGTCGAATGCGTTAGCTGAGCCGGCATCCATTAGTGTGATGGACTCCCAAGGATCCGAGTGGAGAGTCCAAAGCATCGCGACTGATGCAGATTCGAAGCATTTGAACTTGGCTATCTCCGAAGGAATCCTTCATCAAATAGCTCTCGACCAAGTAGCTTCCATTCGTTGGTCTTCAGGAATGGTGCTCTTGGCATCGTCGGAGTCCGTTAATTCAGAATTTAAAACCACTTTCGGAAGTGAATTCAATCCGAAACTGCTCAATGCATTCTTTGCAGCGTCGAGTGACGACAGTGACGATCTGACGATGCACGGTGGAGCGTCCATCGAGTATCGCGTTGATCGGGGATTCACCAAGTTCGTTGGAGCCATTCAAAGACATCCTGATGCGGAAGAGATCGGGAATGCAAAGGTTCGGATTGAATTGGATGGTGTGGAGAAATGGAGCGAAGTCATCGCTGAAGGCCAAGTTAAAGGATTTGAGATTCCTCTTGGAGAAGCAAGGCGTTTAGTCATCCGTGTGGATCGGCAGGACGATGGTGAAGTGGGTGATACCGTTCGTGTGACAAGGCCAAGATTGTTGAAATGAAGGCTGGGAAAATGAAATTCATCGCTGGAGCACGCAGTCTTAAAATGAGGGTCATCGCAGGGCAGTCTTGTTCATGGTTCCTGCTGTTGAGTTTCTACGCTCTGCTACCCAGGGTTGGTGCTGAGGAAGGTGAGATCGCCTTGGACCCGATACTCCTGGAAGCGGAGTCACAGCGAATCTCCGCTATCCAGCGAGCGACTCCTTCCGCAGTCAGTGTTTTTGTTCCCGGTGGGGGTGGTGGTGGTAGTGGTGTATTGATTTCACCTGATGGTTTCGCCTTAACCAATTTCCACGTCTCCAGTCCTGCTGGCACATTCATGCGTTGTGGGTTGAGCGATGGCCAAATTTACGATGCGGTGATCGTGGGGATCGATCCGGTCGGAGATCTTGCCATGATCAAACTCTTGGGACGCGATGACTTTCCTTATGCCGAGTTGGGCGACAGTCGTGTTGCGCAGGTCGGTGACTGGTGCATGGTGATTGGCAACCCTTTCCTGCTGGCGTCCAATTTACAGCCAACGGTAACCTGGGGCATTCTGAGTGGAGTGGGGCGTTATCAATATCCATCGGGCACGCTTCTAGAATACGGGGACTGCTTGCAGACGGAGGCTTCCATTAATCCCGGCAATTCAGGCGGGCCCCTTTATGATTCCGAGGGCAAACTGCTCGGGATTGTGGGAAGAGCTTCGTTTGAAAAGCGCGGGAGAGTGAATGTTGGAGTCGGCTATGCGATTTCTATTCAGCAAGCCAAAAACTTCCTCGGTTCGCTCCGCAGCGGAAGGGTCGTTGATCATGCGACTTTGGTGGCGACCGTTGCCACGGATCCTGATGGGGGAGCGAGAGTCAGTAATGTGCTCGAATCCAGTGACGCGTATCGTCGCGGTCTGAGATACGGGGCTGAAATCCTCGAAATCGATGGACGCACCGTGAGCACGGCGAATGAGGTGCAGAAGGTATTGGCCACTCTACCCAGTGGGTGGCGAGTCAAAATTCGGTATCGACTTAATGGTGAGACCAGCGAAACCTTGGTTCGTCTCCGGAGTGTGCACCAGGAAGATGAGCTCCTGGAAAAAATGGCAGCAGCCCTCCCACCTCCTCCGCCGCGGCCTCAAGCGCCAAGGCAAGAAGAACCTGGAGACACGGACCCCAATTCGCCTGAAGCACCTGATGTTCCTGGAGGATTGAAGCGACTGCAAGATGCAGAAAACGAGGGTGAACAAGCACCGAGATTACCCAAGCTACGCGTCAGTGATAAGAAAATTCCCCAGCAGGTGGCGGATCAGTTAATCGAGAGAAAGGGCTACGCAAACTATTACTTTAATCAAGAGCAGCAGCAGATTCTATTCAATGCACTCAAGGGGCAAGTACCGCTGCAAGACGTGACTTCAAGGTCAAGTTGGACACTAAGCGGTGTCAAAGACAATATCACCAGTGATCCGTTTGAATGCATCATTTCTAATGAAGGACTTCAATGGAAGCAGGGTGAGGATAGCGTTGAGCTGAAGGATCGCTCGGAGCTTTATGATTGGATCAACGAGCGATCGCCATTGGGGTTGCTTGCTGCGTTAGATGGTTTCAGGAGATTTCTGGAGCAAGGTCCTAAGAAGTTTGGAGAGACTTTTTATCTTGGTGCGATGCCCTTGGCAGGAGATCGACCGCTTCGAAATTGTCTGGTTGGCAATGACGGTGAGTTGGAAATTCGTTGGTTGACTCATCCGGTGACCCATCGACTCGAAGTCATGGAAGTTTTCGCGGATCGAGATCTTGATCCCCTCGAGGTTTGGTTTCAGTATGAAGATGAGACCGACGACCGCCCCGTGATGCCGGTCGGGCTCGAGTTGCGCTCCGGGACCGCATCCATTCGAACAGTGTTGTTGGAAAAATGGGAAAGTGAAGTGCAAAAAG
>JAAXIK010000168.1:290-3883 GCA_012270385.1 Rubripirellula sp. | reverse complement strand
CACTTACTCATGGCTTGGAAGTGACGCCTTCGTTCTCAACGGACGGTTAAAATCGCCTGCCCGATTCTCGATAAACTCGAGTGGATAACGTGGAGGAGGTCGGTGAGCATCATGATGATTTCCTATATGCAACGACATCGCTTAGGTTGGGGTGACCGCCTCCCTGTCGATACTCAAATCACTCGGTTGATTTACGTATGCCTGCTTTCACTTACTTGTAGTTGGATCCAAGCCGATTCACCGATTGTCGGGCTCGCACGAGACTCGCAGAAACGTGTGGTGAAGATTTATGGTGCTGGTGGAATCGCTGGTCTCGAAGCTTATCAGAGCGGGTTCATTGTCTCGCCGGAAGGGCATATTGCCACGGCGTGGAGCTATGTTCTTGATGTTGAACCTATTGTTCTGTTGGATGATGGAAGGAGATATGAAGCGGAGATCGTTGGGTTCGAACCTGCTCTCGAGTTAGCCGTCTTGAAGATTGAAGCGAGCGACTTACCTTTCTTCGCCATTGATGAACAGTTGGAAGTTCAATGGGGAGACCCCGTGATTGCGGTGAGTAATCTTTTCAACATCGCGACCGGTGACGAGCCTGCCAGTGTGCTGCAGGGCACGGTTGCGGCGGTTTCCAATCTGAATGCTCGCCGAGGAACGCTGAAAACGCCTTACTCGGGGAACGTCTACATCTTGGATCTTATCGCGAATAATCCGGGTGCTGCGGGGGCGCTTTGGTGGATTCAACAGGCCGACTGGTAGGAATGCTCGGCAAAGAGTTGCGGGATACCGAGACGGGAGTTTGGCTCAATTATGCAATACCTGCGAAAGCCACCAAGACCGTCATCGGCGACATCATTGCTGGAAGATTGACTACCAAAGTCGATACCGAGCAGGCCTTGCTTCCACGTGAACAGTCACACCGAGCCGGCACCCTTGGTTTAACACTTGTTCCTGACGTGCTCGAAGCGACGCCGGTTTACATTGACACATTATCTCCGCAGGGACCCGGCTGGCGAGCAGGGCTGCGACCCGATGATTTGATCTTACTTGTCAATGGACAACGCGTGGAGAGTCAACGCATGTTGCGTCAGGTACTCAGGACCATTGATCGGCGCGATGATGTTGAACTGACGGTGCAACGCGATAGTCAAATTCTTCCTTTTAAAGTTCGTCCTTAATCCAGAGCGTTATGGTCAGGATCCAATCTATGTTTTTTCCAGGAACGCCGGTCAGGATAGGTAGAAAGCGATCGCTTGGTAGTGCGAAAACCGCTGCATCTTCAACGCGGCTGCAGCGACGCTGCTGGCGGCCTGGGTTGATTTTGGGGCTACTGCTATTCACCAGCTTTCCGCTTCACGTACTGCTTGCGCAGGGTGTAGAAAATGCCAACACCATTCCTGCAAGCTTGTCAGAGAAATCACAGCAGTACCAGAGTGCGATGGCAGCGGCAGTCAGGCGAGCAGCTCAGCGACGCCTTGGCTCCGTGGTGTTGAGCGAGCTGATCGGCGGCGAGGGGTCAGAGGAAGGTGAAGTGGAGAGAGATGCACCGGGAGTCGGCATCATTGTCGACCCGGACGGTTATATCATCGCTTCTAACTTGGTGGCTACCGGAACCAGTGCGAGTCTGATTGTTGTACTCCCAAATGGTGATCGGCGGGCCGCAAGTTTGGTGGCCACCGACACACATCGCGAGGTCGTTTTACTGAAGATCGATACGACGGAGAAACTGGAGGCGATCAATTTTTCTGAAGCCCCTGAAGTCGTCGTTGGACAAACCGTGATTGCGTTAGGACGCTATGGGGAAACTCATTCGCCACTGGTCAGCCGAGGTATCCTCAGTGCGGAACAACGGCTTGACGGTATCGCACTGCAATGCGATGCAAGGGTTTCACCCTCATTCTATGGTGGGCCGTTGATCGATTTGTACGGAAGAGTACTCGGAGTTTTGGTACCTGCTGTGGCCGAGGGAGGTGCCGAATCAGCAACGAGTTGGTACGACTCTGGAATCGCATTTGCAATCCCCGGGAAGGTGATTGCTCGGAAGCTCGAGAGGATGAAGCGTGGTGATGATATCAAGCGAGGAGTGATTGGAATCGTTTCTCGATCGAGTGATCCTTATGCTGACGGGACAACAATCGCTGCTGTGCGTCACCGCAGTCCCGCCGCGCCGTCGGGACTCCGAGCGGGGGCTGAGATGGTTCAATTTGGGGATGTACAGGTTGCGCGGCAGTTGCAGATTCGTCAGGCACTAGGGCCCTACGATGCGGGTGAGACGATTTCCATCACTTACCGTCGAGAGGATGAACTCAAGGAAGTGGACGTGACCTTGGCCGACTCGATTCCGCCACTCGAGCCGCAGCGAATGGGTTTGCTGTTGTCCGACATCGATGAGCCATCGAAAAAAAAGACCAAAGATACGGATTCAGGTGAGATTGCTGAGTCAGATGACGCTGCTTCAGACAATCAGCAAGAAACCCCCGAGAAGGAGCAGCTCACTGAAGAAAATGTCACCACAGTTATAGGTGTCAATGTGGATGCAGTCCTTAGCGGAACGAGTGTTCGGGACCTGCTGTTCCCCGGTGATCAGATCGTCGCAATTGATGGTGTAAAAGTTGCGGGTACAGGCGATTTACGGCGAAGGCTGATTTCATTGGATCCCAACACGAATCTGAATTTCAAAATCGTCCGTGAGGGTGAGACCCAAGAATTCACGGCTTCCACCAAAACCATTGAAGGGGAAGCTCTCACCACCTACCCGTCGGTCTGGGAGAAAGAAGAGAGTTCGGATTGGGAAGTGGTGGATTGGAAGTTACCCGAGTCTGGAAATGTTGCAGCGTTTGTTGCCCCTAAAAATGGGACGCCAGACCAACGCCTCGGGTTGTTCGTTGTCTTGCTCAACCCAGGTGAAGGGGCTCCCAAGGATGTCTTAGGGAACTGGAAGGATATGGCGTCCGCCTATGGCGTGGTGGTTTGTGCGATCGCTCCTGAAAATCAGCAGCGTTGGTTGCCCAAGGAAGTCGATGTGGTAACGAGATTCGCATCCTCTCTCGTCAAAGCCAAGTCGATACATCCCGAGGCAGTGGGAGTTGGTACCACGGGAGCTTTGCAGGAAGGTGACGGAGACGCTGCCGATGCGATGGCGATGGTCGTTGCTCTGTCGCAACGTCGCGTTTTTCATGGTGTTGCTGTCTCGGTGAAGACCAGTCCGCCGCGAATTCGTTTGCCAGAGAATGAGGGGGATGGAAGCTTCCAGCTCTTGCTGGCTCTTCCGCTGGAGCAGAACCTTCCGGATTGGGTAGCCCCTCTGAGGCGTGCGGGCTATCCCGTCGTGCGGGGTGATCAACTCGATGCGGGTAAACTGCTACGCTGGGTTCGTCTATTACAGACTCATTAGTGGTGTTGAGATATTTGACCCATCGTTCTAGATATCCCGATCCTGCCGTTCTGCTTTTTAGAGGCCTTTTCTGGCTTTCGAGTTTCGATCCAAATGTTTTCGTCTTGGATAACCGATCAAAAACCTTAAGATCATGGACTTCTGAAATCATTTTCCGTCAACACCGTCACGGATAGACGTTCCATGTTTATAGCTGGACAGATCT
>JAAXIK010000168.1:0-280 GCA_012270385.1 Rubripirellula sp. | reverse complement strand
GTGCGAGGAGCTTCGGCGTTGGCCGCTGCCTTCAAGATCTCTCCATTAGTGGTAGGGCTAACCGTGGTCGCATTTGGGACCAGTGCACCGGAATTGGGAGTGAGTTTGCAAGCTGCCCTTACCGGAAATGCGGATGTGGCGGTGGGTAATGTCGTGGGAAGTAATCTCGTCAACATCATGGTTGTTCTTGGCGCTTCGGCGATCATCACTCCTCTGCTTGTTTCGCAACAGCTGATTCGCTTGGATGTTCCCTTGATGATCCTTGCTGCTTTTGGGATGT
>JAAXIK010000161.1 GCA_012270385.1 Rubripirellula sp. | reverse complement strand
GTTTTTCCTTAGTGGAAAACGAGAGTTCATTGCTTTGAAGCTCATCTGGGTAGATTTTAGCAATCTAGATTATGAAAGCCTACGTCTCAGCCTTAGCCATTCCCGTTCAATCCGCTTGCAAGACGCTTCACGATTTCGTCAACATCGTAGACGCATCCGCCCCAAGTCCCACCGCCGACTTGCTGCAGCGCTGCCCTAAGTTTGGTGTCATCCGGCATGCTAGGGTCGACAGACAATTCCGGGTGTGGCATCCGAGTTCGTAGGATTTCTTGGGCATTCTCGTCCCCTCCGCCATCTGAAACTAGATTTACCTTCCCGATTAGCTGATTTCGGTCAATCTCAATCTCAATGACATCACCGTCCCTTACTTTGGCGATGGGACCACCCGCCAATGCTTCGGGGCCAACATGACCTATACAGGCTCCCGTACTAACCCCTGAAAAACGAGCGTCAGTAATCAACGCCACCTCTTTGCCGAACGAAAGGTACTTCAAAGCTGAGGTGATTTGATAGGTTTCTTCCATCCCACATCCGAGAGGGCCACGGCCGATGAGAACAATGATGTCTCCAGCTGGTATCGGTGCTCCTGCTTGGCCGTTGATGTCCGCGAGGGCCTCGGGTTCGGAGGTGAAAACACGAGCCGGCCCTTTTTTTCGAAAGACCCCATCTTCGTCGATCACCGAGGGGTCAATTGCAGTGGACTTGATTACAGAGCCCTCCGGGCAAAGGTTGCCTTTTGGGAAGCACACGGTGCTCGTTAATCCTCTACGTTTCGCTTCGATCGGATTTAGGATGACATCATCAGGATTGATTCCGTCAACGCTTCGAAGGTGTTCTCTGCAAACACTTCTTCGTTCGGACTGCTGCCAAGCATCAAGGATTTGATTCCAAGACATGCCCGAAACGGTTCTCGCATCTGACTTGAGCAACACGAGTTATCTTAGATGCCAAGCTACCTCAGTCACACACCCTGCTAAAATCAGTTGGACGTTTGGGTGTCCCACCGGGCCGTTAGGCAAGCAATCCACGAAACGAGGTACAAGTCGATTGATTTCGCTGAAAGTTTCTGCTGTGGGTCGGGGTAAACCTGCTGACGCAGCAACTGCTGGTATATGCAATAGTAGATTAGTGCTACCGCCTACAGCAGCATGGATAAGCATCGCATTGTATAGCGAATCCTCATTGAGGCAGTCTCCAAGTGATTCTCCACGAGCCTCCATCGCTACAGCAGCTTCAGCAGAATCACGAGCGATTTTGGTCCAAATAGGTTGGCCACTTGGCGCGAGTGCTGCGTGAGGAATTGTCATGCCTAATGCTTCGGCAACCACTTGGCTTGTGGCTGCTGTACCCAGAAATTGACAGCCACCCCCTGGCGTACCACAGGCTCTACAGCCCTCCAGTGATGCCTGCTCAAGGGTCATCTCACCTCGGCTATACCTCGCCCCAATGGTTTGAACCTTTCCGGCGTCCTCTCCCACGGTTGGTGGTAGGGTAACACCACCGGGAACCAAAACATTGGCGAGTTGTCCGCAGCCTGCGAGAGCCATCATCATCGCTGGCAAACCTTTATCACAAGTTGCAACACCGATTACACCTTTTCGACGAGGCAGTGAGCGTATTAGACGCCTCATCACCATGGCAGCGTCGTTACGATAAGGAAGAGAATCAAACATTCCTTTCGTGCCCTGACTTCTCCCGTCACATGGATCGCTTACGAAAGCGGCGAAGGGTACACCAGAGTTTTCTGTTATTTTTTCTGCTGCGGCTTGAACCAACAGTCCAACTTCCCAGTGGCCCGTATGGTATCCCAATGCGACTGGGCTTCCGTCTGGGTTGCGAACCCCGCCTTGTGTACTCAATATGAGATATTGATCACCGAGAGCTCTACTAGGATCCAAGCCCATCCCAACGCTCTGGGTCAGCCCAAATAGGTCGCCGCTGCTCCAAGTTCGAAGAATCTCGTCACTCAAGGGAAGCTTTCCCTCTGGTCCCTTGGCGTGAGTTGCAATGAATTCGGGATCTGGCGCTTCAAAAAAAGAGGACATAGGATGGCTGCAACGCGGAGATGATGGATAGCCTCAAGGACTTCACTAGCCGAAAAACCAATCAGCCAGTCAGGGTTGAAACGTTACTGTGTTATCGTTGTCTGTGATCAAAAGATAAAACTAATGATACAGGTCAATTTTTGTCTTGGATGACTTTGTGGAAATCGGCGGTTGTCGACAGCGGCCAGATTAATGAGAAAAGTATACGGTTTCCAAATTGGGAAGGCGTTAGCTCTCTTGTCTTGGAAATCAGCTAGATGCCCTTTATCGACGCCTGCGAACCTTGCGATACATCGGATTTAGCTTGCGTTTTGTTGATGCAGGTGCTTGTTGTTCTGATTGCACAGGAGGCGGCGGAGCAACTGCTTCGAAGCCTTCGATTTGATCTCGCATCAACTGCTTATTAATTCTCCGTTCAATATTGGTGAGGAATTCGCCCTCACCCGGAACGACAAACGTGAAAGCAATTCCATCACGTCCCATTCTCCCTGTCCTGCCTACGCGATGGACATAATCATCGCAGTCCTGAGGAACATCGTAATTGATGATGTGAGAGATGGTGCTGATGTCAATTCCCCGGCCAACAACGTCCGTCGCCACCAATATCTTGAGCTTACCGTCGCGAAGTCTCTGTAGTACTCGATCCCTTTCTCGCTGCGCCATGTCGCCATGCATACTGCCGCAGTCGGTGTGCCGGTGACTTAATTGGCGATACAGGCGATCGGTACCACGCTTGGTTCGACAAAATATTATGGTCTGTTCGGGACTCTCTCTTTCCAGCAAATGATCAAGGAGGTCGGATTTTCGATCTTGAGCAACTGTGAAGTAGTGCTGCTCAATCGTTTCCACCGCCATGTCATTCTTACTGCAATCGATCACAATCGGTTCGCTCATGTAAGATTCAGCAAGTCGACGTACTCCGGTTGGGAGCGTGGCTGAAAGAAGTAACGTCTGCCGATCCTTGGGGCATTTTCGGAGGATTCTTTCGATTTGTGGACGAAAGCCGATATCGAGCATTCGATCCGCTTCATCCATCACAACACACCACACGCTGCTGGTGCGAAGTGAACGTCTCTGAAGATGATCATGAATACGGCCTGGGGTCCCCACAACTATCTGCACGCCGTTTTCCAACTGGCGGAGTTGCTTGTTAAGATTTTTGCCTCCCGAAAGAACCGCAATTTCTGTTTCTACCCCTTTAGCGAGCTTCTCGGTTTCACGAGCGACCTGATCAGCGAGCTCACGTGTGGGGACAACGATGATGGCTTGGGGGTCTCTGCACTCATCAAGACCATCCAGCTGTTCTAAGATTGGGATAGCAAAGGATGCCGTTTTTCCGGTGCCTGTGCGTGCTTGTCCAATCACATCCTCGCCTTCTAGAGCCAGCGGGATGAGTTGTCCTTGGATAGGAGATGGCTGCGTAAAACCTGCTTGACGCAGTGCTCTTCGCATTACCGGTGAGAGATCGAGTTGGTCGAAGGAATCGATGGATTCAGGATTGCTGTCGTTCGTCATCCCTGCAGTGTAACTTGCCACCCCGCAATTCACCATGTCGCGCGACGCTCCTTGGTCAGCAAATCATGTGTTTTATTGGAGTATTTACTCGAGCAAGGATGTTCAGGCACTCGTCAGTATCTGAACAGCAAGTTTGATTTACAACGGATCAGAGGCTCAGGGTATTTTGTTACTACGACCCAGATTACTCATTTGCCCAGTTTGGATCTGCGTTTAGCGGCGAAACTTTTCACTAATTCATCGGTCACAACACCCCCAAGAATCACCGCGCCAATCACCGCGTATTCAATGTTGGTGGGTATCGCATCCACAAGAGTGATCGTGTTTTTGAGTACTTGCATGACCGCTGCTCCAATGACCACACCAATGATGGTGCCTTGTCCACCACGAAGACTGCACCCACCCAGTACAGCACCCGCGATCGCATAGAGCTCGTAGAAGTTTCCAAAGTCGACCGGTTGAGCACTTCCAACATCCAATACAAATAGCATTCCTCCAAGCCCACTGAGAAGCCCGCAAATGACGTAGGCAAGAATCGTCATTCGATCCGTGTTGATGCCACTGAATCGTGTCGCTGTCTCATTTCTGCCGAGCGCGAGCATGTAGCGTCCATAGACAGTGAAGTTCAGAAGAATAATCGCAAGGATGGCCACAAACACTAGAATCAGGCATGGATTGGGAATGCCAAAATCTGTGCCAGGTATGGCAAGTTGGCCCTGTGAAAGTGACCGAAGAGATGAAAACTCTCCCCTGAAGCCTTGTGTTTGATCTTTCACCAGTCCACGCGTTAGACCTCGATAGAAAAGCAAGCCGCATAGGGTCACCACGAAGGGTTGCAGTTTCACTTTTGTGATCAGCAGTCCGTGAGTCAGACCAATTAATAGTGAAATCCCTGTCACCATCGTCAATGCCATTGGCACTGACATTTCGCATTCCACCAGCATCCATGGCAGTAGACAGCCGATTAAGCAGACAACCGATCCAATCGAAAGATCAATACCTGAGGTAATGATCACAAATGCAGCCCCGATGGAAAGAATCCCGAAGAGGGCGCTGCGGCGTATGAGGTTCTCGATGTTAAACGCGGTCAGGAATCGATCACTCAGGAGAGCTGTGGCGACACAAATGAAAACGAGTAGAAGAAAGATGCCTAAGACTTTTTTCATCAATTATTTTCCTCTGTCATAAGATCAGATGGTTGACCACCTGTTGCAAGGTGCATGATCGATTCCTCCGATGCCGTATCCCGCGTTAGCTCACCGGCAATCCGACCTTCATGCATGACCAATACTCGATCGGACATGCTGAGTACTTCTTCCATTTCACTGGAGACGAAAAGGATTCCTACTCCCTTTGCAGTAAGTTCTTCCATTAGGCGATAGATTTCTTGCTTTGCGCCAATGTCCACTCCTCTTGTGGGTTCATCGAGCAAAAGTATCGTAGGATTCATCGAAAGCCATTTACCGATAACCACCTTTTGTTGGTTACCACCGGATAGGAATTGGACTGGCTGCGAATCGTGAGCGGTCTTAATACGCATCTCCCCGGTCATCCGCTCTGCGTCAGATTTTTCTTTGGCGGCATTTGCGAAAACACCATTGATTCGGTGCCTGTCTAAGCCAGGTAAACCAATATTATTTCGGGAACCTGTCTCTAAAATCAGGCCCTCGCTTTTGCGATCTTCCGGAACCATGGCCATACCCAAATTGATAGTGGTGCGGCAATTATATTTGGTTAAGGATTGACCAGAGAGGGTGATCATCCCGGATGATGATGGGTCAACACCAAAGATGGCGCGTAAAAGCTCAGTACGGCCCGCGCCAACGAGCCCAGCTATACCCACCATTTCACCAGCTCGCACCTTTAGATTGACTTCATGCTGAGGCCAAGTTTGAGTGCGCAGTGCTTGAACTGTGAGGACGGTTTCACCAAGCTCACGCGTTTCTCTTGAGTAGAACTGAGAAATATCCCGACCCACCATGGCTTCTACCATGGCGTCATGCGTGATCGCATCCTTCTCGAGTTGCCCCGCATTCTCACCGTCCCTGAGGATCGTAACACGGTCTGCGATTTCTTTTATCTCAAACAATCGGTGAGAGATGTAGATGATTGTTACTCCCTGAGATTTCAGTTTGGAGATAACGCGGAACAGTTCCTCGGTTTCCAGTTGGGATAGGCTGCTTGTGGGTTCGTCCATGATCAAGACCCGCGCATTGACGGAGAGCGCTTTGGCGATTTCCACCATCTGCTGAACACCAATGGTTAGATTTTCCACGAGTGTGCGAGGGTCGATTTCAAGACCCACCATTTTGAGATACTTCGATGCCTCCGAGTAAATCTGATTTGAGTCAATCAGTCCGTATCGAGTCGGCTCACGACCGAGAAAGATATTTGAACCTACATTAAGATTGTCAGCCAAATTTAATTCTTGGTGGATCAAGGCAATCCCTTGCTCCAACGCTTGGTCAACTCCTTTCAAGGGAACTTCCAAGCCGTCGATGAGGATCTGACCTTCATCCTGCGGTTGTACCCCCGCAAGAATTTTCATCAGAGTGCTCTTCCCTGCACCGTTTTCCCCGATGACAGCGTGTACCTCGCCCCTTTCCACTTCCAGTGTGACACCGCGCAAAGCCTTGACCCCTGAAAAACTCTTCGTGAGGTCACGGGCTTGCAAAAACGGAACAGTCGAAGATTCGGTCATCGCTGTTTTATTGCTCTCCAAGATTCTTCTTGAGTTCAGCCCAGAATTCCTCGACGTTATCACTTCGGATTTGACTTGCCTCAATGTTCAAGAATCCGCTCTCGGGAATTCCCAGATCACTCAGCGTTTCACCCCTCACCAGACCAGCGAGTACGCGTACGGATTGACGACCGTACTCATAAGGGTTCTGCACAACGGTTCCGTGTACCGTCCCGTCAATAATACCTTGCAGGGTTTCATCAGCTTCGTCGAACGCAATCACCTTCACCTCACCGAGCTTGCCGGCCTGCTTCAGTGCTTCGAGCATGAGGGGCGGGTTGTAAGCGAAAAGTCCAACCATACCCCCGAGATCTGGATGACGAGATAATGCATCTTCCGCATTTGCTTTGCCTTGAGCTCTATCGAATTGATCCGTATACGTGCCCACGATATGCCATGGTCCTTCCTTGATCTCGGCATCAGGTGGGTCAAAGCGTGACGGATCCTCGGATCGACCTAGGATCGCATCAATGACCCCCTGCCTTCTTCGTTTGGCATTATCCTGTTCGAGCCTTCCAATAAAGATCGCCAGTTTGCCACCTTCAGGCATCGATTCTTTGACGAGTTCCCCGCACATCCTCCCCGCAAGGTAATTATCCATGCCGATATAGCAGAGGCGATTCGAATCCGGAGCATCACTATCATGTGTGATGAGTTTCGTGTACTTGGCTGCCTGATTGAGTAGTTCGGTTTGGTTGACTGGATCGATGGGGCTCACCGCGATGCCATCGATTCCTTTGGTGATCAGGTCTTCAATCATTCTCTTCTGATCACTTATCCCCTCGGCTGGCATCAGAACCTGAGTATCTGCATCGAAATCGCTGCCACCTTGTTTGACACCCGATTCGGCAATGACCCAAAAGGATGCAACCCCGTTGGTGACATATGCCACTTTGGGTTTTTCAGAGGTTGCAGGCGTTGAATTCGATGTATTTGAAGATTCACCGGAAGGGCTGCAGCCGGAAACAATCAGGAGAAGAGCAGCAACTAAATTAAACGAAAACAAGCTTTTCATGAGATTCCGTTTCTAAATTGAAATGACAGCGATCAATAGTAGTGAGCAGGAATCGACGTGGCTTATTCAGACGGTTTCTCTGCGACTGTCTGAGGTCAGACGGTTGAATCGTTCTCAATCGATCTTTGCGATATGAATGTTTGGATGTTCATCGTTCAGTTGGACATCAACGATTTTCACCTATTTCACATCATATGAACCACGTGCTGATCCGATATCGCTCCCGCCAAGTTATAGAGAGGGTGGCGTGGGATCGCAAGGATTTGGTGCGCCCCGCCCCCTGAGGAGTTTATGAATCTTGGGAAATTCAGAAAAAAGCCTTCGGTGACTAGAACCGAAGGCTTCGATGATTTGTGAATTTGGAAAAGGGTGAATCAGGGTTCAAGAACGCGATTGCCCCGTTGCATTCCTTCCTGCTGAGCGTCGTAAATGGGAGCTCTGTCATTGGGGATCCTACGTGAGTCGATCGTTGTCTCTGGTGGGAAATCCTCGCCTCGAACTGCCGACCCCAGCGGTGTCGTGACCGTATCGTCTATCGTCTTCAAATAGGCTTCGAGTTTCCATGCTGGGATAACCGTAAGGCCAAGTTCAGCTGCTCGTGCTTTCACGTTGCCCAAGGTGGCGATTGCTTGGGCGTTTGAATCATCAATCGAATCGGGATCTTGTCCAACTACCAAGAAACGAATGGTTGGATCCAATGTTCCCGTCACCGCTCCGGTGGAGGAAATCTCAGCAGCAACCTCCGCCCCAGCAGCAAGAATTTGACCTTTGATCGCAGAGTTATCGCTTCTACCATCACCATCAATATCGATGTCGCCTGCTAAAGCTATCTTGACTACACGGCCCGGTGCCCAAAATGGTGAAAAGATCTTGTCACCTGGGATGATCGGGCTCGAAATATTAGGCCTAGCACCGACTCTACCTTGAGCTAAGTGGGGTACTTGAATTTGACTGACCTGAATGGTCGCTTTTACCTTTGCGTCTTGAAGACGTGTTTCGTCTCCATCGATGACACCAAAAGTGACTCCCGGCCTTAGGGCGTCAGCTGAACCCAGGTTAATCGTCACCACGTTTCCGCCAGCGACGACGTAGCGAATCTCACCTTGTGTGGTCTCGAACTTGTCTGCGCGTAGTTGGTTCAGCTGAAGTTTTTGGGTGTCGATGGTACTTTGCATTTGCTTGTTTTTACCAACAAGCTGGTTGGCCTCGGTCCGAGCGGTTTGCCTGAATGCATCAAAATCTTGCGAAAGCGTCGTGAGCTTGTCACGATTTTTTTCATTGTCGGTATTCATCCTGGCTCGATCTTCGTCGAACTCTTGTGAGAGGGTTGCTACTTTCTTATTCGCAGCATCTCTCTGCTCTTCAGCGAGTTCTTGCTGTTTTCGTGCGTTCGCAATGTCCGCATCTGCGTCAGTCCGAATTTTGTTGGTGTCATCTAGAGCCATGCCATACTGTTCGTTTCGTGTTCGAATTGCAGCGACAAGGTACTCTGGCAGGGCTGGATAATTTCGATTCTGTGCATCGACCTCAGCTCCGAAATAGGCCATGTCTTTGGTGAATCGATCCTCAATCGCCTGCATTTCAGGATCGGCAGAAGCGTTCTGCTTCATCTCATCGATTTCGGCCTGAGTGAAACCACCCACCCCGAGCATCGCCTTGAGGCGTCTGAGTTGGTTCTCCTGCGAGGTCACGTTCTCCTGCCCCGGTCTGAGTCTATCTCCCGCTGCTGTTGCGTCAGCGCTGGACGTATTCGCTGAACGCCAGAGGAAAAAGTTCAGCGCAAGGGAGAGCACTAGGAAGATGAGGCAGGCAATTAAGCTG
>JAAXIK010000406.1:3694-9146 GCA_012270385.1 Rubripirellula sp. | reverse complement strand
ATGGGTTCCCTTTTTATCTGTTCCCTCAAGCAAGTCCTTAGCTTGCCCCCTGCCTTGGTTGAAAGTTCTTCTATAAAAAGGGATTCGTTCGATAGGCTGCTGCTCAAACTCAGATCTCACCTTAAACAGTTGAGCAAACTCGATTTTCCATTTTTCGACCATTTGGATTCCAAATGAGCTCAATTTGATTCAGCTTGCTGTCAAATTGATGACGTACCTTTCGTGCGTGCTAGATTCAAACCTTGCATTTTTCAGTTTAAACACCGCAACTTGGTCACAGTGAAACGCATAGAATAGAGTTGGTATACCATTCGCTCTATAGACCTGCTCGATCAGAAATCCAGCAAATCATTGAAGCCAAAGATCGGAGATAGAGATGAGAAGGACGCTTGTAATCGGTTTTGGATTAGCGATGATCGCCGTCGCCCTTATCCAACCCACCCCTGCGGTTGCACAAATCGCAACCATTATTGAGACCCAAGTACCTGAACGGCCGATTCCACCCCCACCCGAGGTGCGAGGTCGAGAGCATCGAGCTAAAACGAATCCTTACTTCGGACTTCGCTCATCTTTTCAAAATGTTCGCCAGTACTACTCGAATCCTGTCAAAACAATACCCGGGTATACACAACGCACCATCATTTATCACAACACTCCTTATCAGGGATACTATCCCGTCTATCCGTATCGCCAGCCAGCTTGGAATCCATACGGGTATGGATATGGTTGGCGTTACCGATGGTGAGCTTAGAAATGGCTGTCCCTCAAGTCAGGTTCAGCACGGTGAGAAGGCCATTATCACCACTCTTAGGGAGTTCCGATGGCCTCGGTATAAACCGCATACAAACCATGGCTTGCAGCCATGAATAGGCGATTTCGTTTGACTCCACCGAAACAAAGGTTTGCGCACACCTCCGGAAGCAGGATCTGACCGATTCGATCTCCGTCGGGTGCAAAGATATGGACTCCGTCGTAGCCATCGCCGACCCAACCGGCGGTGGACCAGATATTGCCATCCATATCGGATCGAATTCCATCAGCTTTACCCGCTTTTTCAAATCCTTCGAGTTTCATCGAAGTGAAGTCTCTTCCGTTTTTCAGCTTTCCATTATCGATATCCCAAACACGAATGGAATGCGCACCATCACCTGAATCAGCGACGTACAGCTTTTTCAGATCAGGGGAGAAACAGAGTCCATTCGGAGTACCGATATCATCGGTCACTTTGGTGATCTCCCCGCTCTTGGCATCAACACGGTATACAGATTCCGGAAGTTCGGCATTGGTGGGAGTCCCCGTGTAGTGTTTCCGGATGCCATAGCCCGGATCCGTGAACCAGATGGAATGATCTTCTCGATGGACAATGACATCGTTGGGCGAGTTAAGTCGTTTTCCTTGATATCGATCTGCGATTACCTGTATCGATCCGTCATGTTCATGTCGGATGACTTGGCGGGGACCATGCTGGCAGGTGAGAAGCCGACCGACGTAGTCAAAAGTATTTCCATTAGCATTGCCACTCGGTTTTTTGAATACTGTGACTCGCTCATCATCTTCAATCCAGCGGTACATGGTATTAGCCGGTACATCACTGAAAACCAGATAGCGTCCGACCGAGTTCCATGCGCAACCCTCATGCCACAGAGCTTTTGGGTTGAAATAGAGTCTTTGGACGGATGTGTTGCCAAGCTTATAGCGATCAAATCTCTCATCCAAGGATACGATTCGTGGATCGGGATAACGAGTCGATTCAGTCCATGAGCTCAATGTCTCAGAAGCGCTGATTTGCTCAGCCGCTCCCAGCATGCCGCTGAGTCCCGTAGCCGTTAAACCCGAGACCAGTGAGCGGCGATTCAATTCGATCGAATTCATGAATACTCTGTCTTGTTCGCGTGATGAATTAGGTATCTCAAACGAGAAGATTCGGACTATCCCTGTAACATCAGGTAGGTCAATCAGGATGGGATACGCTTGTTTTGAAGGGATTCGAGCTCTGAGGTTGAATTATATTTTCGGCTGATTGCCGAACACGTTGAAAAATTGCTTATCGCACTGATATCGTAGTAAAAATCGGAAACGCTAAGTTTGCTACGCAGCTTGTTAATTCGCAAACACGTATGAATACTGGCTCATCAGCGTAAGGAAATCGGTTACTTCCAAGTTGAGCGGTTTGCCTGAGTCTGGAAGGGCATTTCTGCACTCCAGCGACGAATCGCTAGCATATTATTCGCCTTGTCACAGGTTCCACCCTTGCTCTACGATTCGGCGTTACCAGTCTGTTTGAGAGCTGGCGGAATTTCTTCGTAAATAGGTGAGAGGTGCTCCTGTGCAAACGTTTACTACAAAGGTCGTTGCAGTCTTGACACTATCTGTAGCGTGTACGTTCACCCAGCACCTTGATGCGGCCGATTTCCCATCCCGAATCAATACGGGCGAGCATCAACTGGTACTTAATGGTTGGGGAGCAAGGACGAAACTATTCTTGGAGCTTTATGTGGCGGGTCTCTATTTGACCGAGGCTGAAAGTAATCCAGCGGCTATTGCCTCTGCTAATGAACCGATGTCGATTCGAGTCAAAATCACCTCGGGAATGGTGAGTCAAGCAAAGCTGATTCAATCACTGAATGATGGGTTCGAAAATGCAACCAATGGGAATATTGCACCTATTCAAAAAGAGATCAATCAATTTCGTTCATGTCTTACCGACGCCATTACCAAGGGTGATACCTTTGATTTTGTCTATCTACCTAAGCATGGCGTGGTGATCAACAAAAATAGTAAATTTAAAGGTGTAATCGCGGGTCTCGAATTTAAGAAAGCTTTGTTTAATATCTGGCTGTCCAATAAACCGGCTGATGCAGATCTCAAGAAAGCGATGTTGACACCTGTAACGCGAAGATAGCGCAGTGAATCTGCCTGCGATGGAGTGCCTGTCTGCGTATTAATAGCTGAAGTAACGGTCGTCAGAGCCATATAGAATTGCTGAAGCTGTTCGGGTTCGCCATGTTTCAATATTCTGAGTTTCAATCAGAGCTTGGAAACTGACTTTGCCAAGATTCTCCCGAAGACCTGAGTTACCGAAGAGTATATCGATTGGTTTTAATCGCTCTTCGTATTCGTAGGGTGGGTCGATCCAATCAAACTCGGAGTAGGTTGCCAAGATTTGTTCCAAAGCCTTGACTGTAAAAGCAAACGGCCGAAATTTATCAGCATCTACGATATGAATGGACACACCCTCACAATGGAGGCCTGCCCATTTATCGAACGTTGGGCAAAATTGAGTGGGTAAGACTCGCACTTCATCACCTAGTGTCGCGCTAATGCGTTTTGCAAACTCTTCTGAATGAATAAAGGGAGCTCCGATGCATTCGAAGGGTTGTGTTGTACCACGTCCTTCTGACAGATTAGTTCCCTCAAGTAGTACTTGCCCAGGGTAGAGTTTTACAGACCTTAAGTTTGGTAGGTTTGGTGAGGGAGGTAGCCAATGACGACCCGTATGCTCCCATGTGCGATTGAAGTTCCAGTCTTCTAGGTGTACCACATGCAGTTCGACATCTAATTGTTCTTCTTGTTGAAATAGAAGAGCGAGTTCTCCCATGGTGAGACCGTGTCGCATTGGAATTTCTGCACCCCCTACAAAACTCTGGTAAAGAGAATCTAGGATCGGACCTTCAATAGTGCATCCGCCCAATGGGTTGGGACGATCAAGCACTAACACAGAAACATTTGCCTCTGAACATTGGCGCAGGCATTCCAACATCGTCCATATGAAGGTGTAGACTCTTGTTCCGACATCTTGAAGGTCGATGATCAGCCAGTCTATCGATTCGAGCATTTCGAGTGTCGGTCGTCTCGTTTCGCTGTAAAGGCTATAAATCGGCACTTCAAGCTTGGGATGCCAACCATGATCTGTTTCGATCATGTTAGCCTGCGCGTCTCGCCAAAAACCATGCTGGGGTGTAAACAGAGCTTGGATGCTACCCGGTCTCATCTTGTCGATGACTTGCCAAGTCTGCTTCCAATCAGCGTTGATGGAAGCACTATTGGAAAGCACTCCAAGCCTCGCCTTATTGGTTAACGACGGCGGGCGATCTTCGAATCTCTCAATCCCCAGTCTCATTGAATCTCGTCTGGTTTCTATCTTGGATAAAGCAAGAACGCTTCCCGCCGTTGCCGGAACTCTTGCAATTCCTTGGCATAGCCGGACTTGATGGAATCGACGGATTGGGTGGCCAGGATGGCATTTTTCGTCACTTCATCAACTAAGAGTCGATTGAGGGATTGGGTTTCCCATTCTTTTTCGTACATCACACGTAATGTGCGTGCGAGTAGCCATCCACAGTCTGTGGCGTCGAAACGTTCTCGATTGGTGATGACAATGTTCACACCCCCACAAATCTCTCCCTCGTATTTACTCGAATCGGGTTGGAACTTTACAGGCACAAAAACCACTCCCGGAAGGTTTTTTTGATTCAACGCCTGAGCGAACTTTGTCGGATGAATCCAAGGAGCACCGAGCACTTCGAATGGAGTGTCGGTTCCTCGTCCAACAGAAAGATTGGTTGTCTCTAGCAGTCCCACACCAGGATAAAGAATAGCTTGGGTGAGGCAGCGCATATTGGGAGATGGATTGACCCACAGTCGTCCAGTGGAATCAAACATCAGTTTGGGATTCCAGTTCTGCATTGGAATAATTTCAAGTTCAATGTCGATATCCCATTCCGATCGGAACATCTCAGCTAGCTCGCCGGTGGTCATTCCGTGTCGAACCGCTAGCGTATGGTAACCCACAAACGATTCTCCACCTGCATCCAGAACAGGACCACTGACAGTGACACCGTTGATCGGGTTCGGACGGTCTAGCACCACAAATCTCAAGCCGTATTTGGAAGCAGCTCGCATTGCTCCACCCATCGTGGAGATGTAAGTGTAAAAGCGAGTCCCGATGTCCTGTATGTCAAAAACCAGAGTATCAATTCCATGGACCATCTCCTTCGTTGGTACTCGGGTTTTGCCATACAGGCTATGAATCTTAATTCCGGTTGATTGATCCTCCGAATCGCTGATTTCAGATTGATCCAATTGGCCCGCAAAGCCGTGCTCCGGACTGAAGAGTGCTACTAAATCCACATTATCTGCGTCGGCGAGTAGTGTCACGGTGGATTCACCCGCTGCATTGACTCCCGTCTGATTTGTAATGAGTCCAACGCGACGGCCAGTTAGATTGACGAACTGATTTTTCACAAGTACATCAATCCCAGCCAGTGTCTGTCCTTTTACTGTGCCTTGCATCGTTATGCAAAGTACAAAAGCGAAAATCGGTAAACGATACAGCACAAGTGGATTCATCAAGATTTCTCGCACGTTGATTCATTGGCAGGTAGAAGCCAGCTCGCAAAGATACCGATGCTGAATGTTGTCAATGATCCAAAGACGGCCAACCATGTCCAGG
>JAAXIK010000406.1:0-3684 GCA_012270385.1 Rubripirellula sp. | reverse complement strand
ATTTCTCCAAAAGATAAATTAATAAGTAGTTTGAAAAAATACTCTAAAGTTGATTCATTATTATGTATTATACAGCTCGCATAGATACAGATTCTTAATTTTGGTAATGATCAAATGATGGCCAACCATGTCCAGGCTGTTTCGGTACCAAACTTAATATAGCTCAATACGATGATCCCAGCGATAATTCCGATCAACGCACCGCTTTGGTTTGCTTTTCGCGTCAGAACACCGAGGCAAAAAAGGCCAAGCATAATTCCGGCAGTAAATCCAGCGATCGCCAGTGCGTCTCGGATGACGCTGTCAGAAATCCAACTTGCACCAATCCCAAGTGCAATTTGAATCACACCAAAAAGAATCGCAAATCGCTTGCTGATTCTAACCTGCTGATCCGGATGAATGACGGCACCTTTTCTCTGATGATGGGGTAGATAAAGGTCGGATACCATCGACGTTGCTGACGAGTGCAGGGAACTCGATAGGGTGGACATCGCAGCTGCGAAAATGGCCGCCAGCGTCAAGCCAACTAGGCCAATAGGAAGTTGTTCCACTACAAAGGTCGCAAAGACTTCATCATTCTTTTCAAAGGTTGTAGGCACGACTCGTTCGTAGTAACAGGCTAGCGCAATTCCAATGATGAGGAATAATGTGAATTGCCCCATTACGATAAAGCCGCTGAAAATGACCGCTTTTGAAGCATCACGGCGACTTCGTGCAGCCAGATACCGCTGAACAAACATTTGGTCGGTTCCATGCGTTCCGAGAGTGAGGAGTGCACCACCCAAAATACCGGCCCATAGCGTGTAGGGTTCTGTCCAAAGGTTAAAATTCTCACCCCCGACAAAACGCAAATCAAAGATGCGCATTCTTTCGGTCTGCTCTGCAAATGCCATGAGCTCTCCCCATCCACCCGGGATGCTTTGGATGAGGATTGCAAGGGCCATCAAGCCACCAATCATGTAAATCAATAATTGAATGCAGTCACTCCAGATCACTGCTCGTAGGCCACCAAAAAATGTGTAAGCGATGGTGGCTACACCCAGAATGATAATTGCAACAGGTAATGAAATGTCTAGCACTTTCTCCAGTGCGATTCCCGCGAGAAAGAGGCGTAACCCGTCACCAAGATTTCGTGTGATCAAAAATAAGATTGAAGCAACACTCTTAACGACTCCACCAAACCTTTGTTCGAGCACTTCATAGGCTGTGTAGATCTGACCTTTGAAATAAAGGGGGAGAAGAACGACAGCGACGATCACCCGACCAAGGATGTAGCCGATGGTGAGTTGTAGAAATCGCATATCACCCGTCGCTGCAAACGTGATACCGGGTATGCTCAAAAAAGTGGCGGTACTTGTTTCCGTGGCTACGATAGATCCCAGTATTGAGTACCAAGGCAGATCGCGACCACCAAGCAGATAACCCGAGAGATCTTTCTGCTTTATTCCAATAAGCAACCCTAAGGCCACCATTGCCAGCATGTAGATCACAAGAATTACAGTATCGACCGGGTGAATCTCCAAAATGCTGATTCCATGTCTCGAGAGTTGAATTCGGTCAGGCTAAACTGACACGGTGAACCTAGTCTTATAGGCTTGATTGTGAATCAAGCATGAATCGAGAACAAGCAACAATGTTGGAACACCTAACGACTGAGGCAAGAAATCCCGCCTCTAACAAAATCGATACCTTAACGGCTATTGAGATTGTACGTCTGATGAACGCGGAGGACGCCACAATCACGGATGCGGTGTCTAAAGTCGCTTCTGAAATCGCCCAATCTATCGACTTGATTGTTCGCCAGTTACAGGCTGGTGGTCGGTTGATTTACATGGGAGCGGGGACATCGGGTCGGCTTGGAGTGCTCGATGCAAGTGAATGTCCACCTACGTTCAGTACTAACCCGGAGATGGTAGTAGGTTTAATCGCTGGAGGGTATGACGCCTTGACCCGGGCTGTGGAAGGAGCGGAAGCTCATCCGGAGTGGGGCGAAAAAGATCTGCAAGGGTGTGGAGTCTCCTCTCGAGAGATTTTAGTAGGTATTGCCACAAGCGGCCGTACACCCTACGTCATTGGTGGGTTGCGATATGCAAAACAGATGGGAGCTCCCACCATCGGGTTCTGCTGTAATGCATCCAGTCAACTCCAGGACTACTGTCGAATCATGATTACACCGATCGTTGGAGCTGAAGTGATAAGCGGTTCGACGCGTATGAAAGCTGGCACAGCGACTAAAATGGTATTGAATATGCTGACCACCGGCGCAATGGTTCGGCTGGGGAAGACTTTTGGTAATTTGATGGTCGATTTGAAAGCGACCAATCACAAATTAATGGATCGTTCAGCTCGTATTGTCTCGGAGATTACGGGTCTAAAGAATTCCGAGTCTCGAGATCTTTTAGGTCGGTGTGACAATGAGGTGAAGACGGCCATCGTTGCAAATCTTTTGTCGATAGATGCTCAGGCCGCCCGTGAGAAGCTCCAGCGAACCGACGGCCACCTACGCAATGTGTTGGAGTCGACATCGTGAGTAAGTGCGGAGAGAATTTGATTCTCGGCGTTGACGGTGGCGGCACCAATACGATTGCATGGATCGCTGAAATAGAAAATAGCGGTGCTGTGCAGGTGATTGGGCGAGGTCGAGGTGGTTCGTCGAATATCCATGGTGTTGGTACTGAAACTGCGTTACAGAACCTCGATGAAGCGATTCAGGATGCGTTTCAATCTGCAAGTACTCCACCCGCGATGGTGGCGGCTGCCAGTTTCGCAATGGCTGGTTCAGATCGCGAGACCGAGCGTATGGAAATCCAGAAATGGGCACTCAGGCGGTTCATTTCGAAGACCGTCTCCGTTAGCAATGATGCGTTGCCAGTGATCTATGCTGCAAATCATTTGGGTGTGGGAATAGGTTTGATCGCAGGTACCGGTTCTTTTTGTCTTGGACGTCGCGAAGATGGACAAACGCGCCGCTGCGGAGGATGGGGAAGCTTGTTTGGTGATGAGGGAAGTGGCTACAGCATTGCGGTGAGCGCGCTTCGCGCAGCATCGCGTGATGAGGATCAACGGGGGCCAGCTACGATCCTACGACAATCACTTCTTGAAAAGATCGGCATGGACAGCTTAAATCAAGCAGTTTCATACCTGTATTCACCGTCCACCACGCGGGCAGAAATTGCTTCCCTCGCCGATCTTGTTTTTAACGCTGCGGATGGAGGTGATTCAATTGCCATGGAAATTCTTTCTTCCGCTGCGGCGAGTCTTGCCGAGTTGGTGGTGACGATAGGCAATAGGCAATTTTACGATCACTCCACTTGGTGTGTTGCGATGGGTGGTGGTTTACTGGTCAATCAGGAAGAATTTATCGCTCAGGTTACGAAGCAAATCGAAACCTCGAGCAATCGCACGATCAATCGAGTGATAGTTAACGATCCCGTGACTGGAGTAATGAACATGGCGCACGAATTGTATTTGAATTCATCAGGAGTGACCTGAATGATGCGCCGCCACGAGGCCTAGAAGTGGAGCCCGATACTCTTTATTTCTTCGCCGCGGGGTTCATCATTTTGTAGCATTATCTCTGTATCGATGAGGCTGTGGTCATTCGTGTTTTGAACTGAACCTAGCCGAGGTAGAGCTGGCGGCTGAAAGAATACGGCTGGTGCTCAATCCATGGCGTGGAAAAGG
>JAAXIK010000335.1:8167-9235 GCA_012270385.1 Rubripirellula sp. | reverse complement strand
CTCGAATAAACAAAAACTGGAGTTGGGTGCAATCGAGCAAGCCATCGAACGTTATCAGCAACAGTACGGTGACTACCCCCCTGATTTTTCAAATTGGACGGTTGTCGAGAGGCACTATCGAAAGATTTTTCCAAGGATTAACAATGATCAGTTACTGCTTCTCGAAGCATTTCTGCAGACCGGAGGTGTTCATGATCCAACAAAAATGGATCGTGCCGAGGCAATAGTTTGGACCTTGGGCGGCTATAGCAGTAACCCACTCTTTCCTTTCACCGGAGATGGTGGACCGTTGGAGTTGATCCCCGGTACCACTCAGTATCAAGTCAACACGGATCGCGACAATGAGTTCTTTGAATTTGATCCCGCTCGATTGGATCTGGAGATTGAAGACAAGGATGATTTGATTTCTGCGACCAACTATTACAGATCCAGTGATACGGATCTGTTTCCCAAGTACGCAGCCACGGATTCAGGAGCACCATTTGTCTATTTTGACGCCAGAACCTATGCCTTCGGCGGTGCGGTTTCCGGGTCGAGCTTCACACAACAAATGAATGGTTACGGGAGCTCCGAATACGGTAACGTAAGACCCTACATTTCAACACAGAGAACGACGACCGGGGACTCTTGGAATTTTCTGAATGATGATACTTTTCAGGTGATTGCTCCCGGTATCGATGATTCCTTCGGAACACTTGCTTTCTCAACCACCACACCCGATTTAACGACTGCTGTCTATTTCCAATATCCAAGTGGCAAGGCTGTTCAGTTGGTGAGAAGTGTGACCAGTGGGGCAGAAACAAGGGTGTGGGGGCTCCGCGATGATGTGAGTCGCTACCAAGAACCGGTTGCTTTGAATTTGCCAGACAACTTTCAGCAAGACAATCTGACCAACTTTGCTGACGGTAAATTGATCGACGAGTTAGAGGAGTAGCGATTCGCTAATCCTCCGATTCCTCGTTAGAAGAAACTAAAGCTCTGTTAGGTTGCCCATGAGAAAAATCTTTCAACGAAAAGCAATCAACATAATCTCAAATTTCGTCGTTCTGATCATTCTTTCTACCCTTG
>JAAXIK010000335.1:0-8157 GCA_012270385.1 Rubripirellula sp. | reverse complement strand
AACGAAACGTATCATCTCGATTGTCGATAGTGGGATCGCTGAGCAATACGAGCAGTCGCGATACCGACCTTTGCCTGTTGAGCCCGCAAGCACGGGTGGCACGGTTTCGATTGAGATTCTTGCAAATGAAGCGGCGCGTGTGCGTCTCGTCATGCTGAGAGATTTGCAGCGAATGGAATTGCCGGATCGCTACACGGATATTATTTCCAATCCAGCTCTGATCAAAGCAGCGGGTTCGCCAGTGATCGAAAGAGATGGAGTGATTGTTCAGACACGTGATGATCCCACTCAGCGTTTCTATCCTTATCCGATCTCTTGGTACAACGCCACTAATCTACCGCCAAAACTAACCGGTTACCGCAATCGACTCACTGACACTGCGGATATCCTGGCACAGAGAAATCAAGGAGCAGAGTGTCTGTACTTGATACTCTCGACCTCGTTTGTGGGTGGACAACCCGCGATTGGTGCTATTCCCCAGTCCAACATCGGTGACACAGACGATGATGGAATGCTGGAAATTCTCGATGGGTGGGGACGGCCCTTGCAGTACGTTCGTTGGCCGGTTGGCTTTACGCCATCCCAAAACCCAAGTGTTCCAAGTATTGATTTCGAAGCGACGGTCAACGTGGAACGCCCAGATGATTTCGATCTTTTTCGAGCGGACTTCGCCTACGTTTCCTCACAGGGTCCGGGTTGGGCCACCGATGTGAAAAATAACCAGAAGGTTCGGCCATGGGCGATGAAGCCTTTGATCTTCTCGCTTGGTGATGATGGCGAAAGTGGTGTCGCGACCAACCCGGGGGATCAACCTGGACTACCGAAAAATAACTTCAACTACTACGCGACCAAGTGGAATTGGCAGTCAGATAATTCCGATTACTTGGGCACGGAGATCGCAGGCAGAGGTTCCGATACCTTTGCCTATCCTGATCCTTACCTTCGCAAATTCATTGCGAGTAATGAGTGGACGAGTGATGTGAGCTTACCCGGTGAATTATTAGGCGGCTTGAATAACGCCAACGAAATTAAAAGGTCGCTTGATCAAGCGACCGACAATATCACTAACTATGAATTGCAGGTGTCACCATGATTATCACTGCAAGGAAAGTAAGGTTCCAGAGATCAATGGCTCGGCAGGCTCGTGGTTACACGCTTGTTGAGATCCTAGTTGTGCTCTTTGTTTTGATGTTGCTTGCTGCCATTGCTTTGCCAACGGTTAAAGATCTTTTGTCAAATCAAAAGACCAGTCGTGCGGCTCGCAACTTGACGGCATTCATTGATAAAGTTCGAAGTCGAGCGATCGCAGAGCAAAGACCTTTTGGCATTCTCATCGAACGCGGAGTTGGCAGCAACGATCCTTACGGCCTCAGTCAATCCATTCGAGTGAGACAGATTGCGGGTGTGCCTCCCTACAGTGGTGATGCTTCGAACGCATTCGCAACCCTCTTTCCTCATCCGAGCAACCCAGCACTCGCGATTGCTGAATTTACGGTGAAGGACAATCAGTTGCTGGAACTCAGCCGACGAATCTATAGCGAGGGTTCAGATGTCTACCAGGTCCCGATCAGGAATGGGGATTACATTGAGCTTCCCGGCTGACCCTTGTTTCCAGTCACGATCTACCCGGAACCACCGCAGCCTTACCTGACGCCACCCGCCGAACAGATGTTTCGAGTTGCTTTTTCACTCACAAATTTATACCCCGATGGTGCACGGGATCTCACCAGTAATCCTCGAGTTAAATATCGAATACATCGCCATCCTGTGGTCTCCGCTTCGACACCATTTTCGATGCCACGCGGTGTCGTGATTGATATGAATTTTTCCGGTGTCGGTGTAGCAGGTAATCAATTTTCAAGTTTGGTTTCCGACGTCAATCCGAGCGCAGATATCGTAATCATTTTTGGACCTGACGGAAGTGTCCAGCGTGTAACGAAAGCTGCATCTTGGGAAACAGGATCTCTAGAATGGATCCCCGCACAGGAAGCAGCTTTGGGTTCTATCTTCTTATGCGTTGGGGATTCTGATGGTTTATGGTCCGAGGAAGATGGGTTGTTCTCACAAGACAAGAAGTCACTCTCGAATCTTTTGAATCTTGAATCGATTTGGGTAACGGTGAATCCTTACACAGGCAGATGTAACGCATCCGAGATGGCACCGGTCGACCCCATACCCGCCGTCCCCGTCATGGATCCTAATCCTGATCCAACATCGAGTAACTCGGTTGTTCTCCGAAACGCGCTTTCGCAAGCACGGTTATTTGCCACTCTCTCTGACTCTGTTGATCCAGAATGATAAGTTCAAAATTCAAGCAGCGAATTCGCCGCGCGGTCACTCTCGTTGAGGTGATCTTTGCGATCGGTGTAATTTTGATTGGCTTGCTCGGGCTGTTATCGATTCTGCCACTTGCTGGCAAGCGATCTCAGGATTCAGTGAGTCTGAGTACGGGACCCCAGATTGCTAATCGAGTTCTAGCAGAGCTGAAATCAAATCGGTTTTACTCAAGAGGCCGGTTGATGCGATTTGAGGACGTGCAAGATGTCTCCCCGGGGACACTATTCGGATCACTGCGTCCAAACGCCAATAGTCTTGAGGCATTCTGTATCGATCCGCTCTATGTATCGAACGATCTGAATTGGTTTAGTGACCCACTCCAGTTAAGGCCAAGTCCCTCGTCAACCAACATTATCACACTCCCCTCATCAAATAAGGTCGCGGGATACGATGGGTCGAGCTTTCCCAGTTATAGTACTTTTTATAATCCAAGTTTGAATCCGTCTGTAAATCCAGTCAGCGCAGTCCCTTTGCGATTCCCCATGCGACGGGTCGGATTGCTTTCCTCGCAGAATACCTGGATGCCCATCTCGGTGGCTCGAGCTATCGCACAAAACCAAGATGATTTAATCAATGTTCGAGTAGATGATCGATCGATCCCCGTTCGATTGGCAGATATTTCTCAGGGTACAGTGCTGCCCGTTGAGGGTACAGGACTCGAGTACGGTAAGCGGATTCCCAGTGGAGAATACAGTTGGCTTGTCACGGTGAGTCCATTATCTGGCGGTATGTATGCAAACGTCGCCGTCGTTGTTCTTCGGAATCGAACGAATGAGTTTGAGTTCCCCACCCAGGTTGCAGATCCAGAAGAAAACTTGAAAGGCGAGAGGCTCGCCAACGTGACCTTCCAACAAGGTTTTGTGGGTGGAGCTGGTGGCGTAGTTCACCTTGAGGCAACCACATCCATTCATTCCGATTTGGTTCCCGGCGACTGGGTGATGCTTTCGGGAAGCGGAGGTGCTGCCGGGGATTTGCCAGCTCATCATCGTTGGTATCGCGTTGTTGGCTTGGATGGGCAACCAGAAATAGTAAGAGCTTCTGGTCAACCCGAAGTTTGGCGACATCGAGTGCTACTTGATGGACCCGATCGCGATTTTGATTTAGACAACAACGGGACCATTGATCCAACTTTCGCCACCTTGGTTTCAGGTGTCGTTTGTGTGACGGAGACGGTTTTGAAACTTACTGAAATCTGATCCACTCTTCTTTTTGTTTGTGTTTAGCGGTAGGCAGTGACCCATGAATCTTCATGTAATTCGAAGACCGAGCCATCGTCGAGGGGTAATCCTCTTGGTGGTTCTTGGTTCGTTTACATTTTTCAGCATTCTCATTGCTGCCTACTTGGTCTTCAGCAATGAGTCTCGAGACGCCTCATTTGCACTCAGTCAACAGGAAATTCGAGAACCGGATGTTGACTGGATGATGAACGAAGCGCTGATGAAGTTGGTTCGTGGTACCGATGATCCAACGGACCCCTTTTATGGTGAGGATCTACTGAGTGACTATTACGGTGTCAAAGATAGTTTTGGGGTTCAGATCCTCGAAGTCGAACCGATTCAGCTTTTTGATGGTTTAAATCCGAATACCAGCCCACTCTTTGTCAGAATTGGCGTCAGTGTAGTTGGGAGCCCTCCTCCTCATATAAGAAGGTACGACGGTGTCTTTGCTGGCTTAGTGCTTACGCTGCCGGTTCAGAGTGACTCACCGACTCGATCCTTTCGGATTGCGAGTTCAAGGTATCAGACAGCCGACAACCACTACTTGATCATCAAACTGGATGACGGGACGACGGTTGGGGATATCACCATTGGTAGATCAGCGATTGTCAATGGACGTGCTCGCAATGGAAAGAGCGCCAGTTATCGTGATGCGACCAATGGCGGCAGTGCGGCGACCACTAAGAACGCACTCGGAGGAATTGCTGATTTACCGATTGCTCTGCAACCTAATCAAATCTACCCGGGAGCGAATAATAATAAATCACCCATCAACGACAACGGCGCCAGCGACTTTGATGAGGACTACGATGCGGCAGATTACAACAACTGGTTCCTCAGTCATCGAGTGGATGCCTCAAGCGGCGATGTCATTCCATCGTTTCATCGGCCCAGCGTGATTAATTATCTGCTGAACCAAGCGGGTGCATCGAACACTCCTGATCTCTTCGCTAGTCTCGCTCGTGCCACGTTTAGACCACTGCCCTTCGCCTCTCTGAATAACCGAAGCTTTACAGGCGGCAATCCGAACTATGCACTCCGTGTGCCGTACGATGCGAATGCCATTAGCCCCGCAAAAATGCAGCAATTGCTGACGGCACTTATTGATGGGCAGTGGGATGTGGATAACGACTCGGATGGGAACGCGGATAGTATTTGGATCGACTTAGGGATCCCCGAGTTTGTGACACGCGAGGGAAAGCTTATCAAGCCGCTTGTTGCGCCGATGATCGAAGATCTCAGTGGGCGACTGAATTTGAATGCACACGGCAATCCCCAGCTTAGCCAACTCGCTAATGTCGCCGGGATCGGTGCATCAAATAATGTTTACTGGGCACGTGAAGTGCCGACTGCACTACAGCCGAATCCTCCCCTACCGACTCGACTTTTTCGTGGTAATGGATGGGGACCTGCGGAGATCACTTTACCCACAATGACAGGTCCAGATGGAACGGACTTGTTGGCTCAAAGGTACGGTTACGGTGTTCGAAAGCAGGGTAACGCTGCGGGTGTTGCTGGTCGGGATGCTTTGGATATTTTGCAGGCGGGTTTTCGTCCACCCTGGCATCAGGGGGACACAGGCTTTGGGTACACCACCGATCCGTTTGGTCGATCGGCAGTCGGTATAGGTAAGAGTGGTCATGTGATCATGGCTCCCTTGGCGTTTGATGCAACTCGGGAAGACACGGATCATCCTTATGAAAGTGACCCAAGTGGGCGGCTCGCGGGGGATGACATTTTTAGTTTTGCTGACCTCGAGCCAATTTTGCGATCCAATGATTTTGATTCAGAACTACTGCCTCCCGAAGTCCGAAGAAGACTTCAAGTGCTTCTGGCCACGAACCCGAACTACCGACACGCGTTTACCACCAATAGTTCATCTGATGATTCCCCAGTTGTTTCCCTATTGGAGTTGATACTCACTAGATTTCCTGGCGTGGGAGGTACTACCAAGCAAGCAGTGCTTCGCGCGCTGGTTCCCCCGGAGACACGTCTTGGAAGAAAGTTAGATGTCAATCGTCCGGTTGGTAATCTTCACGATGACAACGGGAATGGGATCATTGATGAGCCAGGCGAGCAGGATCTTGAAGCCTTTCGTGTAGCTCAGAATGCCACGGGTACCGTCCCGAATCAGTTCACCAGTCAGTTCATTGGTCAGCAACCTTTCTATATGTGGGATGTTCCACAAGCGGGAGGATTGATTCCTGTCACGGGACGGCAACTGCTTGCTCGTCATTTGTATGTTTTGTTGATGGCCCTAAGGTCTTCTCCGGACGGTGGCGCGACTTCCGCCACGCTGCCGATGTTAGACAGTCCAGAGGGTGTTGACGACGATGAGTTGTATACCGCCAGACGCTTGGCACAGTGGGCGGTCAACGTGGTGGATTATCGCGACCCAGACTCGGTCATGACACGCTTTGCTTTTGATCCGAATCCGTTCGATGCCGACGGCTGGAGTGTCGATGAATCGGTAACACCCGAATCCGCTCAATTCGTAGTTTGGGGTGTGGAAGAACCTCAACTACTCTTTTCTGAGGGGCTCGCGCTGCATGATGTCCGTGTCAGAGATACGGAACGCGATGCAAGTGAAGAGTTTAAGCTGGATGATGAAGACGACCCTGAGGATGAAACCACTGACCAGGTTAGGATTCCTCAAGGTTCTCTCTTCTTGGAGCTCTACTGCCCACATCCAGTGCCAAGTACAGCAGAGGGGCGTGGGGAGCCTGGATTCCCGCAGGAGTTCTACGAGTTCCCTAATGGTTCACCAGCTCTTCGGCTCGACAAGACACACAACGGCAACGTCAATGGTACCCCCGTTTGGCGAATTGCGATTTCGGAACAGCACGCTGAAGGAGCTGAGGCGGCGTTATCGCCTCTTCAGCTTCGAAATCGAAATCTGAACTCTGCATCCTTCGAACCGAACCAAGCGGACGAACTATCTAATGTAGTTGGTACCTTAAATTATGATCGATTCATCTGGTTTGGTGGACCCAATAATCGTGTGAATGTGAATGATCCGGATCAACCTACCGGTGATCTCTACAACTGGATCCAAGACCGGCTCACGTTAAATAATCTGCAGGCAGAAATGCAGGCTAGCCAAGTATTCTTGGCACCCAATTTGGAAGTGGATGGAGATCCTGTTACACAGAACCGTTATCTATTGCCGGGGCAATTTTTAGTCCTCGCACCACGTACCGAAACCTACTTGGGTTCTAAGTTCCAAGTTGGGAATCCAAACTCCAACGCTGGTGGAAATGGACAAGGGAACGCGTTTGGCTTAAGAAATCGAATTAGCCCGGCAGGTCGATCTGATCAGAGTTTGAATATTAACTTCAATTATGGGATCCGGCACACCAATACCGCCGGTCAGTGGCTCGATCGAGATGCAGGTTTACCCCAAGATCAGTTTTATGGTCGTATCGCTAACACGCTTGTTGTCGCTGCACCTCGACCGACGACGTTCACCAGGAATAATTTCCGCGATGGCTTGGTGGGATTGAATATTTCCGAACCGTTACCTTGGTCGGTGGACTACTACCAGCGTCCTATCAAGCGGTACTTTGGCAATAACCATCCGTTGTCGGATGATTACGATTTGCTCGATGCTTATACCGACATGACCGAGCAGCATGATCCACTCTTGCCAGTGCCGAACATCCCGCTCGATGTCGATAATCCCCATCTACCTGATATTCAAGACGAACCTGTCTTGGGAACTCTCGATAATTATCGCACGGCATACTTGCAACGCTTAGCTGATCCAACACTACCCTTCAATTCGGTTACTAATCCTTACCGCACTGTGGATTGGTTGACTCTTGATCTGACGGTTTACAGTGGTGAAGAGAAGGAGGGGATTGTTACGAACAATCAAGATGGTCAGAATCCTGTGAGCTACGCGAGACGGTCACGGCAACGTAATGGACGTTTGAGGCAGACTGTACCACCCAATCCCGATTCGTTGAATGCCTACAACGTGTTGTTCTCTTACGAGACCACCGATCCCACAGCAGATCAGCAAGTTCTCGATACCACTGGTTTCAACGATGGGGAAGGAGAATACTTCAGTTTTAATCAGCAAGATGGTAGTGGATACCTCTACACCACTTTGAACTTTCTCAATACGCAGCACCCAGTGCTGAATCCTAATGTGGTGTGCTTCGCCACACCACTGGGGAGGTTAAGTGTTGAAGTGGGGATGAACTCCAATCTTCCGGGAGTACCCTATGCGACTCATCCTTGGTTGAATCGCCCATTCGCTTCCGATCATGAATTGATGTTAGTACCCGCGTGCTCTGCAAGCCGTTTATTTGAGGAGTTCTCGATTCCTGCCGCTGGGGCACAACCCACCGACGTTTACGCGCCCGTTGCTAACGGGTTGAATCCAAAGGGCAACTACCGGCATCTCTTGAATTTCTTCTTTAACGGTACAAACAATTCGGAAGTGAATGATCTTGAACTGGTGAGGTTGTTCGAGTTTGTGGGCACGCTTCCGCGCTACCGAGGTGAGGTTGATTACTTTGCGATCAATCGGGGTACTATCTACGGTGATCCGAACGATGCTAACGATAATGGTTACCCTCAAGATTTGGCCTTATAC
>JAAXIK010000086.1 GCA_012270385.1 Rubripirellula sp. | reverse complement strand
GCGTGGTTTGGAGGAGGTTGGGCGTAGATCGGGTCTGCCTACCACTACCGATATTCACCGGCCTGACCCGGCGACACCCGTAGCCGCAGTCTGCAGTTTATTGCAGATACCTGCCTTCCTCGCCCGACAGACTGACCTACTGATTGCAGCGGCCAAAACCGGTCGCCCACTGAATGTAAAAAAAGGACAGTTCATGGCTCCTGAGGACATGCGTTATGTGGTCGAGAAAGCGATAGGTGGTGGAGCTGAAGGTGGCATGCTCTGTGAGAGGGGGACCTTTTTTGGTGATGGGCGGCGCGTTAACGACATGCAGTCTCTCGTTCTGATGAGGCAACTTGGTGTACCCGTGGTGTTCGACGCCACGCACAGCGTGCAACAGCCCGGTGGATTGGGTGGAGCGACCGGTGGGAATCGAGCTATGGTGGAACCTTTGGCCAGAGCGGCAGTGGCGATCGGTGTGGATTCACTCTTTTTCGAGACCCATCCCCGGCCGGAATCTTCGCCGAGTGATGGCCCCAATATGGTACCTCTGGGGGAGTTTTCTTCGATGATCGAGCGGCTGTTACGTCTCCGAGAGACGGTTAACGATGTTACTCAATCCTAGGGACGCGTTTTGCTGCCTTGTTCAACGATAGATATCCCAGATTTTGCCGGGCTTACTGCAGTCAATGCGTGGGGTAGAACGCTATTTCCGAACGATTTTGCGTCTTATCTCGTAATCACTGCTGTCAGGGTGTCGTTGAGCTGCCGTCGGCATTTCGCTGTGACCGTCGAGCTTGGCTCTCGAGAATGGTTTTCGCGTTATCTCATGCATAACACGAATGATTTGCTAACTCGTTAGGGTCATCTGAACCGTCACTAGAGTCAGAGCCAAGGTTTTCAGCGATGAAGTTTCCGGGTTCGTCAAGGTTTAGCCGGTTTCTAACGGTCGTGGCTGAGATTTCTCGTAAACTTCCCTGGGGCGAGTTGCTTTTCGGCATCGTTTCCGTCAGCGTCTTCTCCTCGAATGATTCAGATGTTCCTCGGACCTCGTTCAATTTAAAAAACTGTTTTATGCGTCAATTTGAAATGCCTCAACAGATGATCCATCGATCGATCAATACGCGCCTTCATCTGGTTTGGATGATCTGTATGGGACTTTTGTTTGTTGCCGGCTGTGGCAATGATTTGGAACAAGCCAGGAAGCTTCAGGCCAAGCGACAGAACGATCTACAATCCAAATCGCAGCAGGATAATCTGGGTGATGTTTTTGAACTCTTAGAAACGTTCATTGAACTGGATGATGTGAAGGCAACTCGTCAGATTGTCTATCATCTGAACCGTTGGAAGGCTGATCGACCGGTGGAGTCGATCGACGTGCCTGAACCGTTCCTGGCGGTGCAAGAGATCTTGTCATCCGAAGATGCGGTCAAAAGGGTCACGGAACAAAACTATCTGTCGGGTGATATTCGTCATCTCCGAGATTCCTACCTGTTTCGTCGAGTGCTGGAGTGGGCTGATCGTCCTGAAAGTGATGATCCACTGTTGAAAGATTGGTTGCTGGGGATGGAGTCAAAGATAGGTGAAAGCGATGCGGCAAAATTGAGAACCGCAACGCGGCTATTCGATTGGACGGTTCGTAACATCGCCTACGAACCGATGGAGTTACCAGCCCCAGCGTTTCCTGTTCCGACGCTTTCTTTGGGTATGAACATTCAAGGTGCGGGATATCGACAGTCGGATTATCTCACCCTTTGGAGAGGCATTGGTGACTCTCTTCAGCGGGCAGGGGTTTTCACGCAACTTTGCCGTCAAGCTGAGATACCCGCGTTCGTTCTGGCTCGACAAGATACCGATTCAGGAGAGTTAGTTCCCTGGTGTGTTGCGGCGTTGATTGCCGATGAGGCTTATCTATTTGAGCCAAATCTGAGCACTTATATTCCCGGACCCGGGCAAGAGGGGATTGCCACTCTGGCTCAGGCTCGACAGGATGCCTCGGTGATTCGTCGACTCAATCTTCCAGGGTTCTTCGACTATCCACTCACGAAAGACGAAGTTCAAGAGTCCATTGCATTGTTGAATCTGCAGCCCGAGGCGGTGTCTGCTCGGATGCGTTTCTTGGAAGCAGGGTTAACGGGGCAGCGGCGATTGGTTGTCTATCAAGATCTTGATACAGAGATGAAGAAAATCGATGCGGTTCCGGGAATCGCAGGTGCTCGTCTCTGGGATGTCCCACTCAAGGCTGATCTTTACCATGAGGAAATGCTGGAAGCGTCCGAGAGAGATCCTATAGTGGCTTTCTGGTATCGCTCAAAATGGGCGATCCTCGATGCACCCATTGATATGTCTCGCGAGCTTTCCTTAGGTCGTTGGAGACACCTTCACGGGCAATTTAGCGATACTGAAGATGGGGATCTTCGTGGGGCGAGGACTTTATATCTGGCGCAGCGAGCTCCTGAATTTGAGATCAACAAGCTGAGTACTGACGTGGACCTACAGCAGGCTTATGGTGTTCGGAGAGATCTCGGGATGGATCAGCAGCAATACGAAATGCAGATTTCTCAGGCACAACAGATCATGAAAGGTGGCAAACGGACGGCCACCTACTGGATAAGTCTAATTCAGTACGATGATGCAAAATACGAAACTGCAGAAAACTGGTTTTCCAAGCGTGTGCTTTTGGAGTCGCAATTATCACTTTGGGCGCCGTCAGCTCGATACAACTTAGCGAGATGCCTTGAGCGATTGGGGGAATCTGAGCAAGCAATCGAAATTTACAAAACGGACGGCGATCCTCAGGAGCACGGAAACCGTCTTCGCGCCAGACTCTACCAGAGATCGCTGAGCAGTCCCGAGTGATCAGTAACCGTTTCAAGGCTATCGATGGCTCTGCCTTCGTCATCCAAGTTTCTCAATGGACACGCTTTTGATTCCCACTGCAGCAGCAGGAAAGCTTCGGTCCACGATTTCTGCTTCTGCCAATTCAGCTAGTGTCAGACGTTGATCTACCTCGCATGACTTGAGGAGAATCAATTCCGTTGCTCCGATGTGCTTTGCAAGCACTGCTGCGATCGCGTCCGTGGTAGTGTCCCATGACTCGGGGAGCGAGACGGGTTCTAATCGAGTCTGCGGTCTTTGCACGTTTGTTTTTTGGGATTCCTGTGGACGACTATAAAAAGTATCCACTTGAAGGAGACTGATCGGTGGTCTCCGATCTGGGTGGTTGATCCAATTTTGCAACTCTGTAGCGGTGTCGATTACCGGCCAATCCAGTCGCTGCCTCATGATCTCGCAAGTTTTTCTCAATAGTTCTACACATAGCCAGTGTGTTTCGATCCGATCAAGTTGGCTTATTTGATCGATCTCACGAATCGCATTCACCAGATCCCCACCACCAACGATTGCTAACGTATGTGCGGTTTCATTGATTTCCTGCCATAGAGAAAGTCTCTCAGCGAGTGAACTTGATTTAAGTAAGCTGCCTCCGATTTTAATGACCCGTTTCATTCTCCTGTTATCCTCGCTTTCTTTCGTGTTCGGGGATCACGGGGTGTTCAAAAATCACACGATCAAGATCTGGCTTTCGAATCCGATCCTCTTTCTGCTCGATTTCAGCCGCCAGCAGGCTTGCAACGGCAAAAGCGGGAGCATTCCTTGAAACGGAAGCACCCAGGATTTCACGCAAAGAGATGGTTTTCCATTTGCCAGTGGCGGATATCAAATCGTCATTGTGCCCACTCAGTACTAGGCACTTTGGCAACGCATAGGCTTCAGTTAGTTGCCTTATCTTTTCCAAGATGATTGCTTTAGCGGTGTCGTGGATCTGTTGCGCGAGATCCACCGCTTCGGATTGTTCAAGATCTTCAAAGCTCAGCCCCAGCAATCTCGCGATTCGATTGATGGAATGCATTTTTGTACGGGGTTTGCTATCTGCAGTATCGCTGTCGCTCTCTGACTCGGGCAGCATCCCCAGTAGTAATCTTACATCGGTCATCGTGGCAAAATGTTCTCGCATGACGGGGATGCTGTGGCCACGGAATTGCAGTGTATCCACCAACATAGCGAGGGATGTTCTTTCTCCACCTAAATAAATCAAAGAACCCTCGGTCAGTCGATCAAAGTCAGTTTTGGCCTGTGTGACCACACCTCCTCCCCGGATCGGGATGAGGTCCGTTGTGGTTGACCCGACATCAATCAACAGTCCATCTTGGCAATGGTGTTGAGCAACGTATTGAGCCAGGCCATGCCAGTTGGAAGCGGCCATCAGCATCTCACTGCCGTCGCGTTGTGCTGCTGTTCGGAAATGACCGTCCGTGCAATAGTAGACGGGTTGAGGTAATCCTAGCTTGGAAAATGCAACCTCGACATGATCAACTATGTGCTTAACACCCTGTTGGCGATCGAAAAAGCAGTCCGCTAATTCCCCTGTCATGGTGATCACGCAGGCAATCAAATTCTCATTTTGATGTCGAGACAGATCCGTAATCAGCTGTCGTGAGAGCTCATGATGCAATTTCCACATTGGGAAAATGGTGTTGGCCGATCGATCCCGTGGACTGGGTTGTTCGGTATCCTCAGACGAGAAATCAGTCCAAGAGTATTTGATGTTGGCTCCGCCAATATCTACTCCTAGAACGACGCCGTGAATGGATTCATCCATGAATAGTCTTAGGGTTTAGTGAAAGTGGTGAAGATCCCGTCCGAAGTCCAGTGGACGCTCGTAGCCAAGCTGCGGTGAGGGATAGAGTCCGATTGAAGCCCTAGAATATACGATGTGAGATTCCTACCTACCATTCTCCTGAGACCAACGTAGCTGGTGGTGAGGCGGGGATTGATTTCGATGATCACGTCTGCGGCCTGGCTTTCTCCCAAAATGAGATCGAAACCAATAAAACCTGATTCCGGATTTGGCAAATGTTGAAGCACTTTTTCAACCAAGTGGATTGCGCGGTCTTGCAGGTGGTCATCGAGGTGACCACTTCCTCCCTTGTATTCAAGCGTGCCGGAATCGAGATGTTGGGAAACGGCGGGTAGGAAATGCATGCCCGCTTGGTTCACAATCACGGATAGGGATATGGGCTTCCCCTCGATCCAAGGCTGAATGATTTCTCTCTCTCTCATTTTAGCTTTGGCAAGTTGCAGCGAACTGAATATTTGGATCTCCTGCGACCCACAGCCATCTGCCGGCTTGGTTATATATTTTCCAGCGGCACTGTTGAGTTCCTTATGTTGTGGCGTGACTGAATCTCGGGAGCTTGCTTCCGCTTGACCCGCTGCCATGAGTTCGTGCTTGGTCAAGGTTGCAGGGTGTGGAATGGATGCGTTCCTCATCCACTTGGCAAGTGCTTTCTTGTCGCTGGCGAGCCGTATGAATTGATCCGAGGGAGCTGCCACTGAGATCCCCTCCTCTCGGAAAGCTTCAACGATTTCCGTCAGGAGACCGTTGCTCTCGGGTGCGATCACGATTGCTGAATCACAAGATTTCGCTGCTTCGATCCATTGAGAAATGGGTGGCTTATCTGGATCTAACAAAATGGTTTCAGCACCAAACTCAGGCACCTTGTCAGTGCAAAATGAAACAGATGATTCCTTCCACTTTACTTTGCTGAGCCTTGGGTCCAGAGGAACACACACTGTGGCAATTTCAGACAGGTCACTCACTAAACTGGACAGCATCGCCCAGCCTTCACTCTGAAGGGAAGAAGGGATCTGGCTCAAGGGTTGTTGGAGGAGACAGCCGCCCCATACCGCTTCACCGAGAAAGACCCGCATACCACTACCACCTATCGGAGGCCTTCCTGGTGAAGTCACCAAGAGGGAAGAGCTTGCTGACTAGAAGATGCCTAGATGGTCTCGAGCTTCGTCGGTCATTTTTTCCGGTGTCCATGCCGGTTCCATGACCACTTTGACCTCACAGTTCGCAACTTCCTCCAGGCCCTCAACCGCATTCTTCGCACCGGATACCAATTGGGGTCCCGCAGGGCACATTGGACTGGTCATGGTCATCTCTACATGGATGTCATGAAGTCCCTCTTCGTTCTCCTCACTCACTTCCACCACATAAATGAGTCCGAGATCGACGATATTCACGAATAATTCAGGATCGATGACCTGCTTGAGAGATTCGCGTACTTTATCTTCTGCTAGTGCCATATCGGTTGCTCGTTAGTTGAGATGGAATGAAAAGACGGTTTCAGCGGAAAACGAATTTGGGTTGAGGTGAGTTCCCAGCAAGTCAGACGAAGGTCATCAGTCATATTCCCGGACTTGCCTCGCGATGGCGTCACCCAGTGCATCCCGGACACTGTCGATGGTAATCCGGTCGAAGATTTGTTGGAAGAAGCCACTCACGATCATACGCGTTGCTTCTTTTCGAGTGAAGCCACGACATCGGGCATAAAAAATCTGCTCCTCGTCTACCTTGGCAGTCGTGCTGCCGTGAGTGCATCGCACATCATCTGCTTCAATTTCCAACCCTGGGATCGAGTCTGCACGTGCAGCACTGGAAAGAACCAGGTTATCGTTTCGTTGGTAACCGTCGGTTTTTTGTGCCTCCTTATCTACTTTAATCATCCCCCGCCAAACCGTTCGGCTTTTGTCCTGCTGCGCCGACTTGTAGAGGAAGTCACTCCGGCAGTTATCCGCCTTGTGGTGCTGCAGAGTGTGATACGCGATGTGCTGGCGAGCCTCGGTGAACATGACGCCGTTGACCTGGCTGTTTGCGCCGGGGCCTACCAGATCAACAGATTGGTTTACTTTTGTTAATTGTGAACCCATCGCAGCGAGAGTCCATTGCAGGGTGGCATCTCGATCCACCTGAGCTTTCTGCATCGCAAAGTTGAAAGTTTTGTGACCCCATTCCTGCAGATTCACGTAACGCAGATGAGAGTTTGCTTTCTGTATGATCTCAATTCCGCCGAGGTGCAAGCCGTTGGCGGCGGGATCGACACTGTTGCACTCATGAAGCAAGGTTGCTTCCGCGCCTTCTTCAAGAATCACCAGGGTATGGGTAGTATCGGTCCCGCCTGCAGAGATCACACTGCCGATGTGTAAAGGTTGATCAATCACCACGCCACGAGGAACGTAAAGGATCTGTCCCCCAGACCAGACTGCCGCGTGAATCGCTGCAAACTTGTCATGCTCGATATCGGAAATGCTAAATAGATGTTCACGAATCAGTTCTTCGTGAGTCTCACAGTGTTCCTCCAATGAGCCAAAAAGGACCCCTTTCTCTTTCCAGTGATCGAGAAGCGTTGCACTAACGATTTTACTGTCAAGCGTCTCAATGGACCCGGCCGTCTCTACCCCTTCCCGTAGTTGATGAGCCGCTGATATTTCAGCATGGTCAACCGAAGAGGCTAAGTTGTTGGGCAAGGCATAGCGGTTAATCTGAAAGGTTCGGATATCCGTGCGTAGCCATTCTTCGTGCCTTCGCTCGGGCCATTGCATCGCTTCGGCCTTCTGCCAAGCATCAAGTCTCAGCGATGCAAGCCATTGAGGCTCATTTCTTTCTTGCTGGAAATTTTCAAATCCAGCTGCATCGAAAGTGGATTGCGTGGTGGTTGTCATCGTATTCTAGGGTTTTCGGATGGTAGGGTGACTGGGTTTCGTGCTGGCAATGAACTTTACATTGCCTCGATCAGGTTCGTTCGTTGGTGCTGAGCCTGATCAACCGACGCTCCCTTCCATCTGCAATTGAATAAGCCGATTCATTTCGATGGCGTATTCCATTGGCAATTCTTTCACCAAAGGCTCGATGAAACCATTGACAATCATGGTACTCGCTTCTTGCTCGGTGAGTCCTCGACTTAACAGATAGAACATCTGCTCTTCACCAATCCGCGACACGCTTGCTTCATGGCCGATTTGGACGTCCTGCTCCGAAATTTCAATATAAGGATAGGTGTCACTGCGGCTTTCTGGATCAAGAATGAGTGCATCGCAGACAACGTTGTTCTTGCTGTTATGCGCCCCGGGATCCACTTTAACGAGTCCTCGGTAGCTGCTGCGACCACCGTTTTTACTGATGCTCTTACTGATAATCTGGCCTGTCGTGTTGGGGGCTTCGTGTACCAGTTTGGCTCCCGCATCTTGGTGTTGGCCTCCACTCGCAAAAGCAATGGAAAGAATTTCGCCTCGTGCACCAGGCTCTTTCATGTGTACGGCGGGGTATTTCATGGTCAACTTGCTACCCAGGTTGCCGTCCACCCACTCCATCGTGGCATCTGCGTAAGCATGAGCACGTTTGGTGACTAGGTTGTAGATGTTGTTGGCCCAGTTTTGGATGGTGGTATATCGGCAGCGAGCGTCCTTCTTGACGACAACCTCTACCACCGCACTGTGCAGACTTTCGGTCGAATACATCGGTGCTGTGCAGCCTTCGACGTAGTGAATGCTCGCTCCTTCATCAACGATGATCATCGTTCGCTCAAACTGGCCCATGCTTTCCGCGTTAATTCGGAAGTAAGCTTGGAGCGGGAAGTTAATATGCACTCCTTTGGGTACATAGATGAAAGATCCTCCAGACCAGACAGCACTATTCAGTGCAGCAAACTTGTTGTCCTCGGGCGGGATGATTTTTCCGAAGTGTTCCCTGAGCAATTCTGGGTGTTCGCGAACAGCGGTGTCCGTGTCCGTGAAGATAACACCTTGATCCGCTAGATCCGATTCGAGTGATCCGTAGACCACTTCGCTCTCGAATTGCGCTTTGACGCCCGCCAAGAATTTCTTCTCTGCCTCGGGGATCCCCAGCTTATCAAAGGTATCTTTGATCTCCTGAGGAACATCGTCCCAGCTCTTACCTTGGCCGTCCGTCGGTTTGAGGTAGTAGTAAATGTCTTGGAAGTCGATATCGATACTGCCACCCCATTTCGGCATGGGGCGTGATTCGAAGATCTCGAGTGACTTCAAGCGAAAATCACGCATCCAATCCGGTTCACCCTTGATGTCCGAAATTTGGTTGACGATGTCTCGGTTCAATCCTTTTTGAGCTTTGAAAACACCTTTCGTCTCTGTCCGAAAGTTGTATTTGTTGATCTCGCCAATGTCTTCTTTTTCATTGGATGCTTGAAGATCAGTTGCCATGGTGAGTCCTGTTGGCTGATTCGATTAAATAATGGTGGATGGGTATTGCAACTCATGCAAGAATTGCAAGTCGGTTTTCTTGTCTCGTGTCTTAAGTCCTAGACGGCCGCATCTTCGGCGAGCATTTCTTGGTTTGCTGCTGCCGCTTCGGGATAAGTTTTTCGTATTCGGTCCTAAC
>JAAXIK010000236.1 GCA_012270385.1 Rubripirellula sp. | reverse complement strand
CGATCGCTCCCGGCGAGTTTGAGAGCTAGTGGTGGGTCTTTGCGCATCGAAAACGCTTGCTGCCGCTTGGAACAAGCCACTGGTCGCCATCAATCATCTTCATGCTCATCTCTACGCATGTCAGCTGGCTTCGGACTCGCCAGTCTATCCGTGCGTTGGACTTGTGGTCAGCGGTGGGCACACCAGCCTTTACTATTGCAGGAGTCCACTCGACCTCGATTACCTTGGCGGCACCATCGATGATGCCGCAGGGGAGGCTTTCGATAAGGTGGCAGCCATGCTGCAACTGGACTTCCCAGGGGGACCAGCCGTATCCCGATTGGCCGCCACAGGTAACCGACAAGCCTATTCGTTTCCGCGTTCTCTGATCCGTGACCCGAAAGATGACTTCAGCTTCAGCGGTCTCAAGACCGCCGTTCGCTATGCGATTGTCGGTCCCGGCCAACAAGATTTTTCCAAAGTCAATCTTCCCGAGCAAACGAAAGCAGATCTGTGCGCCTCGTTTGAAACGGCGGTCGTTGATGTATTGGTCGCAAAGTCAGAACGCGCCGTCAAAAGGAAAAACGTGAAGTATCTCATCGTCGGTGGAGGTGTAGCAGCAAACCGATACTTGAGAGAGCGTTTACAAAAATCGGCAAATCAAAATGACTACGAACTGGTGATTGCACCACCTGAATGGTGCACAGATAATGCTGTGATGGGTGCGTTGGCACTGGAGAAGATGCGTCGAGGTGAATTCGCGTCACTGGATCTCGACATCACACCGGGCCTCCAAAGAGGCTTTTGAGAACTGGGACTGACTTTAGCTGATTGTGTTTCAGCTGAGTGTAGAGGTATCCATGGATCGGCACTTTGATCAAACTGGGTGTTGTCAAGCTCATTGAGAATCGGTTAACGGCCCCCGGCAGCGTCGAGTTCAATAGCTGGTCGAGCCTCAACCTGAAGGCAGACGTCAAACGCATTCACTCTTACCTTCCTAGCGAGTCCACCAGTGGAAATCCTTATTCTCGTGCCCACGACCATCGAGCGATCGATACTCGTTGCAGAGATACCCACGCTAAAGAATACCCATACGTTGCGATTGTGCGGTTTTGGCGTGATTTCCTCTGCCGCACGAACCGCTCAACTGTTGAGTGCACGACCCTACGATTTAGTAGTTTTAACTTTAATTGCAGATTCCTATGACATAACTCAACTGAAAATTGGTGAAGCCTGCTGCTTCAAAAAGGTGCGTTGTCATGGGTTGGGTGTTGGAACGGGGAGTCATCATCTGACCGCCAGTGAAATGGGCTGGAACCAATTCGAAGCAGAGACAGAAAACACCGGTACCCTAGACCTCAGCAAGCCGAATCAAGAAGAAATCGAAACGCGAGGAATTCAATCTCTCAAACCATTGACTGACGTATGTACCTTAGCAACACCTCAATTGAAGGAAAACCATCTTACGCCTGTTCAAGTACAAGACACCCTGCTCACGGTCTGCGCCGCTTCCGCTAACCCGAAAGAGGGCGTTGAGAAAGTGGAACGCTACCCGGGTACCACTGCGGAAGACATGGAGGGTTTTGGAGTGGCCGCTGCCTGCCATCTCCATTCGGTTCCCCTCTGGATCATCCGCGGTATCTCGAATTCGGTAGGGGAACGAGATCATGATCAGTGGCAAGTCGAAAAAGCGATGAAAGCTGCTGCTAAACTGCTCGAAAAATCATTGTCATCATTCATTGAAAATCGCTGAGCACCCGAAGATGTCCAGACAAACCATTCGGCTAGGCATTTCAACTTGCCCCAATGATACATTTGCGTTTCATGCCATCATGAATCGCAAAGTAGATTGGCAAGGCCTTGATTTTGCAATTGAACTGCTCGACATCCAACAACTCAATAATCGACTCTTTGAAGGGAGCTGGGATGTCGCGAAAGCTAGTTTTCATGCAGCCTTACTGCTGACCGACAGCACGGTCGTCCTACCTTCGGGTTCAGCACTTGGCTTTGGTGTTGGGCCGCTACTCCTCGCGGCGAAAACCGACAGTGTCCCCAACCACACCGGGCAACTCACTTTGTGTCCCGGGCAACACACCACAGCGAATCTTTTATTTAGACTTTTCTATCCGGAGACAACCCGAGTCGAACATCGAGTCTTCTCTGAAATCATGCCGCTGCTACAACAAGGACAGGCAGATTTTGGCGTGTGTATTCATGAGGGTCGATTCACCTGGCAAGACCAAGGACTGGCTCTGGTCGAGGACTTAGGCACACGTTGGGAAAAAGAAACGGATTCGCCACTTCCCCTGGGAGGTATCCTCGCCAGCCGTCGTCTATCTCCGGAAACTATCTCACGGGTACAGTCGGTGATTCACGAGTCGCTGCTCTACGCACTATCCAATCCAGAGGAAGCAATGCTCTCCATGCGTCGATATGCGCAAGAATTCAATGACGAAGTATTAATGGAGCATGTGAAACTCTATGTCAATGAATGGACGCAAGATCTGGGTAGTGTTGGACGCCATGCCCTATCCGAACTATCGCAGCGGGCTCGATCCATCGGCCTCGCACCCGAATCTTCTCATGACATCGAAGTCTGGTCCTGACGGGGAAGGAAGACGTCTCGATATTTTCCAAGCGGCTAAGTCATTCGCCTCTACCTTGGATCAACAAGGCTGTATCGCAAGCCTCTTCGAGCCATGAATCGAGGAAATTGACCTGCTGCGTTGGTTTTGGATGGTCGAATGCAGAGACAGCGCAAAAAAAAACCCCGCCGTCAGGCGGGGCTCTATCTTTCTGATTCGTTACTCTCTAGGACGGATCGCACCGGTCAGGCCGCTGTAGTCCACACGATCAGTGGTGTGCCACAAAGGTTGGCCGAGTTCAACTCGGCGTCGCAGAACTTCAATTTTGTCTGCGCTGCCTGCGGGAGCGTCGGTAGGAATGAATTTCTCGTCCTCGTTGGGCACAAAATCTTCATCATGCCCATAACGCAAGATAGCTTCGAATACGTTCTTGCACTGACTCATAAAAGCAAACTTCCACAATTCTCTAGGGTCGTATGTCAAATCCTACTGACACACTACAAAGGGCTTCGAGGAGGCACTTCCTTAAACCTCCAAGGTCTTGACTGATTGATTATTAGTGTTGTGAACAAGGAGTCAAGAAATATTTAGTTTGAGATTCCTCGACTAGATGCTTCAAAACACCCCTAAAATCCGGCATGAACCGCGTAACCTAATGCCTTCGAACGGCTAGCAGTTCACATGACCAATCAGCCTTATCATGGTACGGACCGAACAAGGGGGGAATAAGCAACACTGAATTCCCATCGCGTGAAAATTAAACCCTAGAATACCTATCAGACGCAAAGTTTACCGGAGCAAGTCACCCGAAAACTAACCCTTACTCGTCGAATCTCCCGGCAAATCAATGGGGCCGAACCCCCCGAATTTTTTTTAAAAAAACTTTTCTCCCGACCTCTAAAAAAACGCAACATGTGGATTCAAGAAACTTTACGGCTCCGAGCTAGATCTCGAGGATTCCACCTCATCACTAACGAAATTCTCCGCGAAGTGCCCGAACTGGCGAAGTTGAAGATCGGCTGGATGCAGGTATTTATTCTCCACACCAGTGCATCATTAACCATCAATGAGAATGCCGACCCGGATGTACGCGTCGACTTTGAGACTGCGATGAACCACGCTGTCCCCGAGAATCTGCCCTACGTCCACACCTTGGAGGGTCCTGACGATATGCCCGCACACGTCAAAGCATCGATGCTCGGTAATCAGGTGATGATCCCACTTCGTGACGGGCGGCCCGTTCTGGGAACGTGGCAAGGTATCTATCTGTGCGAGCATCGTGACCACGCATCAAGTCGAACGATCGTGATCACAGCTCAAGGTGAAAAAGCCTGACAGCGGATTGCATTCCGAGGCAGTCAATGAACCTTATTCGACAATCATGTCATCGCAGGTCATTCCTGATGGAATCATCGGCAAGACATGCTCCTGATAAGGAACCTGAACATCGAGAAGATAAGGTCCTTTGTATTCAATCATCTCACGCAATGCACTCTCGAGGTCGGACTTTTCCCTGACCGTGGACGCACCACAACCGTAGCCCTTAGCGATCTGCACAAAATCCGGATAGCGATCTTCAGCATAGCTGAATCGATCCGCACTACTGGCTCCACGTGCCTCTTCGTGATGAATTGGACCCAAGTAAGTATGGGCTCGGTTGCGACCCATGAATCGATCTTCCCACTGGACCACCATTCCAAGGTGCTGATTATTTAATAACAAAACCTTGACGGGTAAATCTTCACAGAAGCAGGTTGCAAGCTCCTGTACATTCATCTGAAAACTTCCATCCCCATCAATATCAATCACCAAGGCATCAGGATTCGCCGCTTGGTCTCCCATCGCTGCAGGCAATCCACGCCCATGGTCCCTAAACAACTGCTGCGTAGCCAGGTGCGAGGCTTCGTGAACTTATATAATTGCGCTGCCCACATCTGGTGCTGTCCCACACCCACGGAAACGTAAGTGTCCATATCGGCAGTGATATCGCTGAGTGTTTGGATCGCGTGTTGCTGCAAAATACCGTCGAAGCCTTGATCGTACTTGAGCGGATACTTTGCCTTGAGATCTTTGCAATGAGCTTGCCAATCTGAGATCGCAGGAGCCTCTACAATCTTATTGAGTTCGCGGAGAACATCTTTAACATCACCGCGAACGGGGATATGCGCTTTCTTGTTCTTATTCAGCTCCGAATCATCAATATCAACATGGATGATTTTTGCATCCTTCGCAAAAGCTTCCACTTTTCCAGTCACTCGGTCGTCAAATCGAACACCGAGTGCAATCAAAAGATCGCAATCTCGGACAGCATAATTAGCGTAGGCTGCGCCATGCATCCCCAGCCAATCCAATGAATGCTCGTGCTCGGGTGGAACTGCACCAATGCCCATGACCGTTGTGGTCACGGGAATACCGGTTTTTGCCAAGAACTGGTTTAGCTCACTACTTGCTTCCGCGGAGATAATTCCGCCGCCAGCGTAAACCACAGGCCGTTTTGCTTGCTTGATGGCCGCAGCCATCTCACCGATCACGCCGTCCTGGACAATTGGCATCGAAGCGTCATAACCGGGCAATTCCATGGTGGGGTCCATTTCCAGTTCGGATAGGTCATCCAACTGAATATCCTTAGGCATGTCGACAATGACTGGCCCAGGCCGACCGCTCTGACAAACATGGAAAGCTTCCTTCATGATGCGAGGAAGATCAGAGACTTTGGTGACAAGATAGTGGTGCTTCGTGATCCCTCGGCAAACCTCCACCATGGGGGTTTCTTGGAATGCATCGCTCCCAATCGCAGCAGTTGGAACTTGCCCCGTGATGCAGAGCATTGGAATGCTATCTAATTTTGCATCGGCGATTGCGGTGACCAGATTCGTCGCTCCAGGACCACTGGTCGCCATCACGACACCGACCTTGCCTGTACTTCGAGCATAGCCCTGAGCGGCAAAGGCGCCGCCCTGCTCATGTCGGGGGAGAATGGTTCGGATGGAATCGCCAAAACGGGTTAGAGCCTGATGCATCGGCATACTGCATCCACCCGGGTAAGCGAACAGCACGTCGACACCGTGATCTACCAGCGATTTAACCAAAACATCGGCGCCGGACATTACACGGGGGGCAGAATCAACTTTCGCGTTACTCATTGGCTTCAAAAAAACTGAAAACTAAAAGGATAGAAACTTTAAAAACTCGGAAAATCGCCCGAAATGCCACGAAATCGCATTCTCGACGCCCCTAGTCTGCACGGTTCGTTGAGTTAGCGGGAGATCAGTTGTGGAGATTAAGCCAAAACTGACGTTTACGCGGAAGGCCGAAACCCCGAATCTAGCCGCTAACGTAAGTTCGAGCCGAACGTTAAGCAATGGTCAAAACAGCGAACCCAATGACAACTTGGATCAATTTAGCTTCGATTGCACTAGGTGGAGCGGCTGGATCAGTGTTGAGGTACCTGATCACGCAAGCCGCTTCATCGTTTCCTGGGGGCTCCAACGCACTGGGCACTCTCTCCTGTAATCTAATTGGATGTGCCACGATTGGTGCATTTTCTCAATATTTATTGACAAACGAGACGCTATCGGAAGCTTCTCAGCTAGCGATTCGAGTCGGGCTACTGGGGGGGCTCACCACTTTCTCAAGCTTTGCCTTGGATGCTCATCTGCTCACCGAAGAGGGAAAGTGGGGATTATCGGGTTTATACGTTTCAGCCAACGTACTTCTAGGATGGTTCGCCGTATTCGCGAGCATGAGCCTGGTGAGGAGCTGGACGACATGAATCGCATATCGAACCGAAAAAACCTCAGCACAGCAAGATCGGGGGAAGAGCGTGCGTATGCGGAGAAAGTTCTCAGTTTGCTGGGACTATTTCTCGCGATCTCCTCCTTCGGCCTCCCAATGAATGCCCCACAGCCGGGCCACCGATCAAGGATCGAGTCAACCGACCGGGGGATCTTTTCTACTCTACTCGGAAGGTTCGCAGTTTCTGGAGACACAGGAAATCAATGTCTAGCACAAGAAGTGGGTTCACCTTACCCCTTCAAGCCAATTTCTCCGCAAACTCATCTCACTGAGAACCCGGCAGAACGCGCTACTTCACAAAAGCGTTTATCGATTCAGGGGAAGTATGCCGCCTACTCACAAGCCAAAGCACTGCAAGAAGACTCCACGCTCCGCGCGGTAGCTTTCGGATCAAAAACAACGGGAATTGCCTGTGGGGACCGTGGTACGATCCTACGCTCTGTCGATGGCGGTCACTCATGGAAGCTAGTCGATCACGATCATCAATACAGTTTCACCGACATCGCTTGGCTGAGTCCTCAACGAGCAATCATGGTGGGAGGCTTACTCGATCGTGTCACGGGTCTCAGTCGCGGAATGGTCCTCTGGACGCAGGATGCCGGACTCAGTTGGCAAGAAGCCATGGATACCGAACTACCCATGTTATGGAGCGTGACCTGGGATGGTTCGCAACTGGTCGCTTCGGGCTGCTGGTCAGACTCTCTGTTGACTGATGCGTTCGAATCTTATGATCAAGGCTTGACTTGGCATGCTGCAACTCCTGACACACACGAAACAGCCAGAGCTGGATTCAGCCGCCCCGCTCAACTACGCTGGCGCGTCGCCACCGATCAGCTAATCACAGTGCGTGATGCTTGTCGAACATCCGAGTCGGGAAGATGCTTGGTAGGAGATCACGGAGTCATCACCGTTACCAACGATAATGGCCAAACTTGGCGAAGGGTTCGTGGTGAAAGTCGAAAGACAGGGGTCCTCTTCATTTGTCGCTCAGCGGTAGACGTCCCATGGAGTCTTGTGGGACATGAGGCGCTCGAGTCGCGACACCGGGTAAGCATCTTATGCCAGAACCAACAGAACAACGTGTCTTCTGAAAGGACGCTGAGCCATCAACGTCATGATCGGCAACTCGCGAGACAAGCTGCTCTGACCTGCGGTGCGGCGGGCCTTGATTATTTGGATATTGTAGATGACGCCAGTTCCAATGATGGAAAGCAACTTGGTGACATTGCTAAGCAATGGGTCGCTGTTTTTGAACCTGAGGTCGTCGTACTAGACAGCTCTCTTGAATCGCATATCAAGGATGCGTTTCTCAACGCTGGCATCTCAAGAAAAGCTAAACGTGTGATGGAATACGCCTTTTGTAATCCTGAACAGGGAGCTGGCCAAGGCAGACTTCTACATCGAAATGCACTTCTCTCCCAAACAGGGATTCTGGCAAGTGATCTTCAATCGGATGCATTTCATTGGATTGCACCGCATCAATCACCGGGTCATTCCATTCGGACAATATCACTTTTTGATGTTGCGACTGCCGCGGCACGCGGCGAGTCATTAATGAATGGATTATCCATCAAAGAAGGGGAGCAACTGTCGAGTACACCACCCCCGAGTTCACGTCGAAAACTGCAGATCGCTCGTGCGAGGATCAAACGTGATCAACAACTCGAACAGTTGATTGAAAAAACCCCTTCTCTAGATCAATTCAGTCGGTTACTCGAACACTTAATTGAATCAACGGATAAAGATGACCAGTTCCGGCTAACCTGGGAAACCGTACTCCGGACATCTGATCGCGTAAATGATTATGTTTCGCTGAAACGTTATGAGATTGCTTTAAACACCTGCATTGATCGATTCCCTGATTTATCAGCAAGCCATTGGGCGCAGCTGCGACTCCATTCGATCCAGAAGAGTGTGGAGTGGCGAAAACTGAGAGCGTTGCTCTCTGAAACGTCGCAAAAGAGCAAGCCACAACATGACACGCAAAGTGTAGTGGTATCACCGTTCCAGCAACAAAACCACGGAGGCGTACAAATGGCTTCTGCGGTCTCTCCAGTCCACTCGACCGTGTCTCCAGTCGTGGTGCCCAGTTTAAAAAATGATTCATCTGAGCCCGAAGAAAAGTCCCCTCAGACAACTCTAGATCTTCGTTGGGAATTTCACCCTCTGGTTCTTCTCTCCCGAGAAGCAGCACGATTAAGGAATGACACGGAAGAACTCCAAGTCGCCGACCAAGCGTCCCCTAATCTCGTGAGGCTGAAAGACTCCAACGTTTCGTGGGGTCAACTCCTGAAAACAAATGGCAAAACCAGCCTCTTCGCTAACAACACGCTGTCTCCGCCCCATCTTGATGGACAACTCAATGACTCCTGTTGGCAATCTGCCACACTGATTCATGAGGGGATAGCAGTGAGAGTCTCTCATGATGAAGAGTACCTCTATCTTGGCATCAGCGTCCCAACGCATTCAATACATGTCAACCATGAGCAACTCTCGCCCAACACTCATCAGCGAGACCAATCTCTCGATCCATTTCATCGCCTTGCAATCTTCATTGATACCGATCGTGACCTGCTTTCAAGCATGCAGCTCCAGGTGACCTCCGATGGCAGAGTTCATGACGCCATCGATGGATGTAAGAATTGGCAACCCACTTGGTATCCTGCTGTCCAAATATCTGCTGATACAACGACCTACGAAATCGCCATCTTGAGACGAGATATTACAGAACTCCCCATCACCAGCGCAGATAAGTGGTTTCTGTCGATCCGATCAGTGGAACCAGGAATGGCCATTCAAAACGAAATGATGCCTCGACCCAATCAATGGACACAGGTAACCTTTGAATAATCGCGGGTGTAGTTCAATGGTAGAACATCAGCTTCCCAAGCTGAATACGAGGGTTCG
>JAAXIK010000146.1 GCA_012270385.1 Rubripirellula sp. | reverse complement strand
GGCGAATCCCGAGCAGTGACACGATAAAACTGTGCCGACGGGTTTGCGTAAGAACACCGTGGCGTGCATCAATGAGGATTACCGCGAGATCAGCAGTGCTAGCTCCGGTAGCCATATTACGAGTGTATTGCTCGTGGCCCGGAGTATCCGCGATGATGAATTTTCGCTTTGCTGTGCTGAAATAGCGATAGGCAACATCAATCGTGATTCCCTGCTCACGCTCCGCTTTCAGTCCATCAGTGAGCAGAGCAGGATCAAAATTTCCGCCAGTTGTTCCCACAACCTTTGAATCAGCTTCCAACTGCATCAATTGGTCTTCGTAGATCATCTTACTGTCGTAAAGCAAGCGACCGATCAATGTACTTTTACCATCATCGACCGAGCCGCAAGTGATGAACCGCAGTAATTGCTTTTGTTCATGCTGCTTGAGGTAAGCTTCGATATCGGTGGCAATCAAGTCGGATTGATGACTCATGAGACAACTAAAAATTGATTAGAGAGGTAAATGTAAGTTGACGGCTTAGGTTCCTGTGCTGCTGCGGAGCTTTTAATCACCGGCAGCCTCAAAGGCCGAAGGATGATGGAAGATCACAAGCGGAGTCTAAAAGTAACCTCGACGCTTCTTCTCTTCCATTCCGGCGCCACCCTCGTCTTGATCAATGATACGTCCCTGCCTCTCGCTTGTTTTCGCAAGGAGCATTTCCTGAATCACCTCGGGTAATGTGGTCGCCTCACTTTCCACTGCACCGGAGAGCGGGTAGCAGCCGAGGGTTCGAAATCGAACCATTTTGATTTCCTCTTTCTCGCCCTCAAGCAAAGGCATTCGGTCATCGTCTCGCATCAGCAAAACTCCATCACGGTTCACCACCGGCCGCTCCGCAGCCAAATAGAGCGGAACAATTGGAATGTTCTCCAAATGAATGTATTGCCAAACATCGAGCTCCGTCCAATTGCTCATTGGAAAAACCCGAATGGATTCGCCTTTATTGACGCGACCGTTGTACAGGTTCCAAAGTTCCGGACGCTGATTTTTCGGATCCCATCGATGCGACTTGTCGCGAAAACTGAACACTCGCTCCTTGGCGCGACTCTTCTCTTCATCGCGTCGAGCACCACCAAACGCCGCATCAAATTCATAGTGATCCAATGCCGCTTTCAAAGCATCCGTTTTCATCAATTCTGTGTGGCGTTCACTGTCTTCCCACGGCTTGATATCGTGTTTGAGCCCCTCATGGTTAGTGTGAACGAGAAGCTCAAGTCCAAGCTCTTTGCGAGCGTAATTTTCGCGAAACTCGATCATCTCACGAAATTTCCAAGTGGTATCCACATGTAGCAGAGGAAAAGGTGGCTTCGCTGGGTAAAACGCTTTCCTCGCAAGATGAACTAAGACGGCAGAGTCTTTTCCGATGCTGTAAAGCATGACTGGCTTTGTGAACTCTGCGACTACCTCGCGAATGATATGAATACTTTCAGCTTCGAGTTGCTTGAGATGCGTAAGGCTGTAATCCGACATCGTTGGCTTGATTAACCGCTTTGGAAGAACTGTTCAGTAATGGATTGAGGGGAGCCATGGCGTCGCTGGAAGCGATCGCTGTCTCGAAGAGCTATCGTTCTGATAGACGCTCGTTCGTCTGTTTTCGGCTCTAGCATGAGGCAAATCAAACGAATCGCCAAGTGCTGCTCGAGATCTAATAAAGCGGCGATTTACAGCCATCAAGATCCCGCTAATCCCGCCTATTATAACTCGTCGAAAGTAATTCGCCGGGCAAATCGGGTAATCGACGCTCGGGTTCATCATCAAAATCAGACGGCGCAATCGTGCCAATCGGAACAATACGCTAACGCCCAGTCAGCCTACTGCGACATGGACTCATACTGCCCCATGTCTCGCCCGTGTGGGGAAATCTGGAGAATCACTCCCTCTCTTTCCTCCTCCGCATCACCTAGCCGATAGGACGCGACTCGTCGAAGATCCAGTCCATTGAGCAAACCAAAATGTCGAGCTTCACCCCGTTCCTCAACCCAACGAGGACCCTTGATCAGCAAAAGTCTATCCACGTTTTCCCAGTGCGGTTCCACCCATCGGCAAAACTTAACCAAACTCCCTACCGCACGCGAAACGATCGTGGTGAAACGAAAATCCTCAAGTAGATCCTCACCACGAGCCCCATAGACGGGAACCGGGAGATTCAATTCAGCGATGATCTCGTTGAGTGCTGAGGCACGCTTTGCGACCGACTCAGCCAAAGACACCTCACCGTCTGGCCTCAAAATCGCAAGTGGGATCCCAGGAACACCGTTGCCGCTCCCCAGGTCTAGAATTTCTTCACCGGTACCGAGAAGGGGAGCGAGTTGGATACAATCTCGCAAATCTCGGCTAACAAAAAGATCCCAGCTCGTGTGACGCGTCAAATTCAGACTCTCGTTGAGTCCCCACATTGTGGTCGCATAGAGCTCCAACTTTTGGGCGACTTCTTCCTCCAGTTGTATTTCATTAGCCTCAAGTGCGGCGGAAAAGTCAGGATCAATGGTCATGAACGCTCTCGGAGGAGGACTTCGCTGGGGTACGTGCTATCGCCAAGGTTTAATCCGGCGGTTCGACGGACTGTCACGGGCGGTTACTCTCGGCCTGTATGATGATCATACCAAGTCGTATTGTGAAGGACACTTGAACCACATGGTGTGTATGATCCAAAAACGAAAGGTCTGAAATCAATGAGGTAATCAGAAAACAGCAGGGAATGCGTGATTAGCGAGAAAAATCCAAAAATGTGTTTGATGATGGAAAGAAAACGAAGCAGATGTGTGAGCCAAGGAATATTGAGATGAACCTTTGCCAAATATTTGTTTATGGAACTCTAAAACGAGGACAGTGTCGGCATCACCTTTGGCCACATGAGCCAGTGACTATCTCAAAAGCATGGATAAGAGGATCGTTGTACGGACGAGCAGACTATCCCGCACTTAGGACCGGCAACGACCGGGTACAGGGAGAACTCTGGCAATTTGCCGAAACGCATCTCAGCGACACCCTAAGCACGCTTGACGAAATTGAAGGGACGAATCAGCCCGGCAGCCCTGACCTCTACTCAAGAAAAAGCGTAGAGACCTATGATTTAACAGGAAAGTGTCTTGGGCCCTCCTACTGCTACTTTTACGTAAGGGATCCGGAACAGGATGGATTCCACAGAATCTTCAAATGTTCTCACAAATCAGCAGACTCGGCAAACAACTGGGTTGCTGACGAGAACTCAAGCATTCCACTCCAAGAAACCGATTCGCGAGAGTCTGATTTCATCTGCTGGCCTGAATCCAGCTGAATCTAAGATGGATCAGACTCATCGGCGATATCGAGTCTATCCTCGTGATCACCTCGCCATTGCGGCGGTGGATGCATCCCCTCCCTTGCCTCCACTTTGGATTTATCCGTGAGAAGCTTTAGTTCATCAAAGGTGTATAGGTTAGCGAATTGTTGATCACCGCGTTTCAATCGATAAACGATACGCCCCTTGCGTCGTAGGTAATAGATGCCCCACACCTGCGCCACAAAACGCTCTCGCTCTAATCCTAACCCGATGGTCTCCACCTGATCGCCAACATCTATCCCCTCCTCACGAACTTTAAGCCACATCACAGGCTTCAGCCGGAAAGAAACTTCACCATACCGATAGTGGTAATATTCCCCGTCGAATTTTTCTCTCCGGAAGACGCGTTCACTGGGAAAGCATCTCAACGCCACCTCACGATCCTCGGGATGGATGAATTCCACGCCATCGCTAGGCCACCGCAAAATACAACCATAGTCAGGTAAAATAGGCCACTGCATCCTAGTTGTCCGAATCCTGTTTTCAGATACTCACGTTGGAACCATTTGGAGAATGGACCGTGACCTCCATCTCACCGGTAACGCTTTGGCCGTGGAAAGAGAAACGTTTGCAGCGAACCGCCCAAGCGACACGCTATGCCAACTCTGCTGACACAGATTGCAGTGGTCAGTTTGGCTAAAGGAAAGTGGTAACAGGCATTACAAAGATTTTGCCATCACCGATTCGTCCACTCCGTGTCACCGCGACCACTTTCTCGATGACTTCCTCGCAACGAGAATCATCTACCCACAATGTGATTTCAACTTTTGGCACAAAGGCTTCCGAATACTCTGTTTCTTGATACTCATCAACATAGCTCTTCTGGCGACCATACCCTTTCACCTCCATCACGCTCAACGCCTCGATCGGTGCTCGCCTCAAGCTAGTGAGGAGCGACTCTGCAAGATGGGGTCGGATAACGGTCACGATCTGTTTCATGCCACGTAGTTTAGCGCTTGGCGGAAGAGAATTCCATAGTGTTAATCGACAGCCCTTTCGAAAGACAATCTTCGCTGAGTACTCTTATTTCAGAAAAAAACCCAAGGAATTAAATTCCTCGGGTTAATCTTCAATCGCTGTCTGCTCTACTTCCACTCGACGGTGGACCGATCACTACTACTCGGAAATACGAGCGACGAGATCAAGCACCTTATTCGAGTAACCCCACTCGTTATCGTACCAAGAGACTACTTTTACGAAGGTCTTGTCCAGCTGAATACCAGCGCCTGAATCAAATACCGAGGTGCAAACTTCGCCGCGGAAATCGGTGGCGACAACGTTGTCTTCGGTGTATCCGAGGATGCCCTTGAGAGGCCCCTCTGAAGCGGCTTTCATCGCAGCACAGATCTCGTCATAGGAGGTCTCATTATTCAGATCGACGGTGAGATCGACGACGGACACATCCGAGGTCGGAACGCGGAAAGCCATACCGGTCAACTTACCATTCAATTCAGGAATCACCTTCCCGACAGCTTTGGCTGCTCCGGTACTCGAAGGAATGATGTTCTCGAGAATGCCACGTCCACCACGCCAATCTTTTCGGCTTGGTCCATCGACGGTCTTCTGAGTTGCGGTCGCGGCGTGCACGGTAGTCATCAAGCCACGCTTGATGCCGAAACTATCGTTGAGGACTTTTGCCAAAGGCGCCAAGCAGTTGGTAGTACAGGATGCATTGGAGACAAACTGTTCACCGTTGTAGGAATCACTATTGACTCCCATGACGAACATACGTGTGTCATCTTTAGATGGTGCTGACATGACCACTTTCTTGGCTCCGGCATCAATGTGTCCCTGAGCAGATTCAGAGGTCAAAAAGATACCAGTGGACTCGACTACAACATCGACACCTGCGTCGCCCCAAGCGAGTTTGGATGGATCGGTCTCAGCGGTGACGCGGACCTCTTTCCCATTGACGATTAACTTACCATCTTCGGTGGTGACTTCCCCGCAGAAACGACCGTGGACCGAATCGTACTTGAGCATGTAGGCGAGGTATTCCACTTCAAGCAAGTCATTGATTGCTACGATTTCGATATCGTCCCTACCGACTGATGCTCGGAAAACCATTCGGCCGATTCGCCCAAAGCCATTGATGCCGACCTTGATCATGTATGTGCTCCCGTAATTGGTGCTGTTTAAAATGTATGGGTTGGTGTTTTGTATACTGGCAGTTCGAGCTTCGTCGAAGCGATTAGAATGCGGCCTGCAGTAGGACCCGCCAGCAGCCGCAAAATGAACGGCTGTTTGATCACAATATCGCTCTGGTTTCGACCGGAGCGAGCAGGATTATAGGAATGCGACCCGAAAGTGAACCAGCCCCCGAATTGGCCATCCGATAAATCGGCAGTGCGATCCGGCAAAAAGTACCGATTGTCCGGCGACTCCGCCCATTGGCGGAGACCTGCTGGGGTCGCTCCGGGAACTTGGGACTACGTGACAGACTGGTCAATTGCGGACCATTACGACACATTTGTGGCGGATACACCGCTGTGCAGGGTAGATGAAGGGATTTTACGGGACGTCCTCCCCGGACCAGGAAAAGATTCTCAGCCAATTCAGGAAACTGCCAGCATTGACAGAAAACCGGTGATTTTTGACTTCGGATGCGGTACCGGGCGAACCGCAATCCCCCTCGCTGCAAGGGGATACAACGTGGTCGGAATCGACTTGAGTCAGCGTATGCTAGAGAAAGTTCGACAGAAAGTTTTGGGGTCTCAATCGCATCACTCCGAAGTGACTCAAGAGATCGCTACCGGAAATATCGAGACGATACGAGCCAACCTTGTACAGCTTGGTTGCTTTGAATCGGACTCAGCAGACCATGGCGTTTGTCTATTCAGCACCCTCGGAATGATCCAGGGATCACAGAATCGCCGATCCTTTCTCGCCCACGCGAGACGAATCATTCGAGTCCGCGGCAGTTTGGTCATCCACGTACACAACCGATGGGCCGCTCTCAGAGAGCATCGAGGAGCCCGATCCCTGATCCGCTCTTTGTGGGCCTCAATCCGGGATGAGGACAAAGAATTTGGAGATACTACCTACGCTTATCGCGGTCTTGAACGAATGTTTATGCATCGCTTTTCGAAGAGAGAACTGATAGGTGATCTCCGCATTTCGGGCTGGCACGTCAAGCAAATCTGGCGATTGGCGATTGACGGCAGCAAGCTCGCACACCCCTTGGCCATTCCGGGTGGGTACACCATTCTCGTTGAAAGGCGAAGCTGACTTGTTCATTTCCTCAATGACTGATTTCAGTGCAATATAAACGACTCTTGCGATGGATGCCCCAGCGATTGATTGCCCCGATGAGGGATGCCTCGATAGAATGAAAGCTCCCCACCAACCTACACTGCACGGTAAGGGGATTTCGGCAACCGTATAAGCCACTCAACGCAATCGCTGCTTTGAAGCGACTCAGGATTACAATCATTCGCCCCAACAACACCGCTCTGCATCAGCGAAGCCGTGTCAATCAAGTCAAGCACATGAAACGAATTTTCAATTACCTGACACCCATCACTCCAATGTTTTGTTCACAAAGTATGTCCTTCCGATTGCAGCTCTTCAGTTTAGCCTCGACGGGGCTCGCCTACCTCGCCCTGAGCTCCACAGCGGTCCTTGGCCAAGAGACCCCCGAAACAGTCAGCGTTATTGAAGACGGGACAAGGCAAGTTGAAACAACCACAGCTACAGATGGAACGAACCCAGCGGTAGACCAAGAATCCTTAATCGGTCCACGTGCGTTATCGCGTGCCTTTCGAAACGCAGCGAAAGTCGCAACACCGGCCGTAGTGACAATCTTGTCCTATGGCCAACAAGACCCCTCGGGAGGACAGCCCCAGGAGTCAGCGGACGGAGAAGGGACAGGTTCCAATAATGAGCAGAACCTGACGGGCGTTGGAAGTGGCGTGATCGTGTCACCCGATGGTCGAGTGATTACTAACAATCATGTTGTAGCTGGCGCCAAGAGAGTTGTCGTCAAGCTCGCTGATGAGACAGAGGTTGAGGCGACGGAAGTACGCGGCGACCCAGATAGCGACGTCGCCACGTTTCAACTCGTGAGGGATGAGCCATTTGCTAACGCAGAAATGGCCGATTCGGATCTACTCGAAATTGGTGACTGGGTTCTCGCAATTGGTAGCCCATTCCGGCTCGAAGCAACGGTCAGCGCGGGTATCATCAGCGCGAAAAATCGAACGTTACAGAGAATCAACCGGGGACGCCTCATTCAGACCGATGCAGCCATCAACCCCGGTAACTCCGGCGGTCCTTTGATTGATTTAGACGGTAAAGTGGTGGCCATCAGCACCGCGATCGCAACTCGAAACGGTGGTTACCAAGGAATCGTGTTTGCGATACCGATCAAACAAGCCAGCTGGATCGCGAATGAACTGGCAACACACGGATCGGTCAGGCGAGCAGCTATCGGGGTTCGCATGGCTGAACTCAACCCAAAGATTGCATCCCGCTTTAATCTACCGACCGGACTGGGAGTACTCGCTTATCAAGTCATTGAGGATTCCGCAGCTGAACGCGGCGGAATCAAGCCATTGGATGTCATCATGGAGTTCGCGGGAGAGCGAGTAAAGGATCCTGGTGCACTTCAGGAAGTGATTGAGAGATTGCCTGTTGGCTCTACTCAGTCCGTAAAGGTCTTCAGGGATGGCGAGGAAGTGATGCTGGAAGTCACTTTGGCAACGCTTGAAGACCCGACGCTCAAGAAGGAAAACGAGCAAGAGTAAACACGATTGGATTAGCAATCGAATAACGCTTAGATTCCATCTAATTGCTCGCGTATGAAAATGGGATCTGGATTACTCTTACCACGTCGATCACATTTAAAAAACTCGCTTACGTAGCGAACCGGTACCTTTTTTTCTGGGACCTTGAAACGATCTCCTTTTTGCAAAACGGGACGGTACTCATCCATTCGCCCGAATTGCCTTGTACCAGCAGCCTGACACGGAAACCAAAACCCCTCTCCATCGGCATCTTCAAGGTAGAATTCCGGGTAACAATGATCCGGAATCCACACCATCCGTGCGGGAACTCTCGCGTTTCTGCACAAGGCGACAAATAAGCTGGTCATCTCCTCGCAGTCTCCCCGACCCTCAGTGAGCGCTTCTGAAGCATTTTTCAGAGAGCCCTCTACGTATTCCACTTTCTCACGAACGTAGTCGTAGATCTGCTCCACCTTCTGCCAAGCGTTCTCACTCTCCATCGCTTCGAGCTCTCTCGATGCAGCTCGAATGCGACCATGCGATGCGTCGATGTACGGACTGTTTCCCATGAACAAACGAAGATCTCGGGAAGGCCTTGTGGGGATAACAAGATCGGAGGTGCTCTCAGGACCTAAGATGCGGGATCGTTCTATTTTGAATTCAAAGATAGCATCCACTTTAGACCCAGCTGGAACACGTGCCATTTGGACAATCACTTGCCTTGCACCGCCGGGTAGATTTCGAACATCCCATTGAGTGACCGCAGCACCAATTTTTCGCCCGACGACTTCAACTTTCTGCTCACGCCACGCCATGGGGACCGCGAAAGTCGCCAGTACATTGGAGCAGGTCACGGGAGTTTCTAGAGTCAACCCAATACGCCAAAACTGAGTCTGAGGAGATTCATAGGTTAGACGTTCACTCGATTCCCCTGCGGCAGCGGTGCCCTGAACTTCTACCTCAGTGTCCGAATCTTGGACCTCCACGTTTTGCTGGCCAAGCAACCGGGTAGCCGGTGCCGCCAAGCCTGCAGCCAGACTCCACTTCGAAGACTGTTCCAGAAAACATCGGCGCGAAGTGTGTCCCAAGATAGAGCGATTTTTTGACATGACGATCTTTAGCTGCGTTGAGAGGCTACACCGAATCCACACGGTGCACAGGATGCCCCTGCGTAAACACCATTGTAAATATGCGTAGCTAAATCCCCG
>JAAXIK010000280.1 GCA_012270385.1 Rubripirellula sp. | reverse complement strand
GATTAAAGTCTTTTTTGATGATATGGATCAGCGTGTGATGCAAGTGGTTGATAAGCGTTTTGGAAGCGGACGTGTGGGGATTGGTTCGTTTGATGATCTAAATGAATTTGATGACGTTGTTGTGAGAACTTGGTGAGACTTTGACATGAATCTCAGTGCAGATGGGAAGCTGAATAGGCCTATCGAGAAGACCTTCCAGTACTGCCCCGACTGTGGGAGCAAAGTAACGGTAGTCGGTGAACAGCCTTTTCGTTGTGATGCATGTGGCTACACCCATTTCTTTGGTCCGGTCGCCGCGGTGGGTGGTTTAATTGTCAACGACGATAATCATTTATTGATGGTTCGCAGGGCGCAAGATCCTGGTCTGGGAAAATGGGGCTTACCGGGTGGCTTTGTTGATCGAGGTGAAACGATCGAGCAAGCGTTGGAGCGAGAGATTCGAGAAGAGACTGGCCTTCGGTTAGCCTCAAGTCGTTATCTGGTCTCGTTTCCAAATCTTTACAACTATCGAGGTGTGGTCGCCCCAGTAATGGATTTGTTTTTCATTTGTCGTATTCAGCATGGAGATCAAATTGAGCTAGATCCCGGCGAGCTGGATGGATTCGACTGGGTTGTTCCCTCTTTACAGAGACTTGGCGAGATGGCTTTTGATTCAAATCGAAAAGCAGTGAAGCTTTGGATGCAGCAGTTAGGTTGATGCAGTGATTGGCAAACCATGACTTCAACATTTTTTTGATGCTCCGTCGGCCGTGAATGGTCTGATTCTCCGTCGCGGCTTAGTGCGGTGAGTCTATACAGTGACCTTTTGACCTTTCTGCTCACTTTCAATCGCAGCGGTGTAGATTTCCGCTGCTCGGTAGACGTCATTCAAATCGCTCATGTTCCGAACCAAGCTGGTCACCGTTCGATGGAATTGTCTCAGGAGTTGTTCACCCACGGGGACTTCAGTCTCCAATGACTCCAGATGTCTGCCCGCATCATCGAACCAAACAAGATTTGATGGCAGGTCGATAAATGCTATTCCGTTTTTGCAACAAATCTGCATCGCGGATGGTGTTTGAAAAGCGATCGCTTCATGCCACGATTGACGAATGTAATCACCGCAACTGATCTGTGCGGTCACTCCCGGCCCCTTGGCATTGGGAGGGAAGTTGCGGCTTATTGATCGATAATGATTTGCACTGGTGGTTTCCCTTGCCGAGGAGGTGACCGAGCATGGCTCTCGGTTAACGACATACCGACACCAATCGATCATGTCGATAAAGTCACTGCGGTCGTTGGAAAAAGGAATGTCATCCAGGGTTGGCGTGCTGGGGGTTTCGTTGGTGCACTGTGCCCTGCGGTGACAGAAAATCAATTCAGGTGGGCCGAGTTGAGTTGCCATCAGCTCCCTGAGCCTAAGTGTTGCTGGAGCTAGGCGTTTTGGGAATTCCGCCATAAATGCAACACCGGATTTCTCAATGGTTGACCGAACTTGTTCGTCTTTCTGAGGATCAAGATTGATCTCTCCGGCCCAATAGATGGCCTTGCCTGCTTCAGCGGCTGCCATCATGGGGAGCCAACCATGCCACGACCTTTGGAGTACCATCACGGCATCAATATCATGGCGATTGACCGTTGCTCGGTAGCCATCCATTAAGTCGGCCTGAAATTCCCTGGCGCAGGTTTCACCCAGCTTAGAAACTGCGGTGTATACAGCTCTTACGTCAAAACGCTCGTGAAGTATCTGGAGAGCTGGCCGATGTCGTGTCTGCCAGTCATCGCCAAGGCCAATCAGCCCAATCCTGAGTTTCATCCTGTTCCGATTCTGGTTTGCCAGAGAAGAGTTTTAACGTCTTTTAGCACTTCATCGTCGCGCAATATACCTCAGAACCGCACTGCACGGTTCTGGACTAAGGTATTCGTCGAGAAATCACTCTGAACCCACGCTGACTCATCAGATCTGAATTGATAGCCTATCTTCAGACGGGTAGGTCGGTTTCAGTAGGATTAGGGAGCGTGACTTGCGCAGTCCCAAGCAAATGCTTGCATTGGAATAATTCCCGTTTCGAGGGGAGTTTTCTTGCGACAACTTAGCGATTTTTTTCATCAAATTCGCTATCCTTCCTTTCATCACCATACCGTTATGATCAGTGGACGAACTCGAACCGCCACGGATCGATCTCGGTTACCGCTGCCTACCCCGTCGATCCCATTCTCAAACTAAGTAGTCAAAGCATGAATTTCCCGGACGATCTATTGCATCTAGTCCGAACCGATGAGCCGCTTGGTCCATTAGTGTGGTTAGGAATTGGTGGTCCAGCTCGCTATTTTGCCGAACCGGTGGAGCCAGATGATGTTCAGAAATTGATCCGAGCAGCTAACGAATCCGATTTACCCGTCCGGATTCTGGGGGGTGGAAGCAATCTGCTGGTACGTTAATCAGGATTTGATGGACTTGTCATTTCCATGTCGGGTCCGGCAACGAGTGGGATCGAAATTACCGCAAAAAAAATGACCGTCGGCGCAGGGGCAAAGCTCTCACATGCCGTGATCAAAGCGGTCGGAGCCGGACTGGGTGGTGTCGAGCATTTGGTGGGCATACCTGGAACGGTTGGTGGGGCCGTGGTGGGTAACGCGTCGAGTGATGGCAGAGATATTGGATCCGTGGTGGAATCGGTGACGGTATTGGAGCGTTCGGGGGAGCTGCGGACCCTCAATCAGGAACAGGCAGGTTTTTCTCATCGCAAATCGTCGTTAGTTGGATTAGCCATCCTCTCCGTTACATTTGATTTGGAGTCGGCGGATGTGACGGCTCTGACAAAACGGATGCAAAAGCTTTGGATTGGTCGCAATGCATCGAGGCCCAGTGAAGAGCCACGGATTGCGATGCCGTTTGTCGAGCCCGATGAGATGAGTGTCAGTGACTTACTTCATCAGGTGGGACTTGCAGGTGTGCGTGAGGGGGAAGTTTCCATTGATACTCAGCATCCGCAGTTCTTGATTGCTCGATCTGGAGCTACCAGTGAACAATGCATGAAACTGATAGAGAGAGTCAGAGAGCAGGTGTTGTTGCAGACAGGGATTGATCTGCAGCTTGACTTACAGATTTGGTAGAGCCGATCTGAACCCATTCAGCTTTGACGTTACGGCGAGAAAGTTGGATGCCTGAAAAGATCGAGATCACTGAAATGGTTTCGCGATAACGGAGAGCGAAATGGCAATGCGATCTTCCAAAGCAACAACGCAGCATCCTCTGATGGAGATGCTTCAGTCTCTGTTGAAATCACCTATCACGATGGTGGTGCTGTGGCCACTGATTTTATTGGTTGTGAGTCTGTCTGCATGGAATTATTGGGGACGTGAGCATGTGGCCGTGCGCTTTCATGGTCTAGCGCCAGAGAAGATCAAGATATCGCCGCAACCAGAATACGTGCGCAGCGACATCGTTCAGGCTGTTTACCGTGATACCGCAATGCAGGGCCTCTCCCTGCTGGATCAGCAGGCAACTACAAAGATTGCCTCCGCATTCTCGTTACATCCATGGGTTCGGAAGGTCATTGGGGTAAGAAAGCTACCCGGCGGGGAAATTGATGTTCGCCTCCGCTATCGTTCACCGGTCGCGATGGTCCATGTTTACAAACCCGATCCGAGTGACGATCGAAGCTACTTCTTCCCGATTGATGGTGAAGGAGTGCTTTTACCCACCACTGAATTCACTACCTCGGAGACTCGAAACTATCTGTATATCGAAGTTCCAGGTGTTTATACCACCAATCCCGTTGGTTCTCCGTTCGGAGATGCTCGCGTCGAAGCAGCCGCCAGATTAGCCGAATACCTTTCACCCTTCCGAGATGAAATTGGCATTCGCAGCATCGGTGTTTATGGTGATCCTCGTCAGATGGAAATTCCTCAACTCGAGTTGGTGACTCCTGATGATTCAAGGATTTTCTGGGGTAGTCCTCCTGGAGTTGAGCCACCAGGTGAAGCGACCGCAAAGATGAAATTAAAGCGGCTCAAAGCATCGGATCCACAACAGATATCAGATCTACGAGTGGCGACTCCAGTCTCTCCGAGAAAACGTTCCTAGCTTCGGGCGATCTAGATGCATTCATACTCCTCCGCATTCAGGTAGGGCCCTCGAACCGACTCGATCTAAAGCCCATCGCTTAGCCGTCTTCGATTAGAATGGAGAACGTTATGTGGCTACGATGACGCGGGATCACAGTAAGATTGAGAAACCAGTATGTGGGCTGAGGAAAATAAAGAGGCACTCGAAACCAAAGCGACCCTCACGCGAAGGCACTTTTTTGGGAAAAATGCTTTGGGGCTTGGGACGGCCTCTCTCGCAAGTTTATTAGGTCAGGATTCACAAGTTTCCAATGTTGCGGCCAGTGAGATGCTGGTGCAAGGTGGTTTGCATCACACGGCAACTGCCAAGCATGTGATCTATCTTTTTATGAGTGGTGGACCGAGTCATCTTGATCTCTGGGATTACAAGCCAACACTGACCGAGAAATTTGGGGAGCAGCTACCTGATCACATTCGCGATGGGCAGAGAGTGACGGGGATGACGGCGAATCAAAAAGATGGTTTTCCGCTCTGTCCGAGCAAATACAAATTCACGAAACATGACAATCTTTCTAACGGGGTGTGGGTTAGCGAATTGCTACCTCACACCGCGGAAGTGGCTAAAGAACTTTGTGTTGTTCATAGCACCTTCACCGAGGCAATTAATCATGATCCCGCGATCACCTACATTCAGACGGGCAGTCAAATACCCGGTAGACCGAGTCTAGGAGCTTGGTTGAGTTATGGATTGGGTAGCATGAATGAGGATTTACCGCATTATGTTGTCATGCATGCCAAGACGAATTTTGCAGAGCAGAGCTTGTTCAATCGTTTGTGGGGAACAGGCTTCATGTCATCGGACCACCAAGGAATTTTGATGAGGAGTCAGGGTGACCCTGTCCTCTATCTCAGTAATCCAAACGGGATAAGTAGGGAGGATCGGCGCCGACAACTTGATACTTTAGCGGTGCTTAATTCTGAACTGCATGCACAAATCAATAACCCAGAGATCGTAAGCCGTATCAAACAGCATGAAATGGCTTTTCGAATGCAGGCATCCGTACCCGAATTGACGGATCTTTCCCAAGAGACCGCCGAGACCTTTGCTCTTTATGGTGAGCAGGTTGAGACTCCTGGTAGCTTCGCAGCGTGTTGCCTTCAGGCCAGACGTTTGGTAGAGCGTGGAGTGCGCAATATCCAGATCTTTCATCGTGGATGGGACGCGCACGGTCGTTTGCCAACGGAGCACGAGTCACAGTGTCGAGATATTGACCAAGCTTCAGCGGCTCTCATCAAAGACTTGAAACGAACTGGCCTTCTCGACAAGACGCTGGTGGTTTGGGGTGGTGAGTTTGGTAGGACTGCCTACTGTCAGGGCAATCTAACACGAGAAACTTATGGAAGAGACCATCATCCTCGTTGCTTTACCACTTGGATGGCCGGAGGAGGGATCAAGCCGGGTATCACTTATGGGCAAAGCGATGCTTACGGATATAACCTCGCTGATGAAGATGGTAATCCACTGATTCCCCAGCCGACCAAAGAGACTTGGACACCCGGCACGATGCACATTCACGATCTGAACGCCACCATCTTACATCTGTTGGGAATTGATCATCGTCGCTTGACCTATCGGTATCAGGGAAGAGATTTTCGTCTTACCGATGTGCATGGGCACGTCATTCAGCCTATTTTGGCTTAAGTGTTGTGAACTGATGGGGTCGTTTCCGTTATCTGTTCACTGGAGCATGTTGCGATACATGTTGATTGCGGCAGGTCCAACAAGCACAACAAAGATCCCCGGGAAAATAAATAGAACGAGAGGGAAAATCATTTGGACGGCTGTCTTTGCTGCTTTTTCTTCTGCGATTTGCCGCCTCTTCACCCGCATGGCATCACTCTGAACTCGGAGTGCAGCAGCGACGCTTGATCCGAATTTATCCGCTTGGATCAGAATAGATGCCAATTGCTTTAGGTCCTCGACACCACTTCGGAGGCCGAGAGCTTTAAGTACTTCAGCTCGAGGGCGTGCAAACTGGAGTTGTTGGTTCGCAATGCTAAACTCCTCACCGATCTCCGGGTGGCTCTTCGCCATTTCCTCTGCCACTTTGCGAAGTGCTTGATCCATTCCAAGCCCTGCTTCAACACAAACCACCATGAGATCGAGAGCATCAGGGAGCCCGAGGAAGATTTTCTGCTTTCTTGCTTTGACTAATTGTTCAAGGAATAAATTTGGAACCATGAAACCCAGAATCATGCCGATGGCAGTCTTCATTGCCATCCCTTGATTCATGCCGTCTGCGATCATGCCAAAGACTCCACCCCCGACCAATCCAACCACCACGCCCGCAAACTGAATACTCTTGAAGACTACCGGTGCAGATTCACGTCGGAAACCAGCATTCATCAGCTTTTCTTTTAGCTGACTCATTTCCTTCTCATTGCCGCTGACCGTTTCTGCGAGTGGGGAGGTTGCCTTTTCCAGAACCTGAGTGAGGGTCTGTTTGGTATTCGTATTCTCGTCAGCAAGCTCCGAAAGGTCTCTTCGATGCTGTTTTTTTCTGAGTCGATCCAAGCGGATTTCCGCCTGTGGTCGATCGCCACCACTGATGCGCTCAAGAAGGATCCACATCACAAGAGTCACCGTGATAAAAATAGCAACGGAGGAGGTGAGGATAGGATTTAGTTGAGCGAATAATAGTGAAGCGGACATTTTCTTGGCCTCCTCTTTTCAGGAAGATAGTTTCAACCCGTTAAGCAAAATCGTAAGTGTTTTTAAAAGCGGCTGATGGTTTAATCAAAATAGTGTGGAGGTGTCGTGCTATAAAAATTCACACCTTGATGGTGATGATTTTCTTAATCACGATTGCTCCTATGACCTGAGTCACCAGGCCGCCAAAGAGCATGTATCGCCCAATTGGATCTCGAAAAAGCATCATCACATATTCGTAATTAAGTTTGAGCATCACAACGAAGAGAACCGGCGGTAATGCGAGGAGTACGGCGCCACTCATTCGACCTTCACCTGTTAAGGCTTGGATTTGTCCGAGGATCTGTAAACGCTCTCTGATCAAGTGACTGATTTTGTCCAAGATTTCCGCAAGATCTCCTCCGGTTTGCCGTTGCAGGATGACTGCGGTTGCAAAAAAACGAAGATCCATATTCGGGATCCGTCTCGCCATGTTTTCAATCGCTTCATCGAGTGGGATTCCGAAGTTTTGTTCCTCAAATGCTCGCCCAAATTCCCTCGCAAGAGGCGCTTCGGTTTCGGTAGCCACTAGCCCAAACCCAGCATTGAGAGAGTGCCCTGCACGTAATGATCTACTCAGTAGCTCGAGCGCCCCGGGAAGTTGGGTGCCGAACTTGTCCAGACGCTTTTTTCGTTTGAGTGCCAACCAGCCAATCGGTAGTCCTGTGAGGATGAAGCCCACGATAGGAGCCAAAAGTAGCGGTGCGGGGGAGATCAAGCAGAGAAAATTACCGCCCAAAAAGCAAGCGACGCAGATGAAGATGAACTTGGATGGCTTCAGTGGTACATCGGCTTGATCCAGATAGTCAGAGAGAGCGGGCATGCGGTGGGTAAGCTTTTCCAGAAACCCTGTCTGGTCACCCAGTTCAGATCGAAGAAGAGAGACCAATGAGTCATCATTGGTCTCAGGTAGATCACGGTGGCGTTGGCGCAACGCGTGCCGGTTCAGTCGATCTTCTGTGGAGCTCGTATTGCTGCTTGGTGCGATTGCATGAACTGCAAAAGCGACGAACGAAGCTACGGAGACTCCTACTGCGACGACAAGGATGATGCCGCTCATGATTTACTCGTTCGCGAAAGGGGAAAGGATAAAATCCAATGTGTGGAAAAAATATTTCTTTGATTTGGATTCATTAAGCTTCCAACATGACTCGCTCTCTGAAAGCGCTTGGTGGTAAGCGTACACCTGCAGATTCGAGACGATCCATGAAACTTGGACGCACACCCGTGCAGGCGAAGTGACCGTATGCTTTACCCTGCTCATCCACACCTTGCTGGGAATACTTGTAGATGTCCTGCATCACGATGGTATCTTGTTCCATGCCAACGATCTCGGTGATCGCGGTCACTCTCCTGGGTCCACCCTGAAGCCGATTGGCTTGAATGAGAACGTCGACAGCGCCGGAGATCTGTTGACGGATCGCTTTGACGGGAAGTTCAAAACCGGCCATCATGACCAGGGTTTCCAGACGAGCGATCGCATCCCTAGGGCTGTTGGCATGAATGGTAGTCATGGATCCATCATGGCCCGTATTCATGGCTTGAAGCATGTCGAGCGTTTCACCACCGCGACATTCCCCGATGATGATACGTTCTGGACGCATGCGAAGAGCATTTTTCACAAGGTCGGTCGCAGTCACGGAACCGCTGCCCTCAATGTTGGGCGGACGTGTTTCTAGCCGAACCACGTGATCTTGTTGGAGCTGCAATTCAGCAGCGTCCTCGATGGTTACGATGCGGTCCTCGTGACCGATAAATGAAGAGAGTGTGTTGAGAAGCGTTGTTTTTCCTGATCCGGTGCCACCCGCAATGATGATGTTCAATCTCGCTTTGATACAGCCTTCCAGGAGCATGACCATTTCGGGAGTGAACGCTTTGTAGTTGAGTAAGTCTTCAAGCTTCAGAGGATTGCTGCCGAAGCGTCGAATGCTGACCGCAGCGCCATCAAGTGCGAGTGGTGGAATGATCGCGTTCACTCGAGATCCGTCTTCCAGCCGTGCATCAACCATCGGGGAGGTTTCATCAATCCGACGCCCCACTTTGCTAACAATGCGATCAATGATTTGAAGGAGATGCTTATTATCTCGAAACTCCACCTCCGACTTTTCCATGCGACCGCCGCGTTCGACATAGATGTTTTTTGGGCCGTTGATCAAGATGTCACTGATCGTGTGATCTTTTAAGATCAGTTCGAGGGGACCTAAGCCAAGAACCTCGTCAATGACCTCGTCAACGATGCGATCTCTTTCTTGTCGATTGAGTAAGGTGTCTTCCGCATCACATAGATGTTCAACCACCACACGGATCTCACGCTTGAGCACGTCACCCGTTAGGTCGCCCACCCGTGAAAGATCCAATTTGTCTACCAGCTTGCCGTGGATTCGCCCTTTGATCTCTTCAAATTGACTCGTCCGCGTCGTTTCAGGACGATTAGCAATTGCTTGAACTTTCATGTTGAATCCCTCGAGCTTCCTCTTTCGCAAGCCAGCCCATGTTTTTTACTGAGTGATGTCACTGCGCTATTCAGTGTCAACAC
>JAAXIK010000372.1 GCA_012270385.1 Rubripirellula sp. | reverse complement strand
CATCTTGGCGTCGTTTGGTTTTTCGTTCTCCTTCTCGGATCCTCTCTATGAACCGACTTTTGTTCCTATTCGTGTTTCTTGCCTGCCCCACCTTGTGTCGTGCAGATTTAGTGATGTCACCGATTTTTGGTGATTCGATGGTGTTGCAGAGAGACCAACCCATTCACATTTGGGGTTGGACCCTTCCCAATCAACAAGTCACTGCCGAGGTCGGTGGGAGCAAAGGCAGTGCAATGGCGGATGGCAACGGTAGGTTTGATTTGATGCTCGATCCTTTGTCAGCTGGCGGCCCGCATGAGATGACCATCGTCGCCGATGAAACCAAAGATTTTCGAGATGTATTGATCGGGGAAGTTTGGCTTTGTTCCGGGCAATCCAATCTGGCTTGGCCTGTCTCCAATGCGAACGATCCAGATCTTGAGAGTCTCACCGCCAAGTTTCCTCAAATTCGCCTGATCTCGGTGCCCCAAGTCGCTTCTCAGGAGCCATTGAATGATTTTGAGGGTAAGTGGGAAGCCTGTAACCCCGACACGGTGAAATCCTTCTCCGCGGTCGGGGATTTCTTTGGTCGGCGATTGCATCAGTCACTTGATGTGCCGATCGGTTTAATCGACAACGCTTGGGGGGGATCCGCAGCAGAGGCTTGGGTTTCGCGAGATGACTTGGAGAAGGCAGGGCAGTATGAGGATCTCCTTCAACACTGGGATGAGATCGTGGCAAATTACGATCACGAGGCGGTGATGAGCCGATACCAAGAGCGACTGACCCAATGGCAGCAGGAAAAAAAGGGAGCTCGTCCCCGTGCCCCAAGGAATCAAATTCAAAGCAATCATCGACCAGCGAATCTATTTAACGGTGTTTTGAATCCGGTATTGGGTTATACCCTTCGCGGAGCGATTTGGTATCAGGGTGAATCCAATTCGACTCGAGCGCATCAGTATCAACATCTTTTCCCATTGATGATTCAAACCTGGCGTGATCGATGGGGACAGGGAGACTTTCCTTTCTACTGGGTTCAGTTAGCCGATTTCCGAGAGGAAGTTGTGGAGCCTGGGGATAGCACGTGGGCGGAGTTGCGTGAGGCTCAAACGATGACGATGAGTAAGCTACCCAAGACGGGTGAGGCGGTGATCATCGATCTCGGAGAGGCGTCTGATATTCATCCTCGAAACAAGCAGGATGTTGCCAAACGCTTGGCTCGATGGGCCCTGGCGAATGAGTACGGGTTTGAAATTCCTTACCGAAGTCCCATGTACCGCTCAGTGACTTTCGCAAACGGAAAGGCCGTCGTCGATTTTCAGTATGTCGGACGTGGTCTTGATACGTTCGATACCAAAGAGCCGATTGGTTTTGCGATTGCTGGCGAAAACCAGAAATTCTTCAGCGCTCAGGCTAAGTTGGTTGGGCGTGACCGAATCGAGGTCTGGAGTGATGAGGTGAAGGATCCGGTGGCGGTCCGTTTCGGCTGGGCGGATAATCCCGTTCGGAACATTCAGAGTTTAGATGGGCTCCCTTTAACACCCTTTCGTACTGATCAGTGGAAGGGGGTTACCGAAGGGGTGACGCACTAATGCTGAGGCAATAAAAACAGAGGCGGCGAACTCTCTGTCTCGCCGCCTCTCTGTTTTGAACAACTGACTTCTCGGTAGGGTTTTTGCGTGCGCTCTCTTAGTCTTGGAGCGATGGATCCTCTGGGCCACAATGAGAATGGGTGACTTCAAACCCCATGTCTTCAATCATCTCGTAGTCCGCTTTGGGTGCTTGCCCTTCTGTTGTGAGGTAGTCACCCACAAACATGCTATTCGCAGCATAGAGCCCTAAGGGCTGCAGCGAGCGAAGATGGATTTCGCGGCCCCCTGAGATTCTCAATTCTCGATCAGGATTGACAAAACGGAACATCGCAAGGGCTCGGAGGCAATCATTCGCGCTCAGGTCGCTTGCGTTCTCCAAGGGTGTTCCTTCAATGGAGTTGAGGAAGTTTAGCGGTATCGATTGGACACCTAAATCTTTCAAGTCAAAGGCCATGGAAACAATATCCTCGGCCTTCTCCCCCATCCCGATGATTCCGCCTGAGCACATTTCCATCCCAGCGTCACGAACGTTGCGCAGCGTCTGCACTCGATCCTCATAGGTATGTGTAGTGCATATTTCTGCGTAGTAACTTTCGCTTGTGTTGAGGTTGTGGTTAACGCGATCTACCCCGCAAGCCTTCAAGCGATCTGCTTGACTCTGATCGAGTAGTCCCAAGCAAGCACAGATGTCGAGGCCGTATTTCTCTTTTATCTCTGGAACAATCTGTTCCACCGCATTCATTTCTCGCTCATTCGGGCCACGTGCCGAGATGACCAAGCAGTAAGTCTTTGCGCCTCTCTCCGCGGCGAGCTTGGCTCCCTCCATTAGTTTGTCGCGTTTGAGAATATTGTACTTCGGTACCGGAGCAGTTGAGATCTTTGACTGGCTGCAGTAGTGGCAGTCTTCAGGGCAAAGGCCACTCTTGGCATTCATCAGGAAATAGAGCTGGACGGTTTTTCCGAAGTGCTTTTGGCGAATCCTGAATGCGGCAGCCAGCAGAGGTAGAATATCTTCGTCGGGGGCTTCTACGATCGAGATAGCCTCTTCGCGTGAGATCGGTTCCCCATTGAGAACTTGGTCAGCTAGGCTCTGATATCGATCCGCTGCGTGGCGCGTCGGGGTTTCGGTTTCGAGATTCAGACTCATCGTTGATTTGATTTCCAGTGGTGTAGCAATTCATGGGAGCACCGCGTGGGGCGGTTGCCCTGCCGCCTCATGATATCCCAGAGTTGATCATTCTGTCAGCATGGGTCGCGGAAGAACTCTCCAGCTCGATGTTGTTTCGACTAAAGGATCATCATTTGGGGGCGTAGCGTGCTGAGCCGGCCTACGGTTTGGATTCAATCCCCGCTTTTTGGCATGTTTCACTCAGTCAAATCCTGTTTTCCGCTTTCGTTACTCTCTCGGTAGACTCGGGAGGCATCAACATAGTGCAACCCTGTGGCCATGAGTCGCTCCACATCTTCCTCTGTTAATTCCCTCACCACGCGGGCGGGGACCCCAACAGCTAGGTGCCCTGGGGGAATGATCTTCCCTTCCGGAACCAACGCGCCGGCGCCCACCACGGCCCCCGCTCCAATGACTGCGCCATTCAGGACCACCGCACGGATACCGATCAAAGCACCTTGTTCTACGGTAGCTCCGTGGACCACTGCAGCGTGTCCCACAGTCGCTAAATCTCCTATTTTGCAGGGGAAGCCTGGGTCAGCGTGGAGGACGGAAAGATCTTGTATATTCGCTCCCTCACCAATCTCGATCGCCTCGCAATCACCTCTCACCACTGCTCCAAACCAGATGCTGGAGTCATTACCCATGGTCACGTTGCCGATGACCGTCGCTGTGTCCGCAATGAAAACGGATCCATTTTTTAGATCAGGTCTGGGGCGAGGGTCGATGTTTCGGGAGCTCATACGCCAGTCCTGATGATCATATCTTGGGTAGAAATACTTTTTCGGCTCATCTGAGTAAATCCGAAGCGAAGAAACCACGGTGCTGCAGGTTGTTGCGGGGCCTTCAAGTTATAACGGATTCCATTTCGAGCATATGTTAGCTGTTACTGCTTCTTTCAATGGGATGGGATTCGGATCCGCAAGGATCCACCAAGGTCTTCAGTGGTCGCCAGGACCTATCCTGCATTCCGTCCTTGGAGTTTTCTTTCCTCCAAAATCACAGATCCATCCGTCAGCTCTGGGGTTGGATTCCGTGCCAGGTGTGGATTGCGGATTAACCCTGGATTATCTCCTTCTTGTTGCTCTTCGGACCACCGGCTAATCAAATGAGTCCAGTTGTCTCGGTTGGAACGGGTACGCCTCTGGAGCAATGTATGGACCAATAACTCATTGGCACCAAAGAGCAGAGTGAGGTAAGCAAAAAGCTCGAGCGTTTCTTCGACGACTGCTTTCTGATTGCCTAAACTTGGAGAACTGTCGACATTAGGCCAGAAACTACTGCGATCGAGGGTTTGCCCAAGGGTGACCACCATTAAGATCGAAAAGATGATGAGCGTCGCATGCGGTTTCGATAGAAACGTGATCATCTCATAGTACAGATGCGTGCGAGACTTCCAGCACAGAGACGCCGCCAAAACCATTAGCGGCAAGCAAACCAGCCATTTGTAGGCGTCATCAAAAAAATAGGTAGCAAACCAGTCGTCTGCTTCCCTACCCGCAGCGCATAGGAAGACTACTGCCAGGCAGGTGTTCAGAGGGCTATTTTCTTTCGATAAAGCTGACGGGATTCCGGTAAGGTGGCCTGCGAGGATCAGTACAACGATCTGGGAGATTTCTCTAGGGCCATTTTCTGACGAAAGTGTTTTAAGATCACCTAGGGAGACAAGTTGCAGCACCAGATGCATCAGTAACGCAGTGCATGCTGCGTAGAAACAGAGTCTGGCGGGATAGCCAACGAGTAGCATCCGGCGTGGCGTCGAGTGGGTCAGCGCTTGATGAGTTGAGTTCACTATCAAATCCGAACATTCAGGGTGTGCGTGAAGTCGATCACGCGTTGGTTTGGTGAGCATCAAGCTGCATGTTTTTGCTCGTTACCGCAAAGGCTCTGGTAAAATCGATTGCGACTGAGCAGCTCTTGATGCGTTCCGCTATCGGAGATTGCACCTGATTCCACTACCAAAATACGATCGGCCATCGCCATGCTTGTTGATCGGTGGGTGATCATCAGCCCAGTTCGATCAACAAGGAAATCACTCAGTGCGGTGTGAATGAGTTGTTCACTTTCAAGGTCGATCTGGCTCGTGGCTTCGTCGAGAATCAGGATATCTGGATTCTTCAGGAAAGCTCTGGCGAGTGCAATTCTTTGCATCTGACCACCCGAAAGCCTAACGCCTTGAGTGCCTAACACGGTTTGGTAGCCGTCGGGGGTTTTGTCTCGTATGAAGTCATCAGCAAACGCCATTTTGGCAGCGGCGATCACCTCCTCGGTCGAAGCGCCGGGCGTTCCGTAGCGGATATTGTTCTCGATCGTTTCATCAAACAGAATCGTCCGCTGTGTTACCAGAGCGATGCGACGTCGAAGATCCCGAAGTCCCATCTCATTGAGAGGAACACCATTTAATTTCACGCTCCCCTTGAGAGGATCATCAAAGCGACAAAGCAAGCTGATGAGAGTACTCTTTCCACTCCCGTTGGGTCCAATAATCGCAATGGTCTCCCCCTGCTTGATCTGGCAATTCAGTCCGCGGAGAACGTGTGGGCCCTTAGGGTATTCATAGTGGATATTCTCAAACTCAACCGTGGCGGTTCCACGAAGACTTGTTTTGGGTTTTGCAGGTTCAGTGACTCGGACCGGTTGATCGATGATTTCAAAGATTCTGTCTGCTGCCGCGACTCCCTTTTGTAAGCCCGCCCATACCTCGGATAGCTTTCTCGCTGGATCCGATGCTCCGATCAAGAATCCAAAGAACATCAGAATCTCTCCAACACTCAATGGTTTCGAACTCATCTGCATACCAAAAAGATGGGTCTCTCGATTAACGACAAGATAGCCTCCGGCCAAAATTGCCAGGCACACCGTGGAGATCCCGAAGAGTTCACTGCTACTTCGAGCGAAGGTATTGTAGAAAGCGACTTTCATCGATTTGCGATAATAAGTTCCCGCACCAATCTGAAATTTAGCTCGCTCTTTTCCTTGAGTGTTGAATGCTTTGACAACGCGAATCCCTGCGAAAGCATCATTGAGCATCCCATACAGTTGGGTCATCTCTTCCATGGCTTTGCGACTGGCTCGTCGGATCGCTCGGCTTAATTTTGCCATGACGACACCGAGGATGGGTACGACAACGAGAACCAGTAGTAGCAGTCGAGGGCAGACGAAGATCGCACCACCGAGGCAAACAATCATCTTCAGCGGCTCTCTTACGAGTCGACCAAGAAGAATATTGACTCCTTCTGCGATGTGATTGATGTCATTGGTGAGCCTGGAGGTTAGGTTTGCAGATCCATTGTCCCCAAAAAAGTCGAGATCCAGTTGCAGTGCTTTTCGGAAGAAACGAGAACGCAATTCAAGAGAAGTTCGTTGTGAGATATTTTGGACAAGAAGTAAATTGCTTAGCAGCGCCACGAGTTTGATGAATGTACCCGCCAACAGCACAGTGACGATTAATACCAACGTCTGATAAGGTCCACCGGGGGCGTGCTCATTGATCCACGGTTGGAATCGGCGGAGGTAATCGACCGAATTGAGATAGACATCACGTTTCGCCGAGATCGTTTCAGCACGCACAGAGAGTTCTTGACGTTCGTTACCGGAACTGGTTTTTAATTGTTCTTTGATCGTGAGGAGTTCACCTTCGAGTTCTCCCACCATCTCATCCGTTTCGAGAATGCGCCGTTCCGCGTATTCGGGAATGCTTTCACCCTGAAAGACAACTTCAACCATGGGATACAGCGTGCCGATATTTGCTCCCCAGAGCAACGCGATGATGAAGGAACTCGTCCGGACACCGAACAGTGACCAACGGTTTCTTGCTGCTATTCTGAGGACACGACCAAAATCGTTCATGAGGTGCCGGTCATCCGTGACAAAGGCATGCTGTGCTTTGAGTCGTCGCTGGCAAACGCGGATTGATAATCTTGTGGTTCCCGCGTGGTATTGCGTTTCATACCTCCGCAATCCGTCACTAGGAGCGTTTTCGCTCAACGACCTTGAGGTGTTAGGTTTAGCGGAAAAGCGAGAAATAGACCACCCGAGTTCCAGTGGATGAGGCTTTCGGATTCGCCCACGATATCGATAAATCGGCTGTTTTCGGGCACTTTTAATCTTTTCTCAGAAAAGAGACAGATCTGTCTCTTTTAGATAGTCAGTTCTCTGAGTGTCGGCGATTTTATTTTTTCGAGCTATGTACGCCCTCGCCATGAATAGGAGTGCCCGGCTAGGTGACTGAAAAAGGCTACCCACTGAAGAAACACAAAGGCAAAGACAGCCGGAATATGAAATGGGATTGCTCTGCAGCTCTGTTTGAAATGAATCACGGCGGCGGCGCGTGGGTAATGTGCGAGAAGAAGGGCCAGTATGGATACCGTGATCACCTGCAAATTGGAGTGTGTGAGTCCGCTTACAAGTGTGGCTAAAGGTAATACCGTGCACCCCAGCAAGAGGAAGGTGAACAGCCCGATCAATCTTGGATTGGCCAGTCCTTCATGAGCATTCTTAAGAACGCCATTGATGACTTCACTTGCACCCACGTACATCCTGCATGAAGCAAGATCGGTGCCGTCAATAACATCAGTGCGATAGCCTTGTTGTCGGAACGAACGCGGTAATTTTATTCCATCATGCCTGGAGCTTTGTATCGCCTGATGGCCCCCGGACTTTCTGTAAGCGGTTTGATGCGTTAGGAACATCTGTCCGCATCCCGCTGCATAGGCTGGATCGCTACTGCGACGCATCCTGGAAAAAGGCAGGTAGCCGAGCAGGATCAGATGCATCATCGGTATGATCCATCTTTCGAGAGTTGTCCCCGTTACTTGACGGGGAAAAGCGCTGAGAAGATCGACTTGATTTTGATCTCGGTACTGCAGCAAGCGAAAAATGCCTTGAGGATGCAGCTTCACATCCGCATCAAGGAACAAGAGGTTTTCATGGCTGGCAGCTTTCGCTAACTGATGGCATGCGTATTGTTTTCCATTCCATTGCGTCGGGAGATGGTCGTTTGAAATGAGACGCACGTGATTTGTATCATCAGCAATTTTGGAGACAATCTCTGCTGTCCTGTCACTTGACTGATCATCTAATACGATGACTTCGATTTCGACATGACTACTGTCTAGAGCGTGTCGCACGCATTGTTCAATCCCACACTCTTCGTCTCGTGCAGGAATGAGTACCGAGACTTTTGCAAAAGGCTCTAGCGGGGGTGAATCCGGGTCTTGGATGCTCTCTTCCCTCACGTTCAAGAGGAAGGCTGGTAGATTGCGCATGAACAGGAATGCAGGCAGCATCGCCGTCACCAACGCCATCCATGCCAGGACAATCATCATTTTAAATGGTCTCCATGCCGCTTCCTAAGCTGATGGCCGGATAGCAGTGAAGCAAGCTTCCGAGCATGGCCATAGATTCCTTTGGGACCAGCAGGTCCGGTGTTCAGAAAGCTAAATGATTTTGGGTCGCGGGAAACCACTAAGGACCGCAGGCGTTTCTGCGTGTCTCGAAGGTTGTTTTCTAGGATCTGATTGCAATCTTGCTTTGTTTCCTGAGATAGCTCTCGTATTGATGTTGGCTGACCTAGGGAAGCTAAGCACAACGGTCTGGGTTCATTCCAGAAGCTGTACTCCAAAGCCAAGGGGATCACGTACCCGGCCTGGAGACGTTGACATAGATGCCCCAGTCCCGGCATCCATTCACTGGAAAAATCTTGGGCATCGGTGAATTTTCCCTCTGGAGTCATCCAGATTGCAGTGCTTGGGGTGCGAGCGATAGCAGTACTGAGTTGTAGAAAGTTTTTGATCCCCTCGATAGTTCCGAGTTCAATACAGTAAAAACCCAGTTTTCCAAGGACGCGGTAATGTTCGAGTGCTTTCGCATCGATGGGTGCATAGAACTGTCGATCTGGACATAGTTTTCGGTTCAGGAATTGGGCAATCATCGGATCCCACCAACTCGGATGATTGGCGTAGATGATGAGAGGCGCATCGAGACTAAATCTGATGTTGCTCTCTGACTCAGTAGGAAAATCCGTTTCTGTCCTTGGAATGGAATCCAACCCACTCCCGGAGATCGATTCGATTCCGATGCCATCAAAGTTTCTGCGAAGATAAGATTCCAGAAAAAGGTGGAACCCGGACTGCAACCATTTAGAGATTGCTGGTGTCTTTTCTTCTCCTGAGTTCTTATTACGAAATCGATGGATCACAGCAGTCCATCTTCCTTCAGCAGATCGAGGATTTCTTTCACTGTTTCTGGGTGCAGTGAAGATAAATCCTTTTCCTCGCCAATATCCGTGTTCAAGTCATAGAGACGCCAGTCATCCGGTTGCCCCGCGGGGCTGTTTTTCTTAGCTCTGTATTTCACCAATTTCCATCTTTCACGACGCACTCCCACGGATGTTTCTCCTTCGGAGCTGGCCCAATACAGGTACGGATGTTTCTTCTGCTGATCTTCTTTTCCAAGTAATGTGGAAAGATAGGAGATCCCATCCAGATCAGTCAGGTCGGATTCCATCAACGGAACTCCTGCGATTTCACATGCTGTCGGTAAATAATCCCAGAATGCAGATGGATGATTGGTTTGTGATCCAGCTGGAACCACGCCGGGCCAACGAACGATCAAGGGAACGCGAATCCCGCCCTCGTGCATGGAGCGT
>JAAXIK010000147.1 GCA_012270385.1 Rubripirellula sp. | reverse complement strand
CGAGAAACTTCACAACGTCAAACGGACCCACTCCCGTCCCGATCGTGATGGACTGAGGACCCGAGAGTCTAGAGTTTTTGATTTTGATTCGAATCAGAAACTGAGTTATCGGGAGTTCGCTGCGATTCCCGATCTCGTGGATGCTCCATTCCGTGGCGCAATTCCCGATCCCTTATCACGGCTTGTGTCGAATGCGGTTGCCGCTTTAGATGAGTCCTACGATGACTGGGATCAGAGGCCCCACGAGTTGATCAGTGCTCACACCTTCGTTGGCAATTTCCTTGGCTCCATCATGCCGACAGGTAATCGTTTCGTGACGGGCCGCGTGATTGATCTCGCTGACCTCAATCTTGATGGTAAAGTCAGTCGTGCCGAGGCCAGGCATTTTCTTGAACAACAATTGGGAGTTCGACTGAGGAACGGACGACCTCTACGGGATGCTACGGGACGTGTAGTGCGATACGACTTATTTGTGCAAGTTGATGCCAATAGGAATGGAAAGGTGGAATGGAGTGAAGCTGTAGATGCCTCGGCTTCAGTACCAGAGTTTGCAGCAAGATTTGACCGTTTAGACCGAAATAAGGATCAAGTCGTCAATTATGAGGAGCTTTCCGATCCGATTCAGGGGATTTATTTTGACCCCATCATCTGGTTTCGCCTCGCTGACAAGAACTTGGATGGGCTTCTTGATCTGTCGGAGTTACTTGAGGGGCATTCGACCACTCCGAGTCAGTTGCGTCGAATGTTATTTCGCGCCTTCGATGATAACCATGATTCTGTTTTATCACTCACTGAGTATCTTGTTTGCCCCCTCGCGAATCGAAATTTCTCATGGCAGGGAACCATGCTTGATCTCGATGGTGATGAGGTTTTGAGTTACGGCGAGTTTGATTTCGACCAGTCCGACTTCTTTCAACTGCAAAGACGATATTACTTTCACCGATTAGATTTAGACTCTAATGGTGTTCTGTCTTCGAATGAGTATTCCTTTTCCATGCCACGATCTGCGGCACTGGCAATCGCGGTGAGTCCTTACGAGGAAATGAGCATTGCTTGGCGTGATCCGTCTGTCTCGGATCTTGGCGGTTTGAGTTTGCATCCCAACGGCTCAAAATTACTTTTTCACTCGGCAAAAAGGGGTAAACCTAAGGAGTGGAATATCCTCGAGTATTCTTTACCGAAGCAGGAATCAAAAGTCATTTGTGCTGGCCGATCACCCTGCTGGTCACCCGAGGGTGACAGGTTTGTATGTTTGCGGTCTGATCCGGGAAGCAGCATCTTGTTGATGAACGCTGATGGACTCTCGGGACGAAAAATCTCCAAGGGCCATTCACCTTGTTGGTCACCCGATGGGGACTACATCGCTTTCCTCCGAGACCACGGTGTATGGATTTATAATTGCAAGGATGAAGAGAGTGTCGCATTGTTTCGGCGTGAGGATCATCGCCATCGAGATGTTGGAAATCAGCTCCTATGGTCACCGGGTGGGCGGGCACTCGCTTTTGTAGCAAGCTCGCAGGATCACAGCGAGGTAATTCGTCTCACTCTCAGTGAGCACACGAGCATCGCTCGGGTAGATTCCTGCAGCGCCGTAAATAGACTTCACATTGTCTCATGGGAAAACAACGAGCGGATCATTCTGACTTGTGAACGACCGGATGGTGCGGACCCCGATTTTCTAGTGTTTGAGCGAGAAAAACCGGAATTCCAATCTCTAGAGATGCCTCTTTCAGGCCTTGCCAAGAAAAACGCCTGGGAACTCGTTTCAGGGATCAAGGGGCCGGACGAAACCTGGTACCTCGCTGTTATGCAGACAGTCAATTTCAAGGCAGGTGGTGATCGCTAATCGACCTGAAATGATTGAGAGATGATTCACCAAATTCATCAATGAAAACGTCTCCATCTCTGCGGATCTCATTTGCAAGCAAATGAGATCCTTGGGGTGGTGTGAACTGTCCATTCAACACCTACCTCAAATTCTCGCTATCGGCGAATCGTCGGCTTTTGATAAAAGGCAGTCTGGGAAATTCTATTTCCGAATGATTGTTTCTCGCATAAATCGTTGAACTGATGTTGGGTGAATACAAAGTAGGCCGTTGTACACAGCAGTGCTATACACTTCAGCGACCACTTCGAAGTGGCGAATGGTATTACTCTGTAGTGGTCGAAGAGGGAGACGATTTGCAGAGACGGGAGTATTCAGCGGAAGCTTGGAGTGACCCTCCGGAGAATGCTGTCGGGTGGTGGAAAAGTCGCATGCCCACTTCCGAAGAAAAGAAAATGGTCCTGGCGCCGCCGGAAGTGCTCGTCGATTTACTTCGCCAAATGGAAAGTATCCCTGAGCGGCAAAAGAGTCGATACCTTCTTGCATTAATGCTAATGCGGCGACGTGTCTTGAAGGCTGCCAATCCTCCGCAGGAGACTCGAGACCAGCTTGATTACATGCGAGTTCTTATTGCATCGACTGGCGAAGAGATGGGAATTCTCATTCCGCGAATTACGAGAGAGGAAGCCGATTTGTTGAGAGATGAACTCAACGAGTTGCTCTACTGCGAAGCAGAAGAGGAAATGGATGAACAAGTCATCTCTTCACAGGACAGCGAGTCAAATCCATCTTTGGTCGGAGGTGATCAGGAATGATGACGGGTCTTCGCAATGAAAAAAGAGTGACTTGGCATTTGCCTCTGATGGGATTGCTTTGTTTCTTCATCTGTGGCGGATCAACATGTTCAAGACAACCGCCTGCATCCTTATTTCCACCACCTCCTCCCGTATTTCAAGCGATGCCTGGGCTCAATGAACTCACACAGGTAATGAATCGCACCCAATCCATCACACAATTATCCACGAATTCAGCTTCGGTTGAGGTATTGAGCATGCCTGACTTACCAAGGTTGAACGCTACCCTTAATTTACAGAGGGAGAAGAATTTCCGGTTGCGCGCAAGCTTACCGATTGTCTTTGCCGGAATTGATATGGGAAGTAACTCAGAGTCTTTTTGGTTCGAGGTTCCCGAGGGAGTTTCCAAAACGCTCTACTATGCCCGACATGATCAATATGAGCGACAACTATCACGAGCTATCCTTCCCGTGGATCCAACGTGGATGATGGATGCTTTGGGACTCGTAAGTCTTGACCCCTCAGCGGTGGTCGCAGGACCGATCACAAGAACCGATGGGCGGCTGGAGATTAGGACAACGCAGCGGAAGGCTGATGGTATCTATGAGCGCGTTTGCATTCTAGATCCACAGGCGGGGTATGTGACCGATCAGTTCCTCTACTCTCCTACCGGTGCTTTAATTGCGAGGAGCCACGCGGAGAATCATGGTTATTATTCAGAATACCAGTGTTCGATCCCGCATCGGGTTGAAATTCACCTGACCCCAGCTGCGGGGCCTCCGCTGTCCATGAAGATTGAAGTAGGTTCCTACGCCGTGAATCAATTACTCAGCGGTGATCCCAATCTATTTACCATGCCTGCGTCTGCCCCACAGAAGGTCGATTTGACAACTTTATCGGGTAGCTTAGAGCGACAAAATGTCTCCTCAGCATTTCAGCAGCCAGCGGAATATAGCGCTGGCCTAGAAAATCTGCAGCCCTTAAGGGGACTGCGATACTAGAATCGTAGGGGTTCAGCAGACTCAATTCGATGGGTTCTGCAGCATCTTGAGATCGCTTTGTACCATTACGTTTACAATTTGCTCTAACGAATAGCTTGCTTTCCAGCCGAGTCGTTCTTGCGCTTTCGTCGGGTCGCCCACCAATCGACTCACTTCTGCGGGTCTGCGATAGCGATCATCTTGTTTGACGAAGGCACGCCAGTCTAATTCTACAGCCCGGAATGCGGTATCGAGAAAGTCTTCGATGCTATGAGATGTACCGGTGGAAAGTACATAATCATCGGCCTGTTCATGTTGCATCATGAGCCACATCGCTTCGACATACTCGGGTGCGTATCCCCAGTCACGCTGGGCGTCCAGCGAACCAAGCACTAGCTCATCCTGGAGACCCAGGGAGATGGCTGCCGCTCCAAGGGTGATTTTGCGCGTGACAAACGATTCACCTCGACGCGGTGACTCATGGTTGTAACAGATGGCATTACAGGCGAAGAGTCCGAACGATTCGCGATAGAGTGTGACCATCTGAGTGGCAAAATTTTTGGCAATTCCATAAGGAGTCACCGGACGACACTCAGTACTTTCATTTTGCGGCGTGATGGATGGCCTGCCAAAGATCTCTGAACTGCTGATGTGTAGAAGCTTAGGCTGCTTAGGCAAATCTCTAAGGATCTCTAGGAACTTGAGCGTTCCCATTGCAGTAAATTGACAGGTTGTTTCAGGTATCTCGAAACTCAGGCCCACATGGCTCTGCCCTGCAAGGTGATAGACTTCATCCGGCGCCGCTGAAGTGAGAATTCGACGAATGGTGGTCGTGTCATCAAGTTCGGCGTAGTGCAGAAATAGACGCTTCTCATAGATGGCTTTGTCTTGAAAAAGAGATTCGAGACGAGTCCTGCTGATGCTACTGGACCTCCGGACTAGTCCATGAACTTCATAGCCCTTCTCCAGCAATAATTCGCTGAGGTAAGAACCGTCTTGGCCGGTGATGCCGGTGATGAGTGCGATAGGCAAAGGATGCGTTCCCGTGTCAGCGGAAGTCCATGTAATCTTCATGACAATGCGTTGAAGATGTCACGTAGGAGAACATCATCTTGATGGTTCAGATCGGAATTGCAAGTGTTGTGTCGTTTTCGATACACCTGCTACGGAGCGATTATGCAACAGCCTCCAATTGGCAATCTTCCAGCTTGGCGCTAACACCCTGCTCCATGAATCGCACCGACACGAGAAGACGGGTCTCGTTTTCGCGTCTCAGCACCATGCCTTCATAACCCGCAAAGGGACCATTCTTGATGCGAACCTTTTGCCCCACTTGAATTTGACTCTCAATCGAGAGTGGTACTCCCATCTGAATGAGATCGAAGATTTGCTTAAGGTCCTCAACAAACTCACTCGTATTGGCCACCTCTGTGGCTTTCATCACGCATCCGGTGCAGACCGCTTGGTAACGATCCATCTCTTCCCCGCAAAGGAAGACATAGTTACTAAAAAGAGGAACGTAGCTTGTGCGAATACGGCCGGATGGAGAACGTTTCCGGTTTTCGATTTGAGGACCGTAGTGAGACAAATCCAGTTTTCTCAGATGTCGCATCAATTGCTTTTCCTGCCTGCTCTTGGTGTAGAGTAGCCACCACGGCCGGTCAGCGACGTCCGGTGAATCGAATAGGTTTTCGGGGAAGCAATCTGGTTCAGCTGCGAGGATTGGCATAACTAGTCTCAAAACCCGGAAAAATATGGACTCTATCGTTCGAGGGTTTCAGGACCCTCTTTCTGTCCCGCACTAGTGATTTCGGCAGATCCCGGATGTGCTCTTCGGTGAAAACCTGAGAAATCCCCCCAGATGGTGAAGTGCAATGCAAGCATTGCAGAGCTCGTGCCAGCGCTTTTGTGTTGGGTTGCAGCAAAGCGCATGTTGGGTAGGAACGTGCGTTCCGTGGCCCATTTTTATTCCGCAGCTTTCCAATCGACTCTTTGCCTTGCTCACCAGGGTCCGTTGAGCGGCGTCGCTCGAGTCCCTTCAACAGGAATTTTCGTTACAAACCGTAATTCCGGAACTTTCGGCTAATTCCGATCATTCCTCACGGCGATAACTAGGAGTGTAGGATTCTACAGCGGCATGGATATTGCGCCGGCGGTGCATTTCGTGCTGTCCGTTGTTGCCGAGGGATATGACATGGAAAGTTGTCCAAACCTGCCAATCAAAGGTTCGAATTCGAACGGTGAGTACGTTTCACGAAGAAGCTGCGCATCGATTCGGTTGATTCTATCGATACTCGCTTTGATCACCTTGGTCAGCTCCACGGGTTGCACTCTGATTAGTTCAAGTGTTCAAGTTGCAGTCAAGGATGTTCACACTTGGGTGGATGACTCAATGTCCAACTACCGGGATCGAACACTCGCGGAGAAAGCGTGGATTCGAATTCGACCGGAGTATCGAGTACATCATTACAAGAGTGATCTGAAGAAAGGTTTCCTCGCAGGTTATCGAGCCGTTGCAAGTGGTGGCAACGGGTGCACGCCGCCGATTGCGCCTTCAGACTATTGGGGTTGGAAATACCAATCGCCTTACGGACAGGCCGCAGTGAGAGCATGGTTCCAAGGGTACCCATTAGGTGCAAAGGCTGCCGATCAGGATGGAGTTGGGCATTGGAGCCGCGTGCAATTGAACATCCGTGACCCCCAGCCCTTTGAGGCTTTGGGAGAAACTACTGAAGATTTGAAATCAAGACCAGAAGAACGTCCTCAGCAGCCACCCTCTGTGCTTGATCCCAACGAATCCGCTCCACAAACAGAATCTGCTCCGGAGGCCTTGACTGCACCGACCACTGAGGACACGGCTGCAATCCCATCTTCCTCCGATTTACCGGAAACCCCGCTGAGTAGCATTGAGCAGCAATCAGGAGATGCCGAGAGCGGGTTCGCGATGACTGCAGACTTCGCATCACCGGTTGGGGATAACGTGGGATCGATCAAAATGGTGAACCCAGCGAGTGATCCAACAAGCGAACTTTGGGGAGATGCGAATCCGGCAGTCAAACTTGAGATGACTGGGCCGGGAAGTGTGAATGGGATCATTGAATCTCCGCAAAGCTATGATGATTGGCTTCGCTCACAGAGTGGAGAATCCGCAGGTGGAGGGGAAGCCCAGGGGGCGATCGAATTCCAGCTACATTCGAGAAGCGATGAATTACCCTTCACGCTTGAGTAGTAGTAGCCACCTTGAGGAAGGTCACGAGAAATACAGTTGCATTTGACTTACAGGAAAAAGGTTTCAGGGATGAAACAGATGCACGACAACAAAAACAATTGCGTTGAATCAGGGCCAGCAAAACAAGCTTGCATGCGTCACCGCTCGCAGCTGTTTTTGAAAATCACGCTAGCCTATCTGATTTGTACTGTATTCAGTGGTTGTGCCGCGTTGACCCAGCCCATTGATGGAGTTCCAGCGAAGAAACTGCCAGCGGATTTTTTTCCAGAACCAAAAAACGATTTGATTCCGGTGGATATCTCTTTGCTGTCCATCGAACCACCGCGAGATTACCAGCTGGGCCCCGGCGACATTCTGGGTGTTTATGTGGATGGGATCCTACCCTACTCCGCGCCCAATTCCGCTCCCGAGCCGCCTCCGGTAAATTTCCCCGGTGCTCAGAGCGCCTTACCACCTTCAATTGGATACCCAATCGCGGTTCAGGATGACGGAACTTTATCCTTGCCGCTCCTAGAGCCTATCAGCGTCGAGGGTCTCACACTGGATCAAGTTCGAGACGCGATACGTGACGCATACATCAAAGAAGAGATCCTGAGACCTGATAAAGCTAGGCCGATCGTCACCATCATCCGCGAGCGAACGTTCAACGTTGTGGTGATTCGAGAGGATTCTGCGCAGGCTGCCGATGCCAATGGAGGTAACGCGCGGGATTACGCTGCGAGCGGAACCACGGTGAATCTTCCGGCGTACAAGAATGATGTTCTCCACGCTCTTGTCGAAACGGGTGGTTTACCGGGACTGGGAGCCAAAAACGAGGTTTTGATTCTTAGGGCAAGCAAGGCTGACAAACGTAAGCGTGAAGAGTTCATGCGTACGTTCTATGCCTATCGTGAAGCGGCCAAACTAGATCCCTGTGCCTGTTTACCAGAACTTCCTGATGATCCTACGATCCTGCGAATCCCACTGCGAGTGAAGCCCGGCGTGGTGCCGGTTCTCGATGAAGAAGATGTGACGCTTCAGAACGGTGATATCGTTTACATTGAATCAAGAGAGCGGGAGGTCTTCTACACTGGTGGTTTGCTTGGAGGAGGAGAATTTCCTCTCCCTCGTGACTACGATCTGGATGTTCTCGGTGCGATGGCGATGTCAGGTCAACTTTACCAGACCGGGCAAATGGGTGGAAATCGCGGCGGAGGCGGCGGTCTGGGCGGATTTGGTGGCCTTGGAGGGATTCAAGGAGTCCCACCCGGGATTGTCTATATCTTACGCAAGACCGATTGTGATGGTCAGATTGCTATCGAGGTGGATTTGAAGGAGGCTTACAACAATCCTTCCGCTCGACCGCTAATCCAACCCGGGGACTATGTGATTCTGCAGTACAAGTGTGAGGAAGAACTGATCAATTATGGTCTGCAAACGTTCTTTACCTTCGGAATAGCTGATCTTTATAGGAATTAGACTTAGCTTGCTATGAATCGATACGGCCACGCTTTAATCCATTGAAAGCGTGGTCGTTTTTTGCGCTTTGCGTCTTGGGATGATGGGAATAGTGAGAGAGAATGTCGACGCTACTGCTCAGGTTTGATGGCTGGTTCTTTTTACGATTAGAATTCTGCACACTAAGATAAGACGCGCGCATAAAAAACGAGAGATCCCGGCCACGTTCAACTCGCTGCAGAACAACTCGAAGAATCACGGATCTCTCGTCGCTCTATAGTTGACTACAAAGTGAATGGCCAGTCAAGAGTTGCTCACTATGATGTTCATTTCAATTCGTCATTTCGCGGCTACACTGTTTAGGTTTGGCCACGTTCGAGTTTCCAATCCACTCTTGGCTTGCCATTGAAATAGTCCGCTCGAATTAAGATGTTAAAACCAACAGCAGAACATCATTATCACTTCGTCACCGGCAAGCTCGCAGAAGCTTCCGTAAGAAAGATAGTCGCTCAATCTGCGGGCGATCTTGGCTTTCATTATTCAATCGGCGTAATGCCAATTACGGTTGCCGCATTAATCACACCCAAGTGGCTGCTGCGTCATCTTCGTTTACCTGCAGGGGTTACCCATGTCATCGTTCCGGGCTATTGCGAATCAGGTTTAGATGCTCTTGAAGAAGAGTTCGAAATACCGATTGTGAAAGGCCCTAAAGACTGCCGAGAAATTCCTCGCTTGTTCGGTGAACAGAGCAGCGTTAAAGATTTGACAGCCCATACCATCGAGATCATTTCAGAGCTCATCCATGTTCCCAGAAACTCGTTCAGAGAGGTCGTCCGAATCGCCAAAAAAATGATCAGCGATGGGGCCGATCGCATCGATCTGGGATGTGATCCTGCGGACCGATGTTTAGAAATTGGTGATTATGTTTCAGCTGTGTGCGATCTTGGTGCCAAGGTGAGTATCGATAGCTTTGACCCCCTCGAAGTGGAAGATGCCGTGGGAGCCGGTGCAAGTCTAGTTCTTTCTGTGAACTCTACCAATCGAGAGAGAGCTTTAGATTGGGGCTGTGAAGTGGTTGTGATACCCGATGCCGTAGAAGACCTTCGTTCATTCCATGACAGATTTGGCTACCAGTGCAAACTTGGGATGAAGCTGCGCTTGGATTCGATT
>JAAXIK010000363.1:1137-9460 GCA_012270385.1 Rubripirellula sp. | reverse complement strand
GTCTTAACTGGCATATCGGGATTAAAACCGATAGCCTGGCCATCCGTTCGACGCTCGTATCCTCTGGATGTCTGGCATCCTAATCAACTCGGCCGCCATCTGACCCGAACCCCCCGGATTCAACAGAATCTCGACTGCCCGCATTTTACTGGAAAATTACCAACTCGCCCCAAAAATTCACGTCTTGACCTGCTCTACCCTCAGAAAAAGGCATTGAAAAAATCGAGCGATGAATTCAGAGCAATGGGCTTGGTCGAATCATTGATCCTCTTCGACGTCTAGGTTCTTTAAAAGTCGATCACCGGCGAGCGAATCGACCCTCAGTGCATCGCTATCCTCATCGGAGTCGCCAACCTTCCCTTTTGCCTTTCTCGGCTCCCCGCCAAAGAAATACCCCAAAATTGGCAGGCATCCCCCGAAAAGGATCACGATACACAAGAAACCCAAAAATGTCTCAGCGGGGCCGTCATCACGGGATGAATACATTCGGGCCGTATATGGCAATCTTTCTTCCGCGAGAATGAACAGATAACCCCACAAGCATATCCAACCCGCTGTCGCGATCATTCCGAAAAATGGCTTCATATCCGCCCCGGTGGTTCTTGGGTCGACTCCATCCACCCAATTGGATTCTTGTCGAGCGCGGCGGATGGATTTCCTTGGAGCGACCTTTCTGACGTCTGGGGTCTTAGGTGCTTTCTTCTCCGACTTTGAGGCGATTCGCAGTTGTTTGGTTGTCTTCAAGAAAGCAGCAACAAAGGGAATCACACCCACAATAGCCCCTGCAAAATAGATTTATGAAAGTGTGCTCGATGATGCGGTGGGGTAATAACCATCCGAACGCTCCCCCCGCACGGCCCACTGAGCCAAGGGACGTCCACCACGGCAGTTCAAGAGGCGGCTCCGTCCCATCTGTCTTCGAATCCGTTGGCTTCTTTTCAGTCGTGGGTGAAGGCTGGCTACTTTCGGCTGAACGTTCAACTTCACTAGCGGAACTCTCTTCCGCGGCTAACTGACCTAGGGTGCTAGGCGTGGTCGATACGCTCGATGAAACGGAGTTCGTGCTTTTGGATTTCTCTAATTCGGACCTCTGCTCTGGAGTCGGCGCAGCAGAACAATTATCACATCGAGCCTTACCAAAAAGACTGACTCGAATCACCCCGACTCCGCAGGACGCGCACTCCATGATCCTCTCCAATGATTCTGCATCTCGAACAACACACCCCCCCATCAGGTATTCCAGAGAGGATATCACTTTGAAGTGCCGACCGACACCGTGAAGTCCCACAAAAATCGCTATCCCAAATCCCCACCAGCTTACGAATTCTCGTACAATTCCGACGGTTATCGATTTCAACTCGCAGACGATTTAGCGGACACCTTCATGAAATTTTTTACGCTGAACACCCTTGCTCTGGCTGTTCTCCACACATTTCTCTCCTTTTCGAACTTTTCAACGAACCGAGTTTCAGGATCAGAATCCGAAAAACCCAACGTGGTGATTGTGATCACCGATGACCAAGGCTACGGAGATCTCTCCTGTCACGGGAATCCGATTCTCAAAACTCCGAATCTTGATGAGTTGCACTCACAAGCTGTGCGTTTGAAGGACTATCACGTCGCTCCCACCTGTTCACCAACGCGGTCCGGTTTCCTTACGGGGCATTGGACGAATCGCACCGGCGTCTGGCACACCATCATGGGTCGCTCGATGCTACGCGAAAACGAAGTCACCATGGGTCAGATCTTCAAGGATAATGGCTATGCCACAGGCATGTTTGGCAAATGGCACCTCGGTGATAATTACCCCTATCGTCCAGAAGATCGCGGATACACAGAGGTCCTTCGCCACGGAGGTGGCGGAGTAGGCCAAACACCCGACTACTGGGATAACGCCTATTTTGACGGGAGCTACTGGCATAACGGGCAACCTGAATCCGTAAAGGGTTTCTGCACCGATGTCTTCTTTGATTATGCCAAGCGGTTTGTGAAAGATCAGAAAGCAAAAGGCCAGCCCTTTCTTGCGTACATAGCCACCAATGCACCGCATGGACCGATGCACGCTCCCGAAGCATCCAGCAAGCCTTACCAAGATCAGAATGTCAACCTCGCGAACTTCTTTGGGATGATTGCCAACATTGACGATAACGTGGGTGAGTTCCGAAAGTTTCTCGACGACGAAGGCCTCACGGAAAACACCATCTTCATCTTCACCACCGATAACGGTACATCATCGGGTGCAGGTGTCTTTAACGACGGCATGCGAGGAAAGAAAGGGAGCCAATACGACGGCGGCCATCGTGTCCCGTTATTCCTCCACTGGCCCGAAGGAAAGTTGACAGGTGGCTACGACGTGGAACCGATCACCTCCTATGTTGACGTCGTTCCTACGCTGATCGACCTTTGTGAATTGCAAGCGCCCGAGGGAGTAAAGTTTGATGGCACCAGCATCAAACCGCTTTTGAATGGGGTAACGCCTAAAGATTGGCCGGACCGAATGTTGGTAACGGATTCTCAGAGAGTCAAGGATCCGATCAAATGGAAGTCCAGCGCGGTGATGACCAGCCAGTGGCGGCTCATCGACGGCAAAGAACTTTACGAGATCAAGAAAGATCGAGGGCAGACCAAGAACGTTGCAAAAGAGCACCCGCAAGTGTTCAATCGTCTGCGAAATTTTTACGAATCCTGGTGGAGTGAGCTTGAGCCAACTTTCTCCAACGCCACCGCGATTTATCTTGGCCATCCCAAGGAGAACCCTGCACGGCTAACCAGCCATGACTGGATCACCACCGGATCAACCCCTTGGAACCAGTCACACATTCGACGTGCGGTGACGGGTAAGGGAAATACCGGCTTTTGGAATGTGAATGTGCACCAAGCCGGTAAATACACGGTGAGCCTACGCCGCTGGCCGAATGAATCCGACATACCCCTCAATGCGTAGCTACCACCCGGAGCAGCTGTACCGGGTGCGAAAGCTTATCGAACGACACCGGGTGCAGCGATCCATCCGAATCAAGCATCCCTGTCGATTGCAGGGATCGAGATGGAGATGGCAGTGAAACCGGGAGATAAAGAGGTGACCTTCGATATCGAGTTACCTGCGGGAAAAACAAAGATGCTCGCACTTTTCCACTCCGAAGATGGAATGCAACACGGAGCCTACTACGCATACGTAACGAAGGCCGAGTAGCCTGCGGGGCCTGGCTTTGCTCTAGCGAATCCAACCCGCTTTACTACTGATCTTCCTCTCCAACTCAGGCCGCCTCGCGATATCTAGACTGAGCAGCTACTGATGACTGATGCCACCCTGATCACCGGCTACCGTGAAGCCGGTTATGTCCTGTTGAGATCCTTCTTCCAGAAAGAGGAAGTAGACCTGCTCAGGAACATCGCCAAGGAGGATAAGGAACTCGATCAACATTCCTTCGGTCGTAAAGATGGCGAGGGGGGAACCGTACGTCTATCGCTCTGGAATCACCCGGGAGAAGGCATTTACGGTGCGTTTGCGAGATGTAACAAGATGGCAGAGATGGCAGAAGTGCTTCTCTCCGATGAACCCTATCACTACCACTCCAAAATGATCATGAAAGACGCTCAGGTGGGTGGCGCTTGGGCATGGCACCAGGACTACGGTTACTGGTACCAGAATGGTGTTCTCACACCGAATCTCGTGAGTGCTTTTATCGCGGTAGATCCAGCCAACAAGACAAACGGTTGCTTGCAGGTGATACGCGGTTCTCACCACTGCGGTAGGATCGAACACACGCTAACAGGTGACCAGGCAGGTGCAGATCCGACGCGAGTGGATGCCATCATGCAACGATTGGAGCATGAGTACATTGAAATGAATTCTGGCGATGTACTCTTCTTCCACAGCAATCTCCTACACCGCAGTGACCGGAACCGATCGGAGACTCCGAGATGGTCAATGATCTGCTGCTACAATGCTCGATCCAACGACCCCTACTTTGATTCTCATCATCCCCGATACACACCCCTCGTCCGCTGCGAAGACAGTGAGATTATCCGAACGGGTCGCAGTCGACTGGAGAACCCAAGTGATGGCCTATCCTTCCTCGATCCCAACCGAGACGAAAGCGCGACTTCCTTGGGTGAAGAATAGGTCTATGCCGCGGTGAGGCCACGCCAAGTTATAAGATAAAACAATGGAGAAAGGATCTTCTGTGGAATCTTCTGAACTTGTCGATTGGGCATGTCGACTACCCCTGCCGCGTGATCGGTCGACACCGATCGGCTGCATTGGAACGGGTTTCATCATGGCCGATTGCCATCTCCCTGCGTACCGGAGTGCTGGTTTAAACATTCGCGGCATAGCGGGAAGAAATCCTGAGCGGACTCAGCAAGTAGCCGGTCAACATGGGATACCAAACTGCCACAAACACTACAGTGAATTACTGGATGATCCAGACATTCGCTTGGTGGACATCGCTGTTCCACCCGACGCACAAGCAGATGTAATTAAAGAAGTCGTTAAACGAAAACACATCAGGGGAATACTTGCACAAAAACCCTTGGCTTGTCATCTCACTGAGGCGATTGAACTGGTTCGGTTGTGCGCTCAACACGAAGTCACCTTGGCCGTTAATCAGAACATGCGTTTTGATCAGTCGGTGCGTGCGGCCCACAAGCTCATACATGCACCTTCCCAAAAGCAATCCGTCATCGGTAATCCCGTTCTGGCAACGATTGACATGCGAGCGATCCCGCACTGGATGCCTTGGCAAGAAAGACAGGGCTGGCTCACCTGTCGAATCATGTCGATTCATCACTTGGATACCATGAGATATTGGTTTGGGGATCCTGAACGTGTTTACGCTAGTTTCACCAAGGACCCACGAACCCGGTTCGAACACACGGACGGCATCGGCCTCTATATCCTCGAATACGCCAATGGACTGCGATGCCAGATCTGCGACGATGTTTGGACGGGACCGGCACGAGAAGGCAGTGCGAGCGATATTGGTATTCGATGGCGAATCGAAGGAACCAACGGTCTTGCCAAAGGTACGATTGGGTGGCCCTCCTACCCGGATCGTACTCCGAGCACCATTGACTACTCGCATCGCGAAACTCCTGACTGGATTCGGCCACGGTGGGAAAAAGTGTGGTTTCCCGACGCATTTATCGGACCCATGGCTGATCTCATGCTGGCGATGGAGAATGGGAAGATACCCTCGTTAAACGGATCCGATAATCTTCGCACACTCGGACTTGTCGAAGCCTGTTATCGATCGGCACAAGAGAAACGGGCAGTGGAGATTCAACCCTTACTGGACGAGGGATAAGTTCGGACAACCTTGGCAGGAGCGTAGCCTAGCGGATGCGAAAATCCGGACTGAGAAGATCAAGCTTCATCCCATTGAAGACATTGCTCGATCAGAGATTGAAAATCTGTTTCAGTGAGTCCCGCTCGATCTCGGAGCTTCATTAAGAGACGTGTCCTCTCCTCTCCGAGCTCACCCCGAAGCGAGGCACCGAGAAACATCGCTTGGATCGCCAAGTTTTGTTGACCGGTATCCCAATGTGGGTACACCGTTTCAAGATAATTTTCGGCGGGTACGCCAGATTGCTCCGACATCGAGCAGAGACGGCCCAGCTCTTCGCGCGAAACCTCTTTTTGAAAAATGCGACATGCTAGTTTTCGCAAAGGTTCCACTTCTTCAGGTTCCATGTATCCATCGGCAAGCACAAAGAGAATCATGGATCGAAAAATCTCGTGGTGGACCTGACTCTCCAGCAACTCTTGATGACTCTCAGCATTCACCTGCAGTACCGATTCATCCCAGTTGGAGCGGCACCTATCGCAATTGATGACCAATTCGACCGAGCCAATCGGTACAACTGGGATAAAGTAAAGAGTCAACCATGGCCGTTTAGCCCGTAGACGGTAGCCCTGGATTGACTCACATGACGGACAATAAAAGTCGCCACGATCACGAGTTCTTGCCAGGTTCATCGTACCGATGAATATCATCTTCGCTCACTCCATCGCTCTGATGCTAAGTTCACCACGTGAAGCCTCACTCACTCGAACGTTGGGTTAACCCGGTCGTCGGGTTCAAGCTGTCATACCAATCCGCACGATCGTTACGTACCGACAACCAGCGTGTACTCTTAACCCACATGCCATCGCGTGTCGATATCCCTGAGGTACCCAAGAGGAACGGAGACAGACACCTCTGCTTCCAACCTATCGAGTCCGATCACTCTCATCACTCCCTCACCCGTGTTTCTCACGATTCTCTCGAGCCAGACATGCTAGTTCTATCAAGACACCGAGACGAAAGTATCATGATCGGCGACGATGTCGTCATCACCATCGTGGATATCCGTGGGGATAAGGTGAGATTAGGGATCAAAGCCCCGCAAGAAATCCCAGTGCATCGCGAAGAGGTCTACGATGCAATCAAAAGAGAAAATGAGGGAAAAGCGCAGGCAACTCCGAATCCGGATCAGGTCGCGGCTCCGTCACCTGAGTAAGCCGCCCCAACTGATCTCTTGACTCTCTCACCCTGGACCGTCCTTCAGCCTGACTCGGCCAGTCTCACTCTCCGCCCGCTTTGAGTCTCTACTCGCCAAAACCCTTGGCTTGCTAGCATGTCAAGGTTTTCTGACTTTCGCTGCGGTCCCACTCGCGATAAGCGGCCCAAATGCCGATAACTCCACCGGTGTGCGTTGTGATCCGAAAAATCGATACCAACGGAACCTGATTTAGTGCATCAATCCTGAACGCTAAATTGAGTTGACAAACGTAATCGTTTGGCACGGCAATCGCACCACACCGCAGCGATCAGCGTTTTTCCACGATTGTGCCTCATTGCACCTGTGCGAGATCGAACAAGTGTTGCATTTTGCAACACTCTGCTCACTACAGTCGAGCGTGGAGTACGCAGAATGCTTGTTTTTTCATGGAGAAGTGGGTGGATTCCAAATAGACTCTAGAGAGTAGAGTCTATTGATTCCGTACCGAATCGACACCGGAAAAGCCGGCGAAAATCAAGTCTCACGCCTCATGGGTATCCAAATGCCCCATTGGGGAAAAGTGAAATTACGAGCGAGTTTCCATCAGCGCATACGCGTTCACAGTTAAGCGGAGAAACTTCCATGGGATTGCGACAAGTCGCACGTACCGCAAAAAGAGCGGCCCTTTTTTCATTGATTGCAACATTCAGCGCGAGTTCCGCCCATCTGCAAGCCGCAGAGATCATGGACGCGGCCAACGCTCGCGTGGCGACCTACCAGACAGAAGAGGGCGACAGTTTCTTTGCAGTCGCACTTCAACCGTCTGCGGAGGAGGCAATTCTCGAGTCCGTACGATCTCGGCCCGCTGATATCGTCGTGATCGTAGACACCTCCGCGACTCAGGTGGGTGAATTCCGAGAGGACTCCATCACTGCATTGGATTCGATCCTCGGCCGATTACGTCCTCAGGACCGCGTCAGAGTTTTTGCGGCTGACGTGAAAACCAGCGAACTGACCACGGGATTTACTGCCGCGACCGAAGCGGGCGTTAGCCTTGACGTTCTGGCGAAGCGACTCCCATTGGGGAACACCAACCTAATGGAAGCGTTGACTGTCACTTCGGACACCTTCTCCGACGAAACAGCCAATCGCACACGCTCCATTGTCTACGTCGGTGACGGCACAGCGATCGACACCATGGGCAATGAGTCGAGTTTCGCCACGATGGTAGACAGCTTACGAGAGAAGCAGATCTCTCTGCACAGCGTAGCCATCGGCGCAACCCGAAATATCGAGCTGATGGGAATCCTTGCCAATCAAACAGGTGGGGTCATAGGCGTAGTCGGTGATGATGCATCGACCGGAGCCGAAGCGATCGCAACACGAATCGCAGATTCAGCCAAAAGGTACTCAAGCTGGGGGAAGGGAGCCCAGCGACAGGGCGCACTGGACTCTCTCCACGCAGCGGGACTACCTCCGCTGCGACTCGATCGTGATTCCATTCTTTTGGGCACCGCTGCATCGCTCTCGGAGAAGGGTCAACTGGAGATCATCGGCGAGTCTGCAGAAGATACAATTCGACTCGTTTCGACGGTAACCGTCGAGGAGAATCATCCTGACTTTGCATTCCTTCCTGGCTTGGTTCGTCAATCGTCCGACAACGACGGCTTGATGCTTCCTTCCGCAGGTTCGGATATGCTGAGGCAGACGATTCAGGTTCTGGCACAGCAAGCAGACCAGTTAGTCCATGCCGCAATCATCGCATTACAGCAGGGCAACAAGTGTGGAGCCCACGCGGATGGCAGAAAGCCGTTGGAGGCCGCGGCCAAGACGGCAG
>JAAXIK010000363.1:764-1117 GCA_012270385.1 Rubripirellula sp. | reverse complement strand
CAATCCCGATTGCTTGGACTCCAGGAGGTAACGTCCGCCTCCGTTTCCTGCCCCTTCTCCTGCACCTGCTCCGGCACCGGCAACGTCACCTCCGGTCGCGGGAGATGATGATCTAAACGAGGTCCCAGGGAACCTTTTGAATCAGGTGCAAGCGGGACGCGAGGCTCAAGAAGGTCGTTGGCGTGCCGAGGTGCGTGCACAGCTTCGTGAAGCCAATCGAAGACTGCGTGATACACCCGTTGGTGTAGCCGGCAGCCTGAAGGGACTTCTAGCCAACCTGGCAGAGCTTACCTACATCAGACCACAGCAAAGCAAAGAACTAACATAACATGTCGCACCTTCTAGACAAGTGG
>JAAXIK010000363.1:0-754 GCA_012270385.1 Rubripirellula sp. | reverse complement strand
TCGAGTTCGCCGAGAGGCCACACTCAAGGTACTCTCCCAGCAAATGAACGCTCTTGTTGACGAAGAGCGTTATGCTGAAGCACAAAATGTCTCGGTCGACTTCGCCGAAGATGCCGGAATCACCATCACCAAGAATTCGGTCGAAGGACAGCACTTCGTCGAAGAGCCTCTGATGCTCGAGATGTACGCTCACGACAAGAAGTTGAAAGTACTTCGAGAAAGAGCGTTCGTTGACGCCCTCGCTTTGGTCCTGAAATCGAACATTCCATTCGTGGATGAGCCACCGATTCAATACCCAGATTCCGACTGGTGGAGAACCATGAGTCGTCGACGTATTGAACGTTACGGCGCGATCGAACTCGTCGGTGACAATGAAACCGAACGTCGCATTCAAGCAGCACTCAGCGATGAAACAAGCTTTAGCTTTGTTGAATTACCGTTGAGTGATGCAGTGCAGCAGATCAGCGAAGCACACGATATTCCGATCGTTTTAGATAGTAGTGCTCTCGAAGAGAGTGGCCTCTCGTCGGAAGAACATGACAACATTTCGCTCCAGAACGCTTCCCTTCGATCCTGCATGCGACTCATGCTTCGTGAGAACGAGCTGACCTACATGATCAAAGATGAAGTGATGCAAATCACAACCGTCGAAGCGGCCGAGCAAAACCTTGTGACCAAAGTCTACCCCGTTGGTGACCTAGTCGTTCCCGTGATGCAGCTTGGCGGCGGCATGGGTGGCGGCATGGGCGGCATG
>JAAXIK010000038.1 GCA_012270385.1 Rubripirellula sp. | reverse complement strand
TTTGCTTTGGAACAAACTTCGCGAGCTGATCTTCGTCGTCGCGCAAGGTTGCGATTTGCTTCAGCAAAGAACTACTCACATGCGAATATTGCTCGGCTGCCATGAGAAATACAGTCTCAATTTCTGCATCAAGTTGCTGATTGGCCATCATCATGGTGAATTCACCCGCGATATCCGTTAGGGGTCGGATTCCCCTCACCATCACACGCGCACCAATACTTCGAACGAAATCAACTGCCAATCCGTGAAAGACGGAGACATGAACATTATCTAGGTGTCCGGTCACCCGGCGAACCAAATCTACTCGCTGCTCAGGTTCAAAAAGCGACCGTTTATCGGCGTTGATACCGATGCCGATGACCAGTCGATCAAATAAAGGCGAGGCTCTCTCAATGATGTGCAGGTGCCCGAGAGTGACGGGATCAAACGATCCGGTGTAAACGGCAGTGCGAGTGGGCTTTGAGCTACCTGAATCGGGCAAGACTTCGGACATGAGAGGCAAAAAAGGGTAATGGAGGCAAATGGCTGGAATCAAGCTCTTCGGACTTATCGCTAAGGCCCGCGGTTACCTGACAGGGTTTCCGACGACATCAAGGAGTCTCTCGATATCCTCTTCGTTATTGTACGCGTGAACACTCGCTCTTACTCCACCATCCCGACAACTCACCACGACTTTCTGCTCGAAGGCAAGACGACGAAAGGAAGCTGGCGTGATTTCAGGGAGTTCAAAAGTCACAATTCCACTGCGATGCTTTGGCTCTGAGTGCGTTCGGGTTCTAACGCCGCGTCGAACAAGTTGTTCGACCAAAATTTCAGACAGCGACAAAATCCGGTTAGCGATACTCTCTTCACCGTGCAGAGAGCGGATCCGGAGAAAAATATCGAGCGATGCGTGGAGCGCCGCTGCGCCCATCAAATTCAACGAGCCACCCTCAAAACGACTTGCGGCATTTCGCAGTTCTAATTTGGGCTCAGCGTAATTGAACGCATTTTTGACGCTATTCCAGCCAACCTGCCCACATCTCAGACGTCCAAGATGCTCTTTTCGAATCATGGCGACGCCAATTCCCTCCGGCCCGAGCAACCACTTGTGACCGTCGGCGGCAAGAAAATCTACGGGTGTGCTACGAAGATCGAGTGGAAATACTCCCAGACCCTGAATCGCATCGAGGAAAACGAGAACACCCCTCCGATGTGCTTCTTCGACAAGCTCAGGGAGATCGATGCGAAAGCCGCTGGCGTAACCCACCCAACTGACAGCAATCATGCGCGTTCTCTCATCCACTCTCTGGATCAGATCCCTGACGTGGACTTCACCGGCACGCCTGGGCACCACCCTCAGGTCAACTCCTTTTGCAGCCTGATTTTGCCAAGGAAATAAATTACTCGGGAACTCTCCCTCTGGAACAATGACATTGTCCCCTGGCTGCCAATCCCAGCCTTCCGCAACGAGATTGATCCCGTGGGTCGTGTTGGGTACCAGACAGATTTCCTCAGGATCAGCGTGAGTGAGGTCACAAAACTGGTGTCTTAATTTTTCCGCTGTCGAGGCCCAATCCGGCCAATGAGAGTCCCCATTCTCCGAGGCATCAGCGGCGAAATGCTGAACAGCTTGGGCTCCCGGGCCGCTCATCGGGGAGACCGCTGCATGGTCAAAATAAGCCAAATGTTCCGCTACAGGCATCCGATCACGCCACCAACGCCAAGGCTGATCTCGCAAAAGTGGATCAGTTTCCTGAGGGTTTTTCGTCTCAGATATCCCACTAACGGCTTTTTTCATCTATGATTCTCTGAGTCAGTTACGTTATTGACGGATTTATTGATACAAAAGTCCTGGATTCGACCAGTCCTCTCCAGCCGGCAAGGATGGCATGGGAAATGGTTAGGATTCCAACTATACTGCGTCCCAGCGTAACGATGTATTCGTGATTCTTTTCCTTTTTCCGTCTTTTTGGCGAGGTGATTGATGCCCAAGGCGCTCTGTCTCATTAGCCTTGTAGCGTCGATATTGGTCGTGCTCCTGTTTCTCGCTGATGCTGGCTTGGGCATGATGGGGATGAACGATATCGCGCCACTTCGTTCTGCCAATCTCACCATGGATATTGTTTTTGTGGTCATGGCCGGTGCGATGATCTACCTAAGCTGGTCGACATACCGAGAACAGCGTTAGCGGTATTCAACTCAAAACGGGGATGTTCTTCGTATCCCTTCCAGCACTTTTTCAGCCACTCGCGGCCCTTCTCTGCGGGATTAGAGGTCGACTGAGGCAAATCATGGGTACGGGTACCTCATAAGCTTGATTAGAAGCCGAAAGTCTGTTCTCGTACAGCAGGAAGGCCAATTCAGATCCGTCCCGCTTGAAGGTTTACAGCAAAATGTACTCGACCCGCCGAACATTTCATCGATTATTGAGCACGAGTCTAGTCGCTGGCACGAACTTACCTTCCGTGGGGCGGGCCTGTGCGGCAGCGTTTGCAGAGAATTCGACAGGCCCGCTGGAAACTTTTGTTCCCACTCGGCAAATTACCAAGGGTCCCCACCATCATTGGTTTGGCTACTACGACAAACGAGAGTTCGACCCTACCGGACGTTTGATCCTAGCCAACCAGGTGAAGTTTGAGGGAAGAGCCCCCACAGGTGAAGATTCGATCTCCGTCGGCTACGTCGATACTCAACGCGGTGGCCAATGGTATGAGGTTGGCAAAAGTCGTTCATGGGGATGGCAACAAGGCTGCATGCTTCAGTGGTTGGGTCCCAATGGAGATCGGATCCTATGGAATGATCGTGAGGGAGATCAGTTTGTCTGTCGGATTTTCTCCATGAAGGATCGATCCATCCAAACGCTTCCTCGCCCCATCTACACGGTCTCACGAGACGGTCGTATCGGACTGTCGGTGGATTTTCGCCGGATTGACAACCTACGTCCGGGCTATGGATATGATGGCCTCGCTGATCCAAATGTGAACGAAAGAGCACCAGAGGACTCTGGCATATGGAGGGTTGATCTGGAAACGGGAGAATCGAAACTGATTCTTTCCCTGGCGGATGTGGTCGAACTCCCATGGCCTGATGGAAAAAAACATGCTGAAGCTTGGCATTACTTCAATCACCTTTTGATCAATCCCAGCGGAGATCGATTTATCGTTCTGCATCGCTATCGCCCAAAGTTTGACCCCAAGAGCCTCCAATTCGAAGGGGGATTTGTGACGAGGATGCTCACCGCAAACCTTGATGGCTCGGATCGGTACATTTTAGATCCAAGCGGTTATACATCGCACTTTATCTGGAAAAATGATCATCAGGTAACCATGTGGACGCGGCCGGAGGGAGAACGCAACGGCTTTTATGAGTTCACCGACCAAAGCAGGGAAGTCATTCCGGTCGGCCACACCCAGATGCCTACCAATGGACACAACACCTACCTGCCCAAACCTTATTCGGATTGGATACTGAACGACACGTATCCAGATCGTGCCACCTCGCGTCAAACCGTCTACCTGTATCACGTACCCTCCCAAAGAAGATTTGACCTAGGACATTTCCCTTCCCCGATGGCTTACCGGGGGGAATGGAGATGCGATACACATCCGCGAAGCAATGACGACGGAACGCTCGTCGCGATAGATAGCCCTCACCAAGACGGTCGCCAAGTGCACTTGCTAGAGATCAAAGAAATTTTGGACCAAGCCTAAGTCCAAAGACTACGCCGGAGCACTGTCACCGCTGCTTACTCACCCAGCGAACAAATTTACCGATTTCTGGATGGGCCAGCAGTAAATCGATCGTGTGATAGTTTCTACCCAACTCTTTCTCGCGGGGAATCAAACGATGGATCGCACGGTGACAATCTCGGCATAACGGAACAGTCGTTTGCATCTGCTCCCGAGAAAATCGTTTCTGGAACCATTGGTTGCGATGACACATTCTGGGTATCAAATGATGGAGTGTTGTTGGCTCTTTCATTACCCTCAGGCAGAGCTGACAACGGTACCCGTCTGAATGCTCACTATTTTGCTGCACCGGATCACTAACCTATCGATTCGTAAAACATAAACCTGAGAGCTGAAGATTCTCAGCTGCTCGATTGCAGTGAATCCTCTCCGCCCTTCGCTGGCTAGCTGTCGAAGCTAAAAGCCAACACTCGAGCAAGAGAATTTCTATGATAGCAGTGAATCATGATGTCTGGATAACGCCCGTGGGGTGGGAATTATATTTTCTTGATTTTTTGAAAACCATCTTGATCACTGATTCGTCATTTCACTGTTCCACAGCGGGCAATCCATTGCTTGGAATACCTGCACGCGTTCTGCTGACCGCCTCCAGTTATAAAGGTGATACGATGACGTCCATACATCAGAATTACAAAACACTTGCTTTGACCTGCCTTTCTCTAGTCCTGATTGGATGCGGTACGGAGGGGCCGATGGAGGATTCGCAATCCATTGGTAATCCTGCCTATAGCTCGCGGAGCACAAGCAGCCCCTTGGCAGAGATGGACATGCCGATGATGGCCATGGAAATGGCAGGGAACATGGCACCTGACATGGGAACCGGCCCGGGGATGTCGGGGAATCGATACGATCGGATTGAAGAAAATCAATATAAACGCGTAACCGATGCCCCTTTCAGCACATTCTCGATCGATGTAGACACCGCCTCCTACCGTAATATTCGGCAATTCTTGCTCGAATACAACCAAATGCCACGACCAGACGCGGTGCGGACGGAAGAGTTAGTCAACTATTTCCTCTACCAATACCAACCACCCGCATTCAACCATGATGTTCCCTTTTCGGTGAACGTGGACTCGGCGGACTGCCCCTGGAATCGTGAACACCAATTAGTTCGAGTCGCATTAAAGGGCAAACAGATTGAATTCGATGAACGCCCTAACATGAATCTCGTGCTGCTCCTTGATACTTCTGGCTCAATGGAACAACCCAATAAGCTTCCGCTTCTCAAACAGGCAATGCGTCTTCTCCTTAACCAATTGGATGAGTCAGATCGCATTGCCATTATCGCTTACGCCGGTACACCAGGACTGGTCTTGGATAGCACGACTGCGGACCAACACGATAAAATCATGAACGCTTTGAATCGGCTCGAAGCCGGGGGCAGCACTAACGGTGGTGGAGGAATCGAACTCGCTTATGAAATTGCACGCGAACACTTTATTGAAGGGGGAACCAATCGTGTGATTTTGGGGACCGATGGCGATTTCAATGTTGGAATGACCGGGACAGATCAATTGATCGATCTTGTCAAAACTCAAGCAAGTGAGGGAGTGGATCTCACGGTGCTTGGATTCGGCATGGGAAATTACAATGATGCGATGCTTGAACAGATCAGCGGCAAGGGTAACGGCAATTACGCTTTCATCGACACCTACTCCGAAGCGAAAAAAGTTTTGCTGGAGCAACTATCGAGTACGCTGATCACCATCGCCAAGGATGTAAAAATCCAAATTGAGTTCAATCCCACCCACGTCGACTCTTACCGTTTGATTGGTTACGAAAACCGCGTTCTTGAAACGGAAGACTTCAACAACGACAAAAAGGATGCCGGAGAAATCGGTGCGGGGCACGCTGTTACCGCCCTCTACGAAATCGTTCCTGCAGGCACAGAGAATGCAAATGTGCCGGCGGTGGATTCGCTCAAGTATCAGACGCCTCGTCAATCCATAGGTGCTGAAAATCGGAACGACTTGATGACCGTAAAACTACGATACAAAGCACCGGGCAATGACCAAAGTCAGAAAATTGAAATCGCAGTGGAAGCTGGCAGGAAGCCGTTTCCCGAAACCGACTCGGAATTCAAATTCGCAGCGGCGGTTGCTAACTTCGGAATGCAACTGCGACAGAGCCAATACCGGGGGGACTGGACATACTCAGATATCGAAGCCATTGCAAGGCAATCCAAAGGTGAAGATCGGCATGGATTCCGAGAGGAATTCCTCCAGATGGTTTCGGTTGCAAAATCGCTCACGACATCCGAGGTGGATCCCACTCCCTACCTCGAATCTACTCCACAGCCTGGCTACACCCATGGCCTTAGACCCCTGATCCAGCCCCGATGATGAATCCTTGAGGGATCGAGCAAGCCAGATTTCTACCTGTGAGATTCAATGGGGTAGCGATCGAGATAGTGAATTTAGTGCTGTTCATCAAACCACCCTGACTGCGGCTATCCGTCAGGGTGGTTTTTTATGCATGCCAGTGCTGTACGCGAACTCTAAATCAAGAGACAATCGAGGGCAGAAGCATGCACAACCCTTTCCCTACTCTGAAAACGGATGAATGATCGTGAAGGATTACCAAGACTACTCCAAGATGATCGATCATGCTTTGCTAACCCCAACCATGACGGTTGATGATTTGGAGAGAGGAATTGAACTTGCTCTTGCATACGACGTCGCCAGCGTTTGCGTCATGCCATACTATGTAAAACAACTTTCAGACAGACTATCTGGGAGCAGCGTGAAGTCGTCCACAACCATTGGCTTTCCGCATGGAGCTAATCATTCTCAAATCAAAGTCGCGGAGGCGCAGAGAGCGATTGACGATGGCTGCCAAGAAATTGATGTTGTCGTGAATATCAGCCAGGTGCTGAGCGAGTGCTGGGAATATGTTGAGGATGAAATTGCATCCATCGTTGAAGTCGCGCACAACGCGAGTCAGAAAGCGAAATTGATTTTTGAAAATTGCTACCTGCAGGACAACCACAAGATCAAGCTATGCCAGCTATGCAGCGAATTGCAGGCGGATTGGGTAAAGACTTCAACGGGCTTCGGAACCAGCGGTGCCACCATGGATGACCTCCGATTGATGGTCGAGCACAGCGGTCCGAATACCCAAGTCAAAGCCGCAGGCGGTGTCCGTGATCTACCCACCCTGATGCAGGTCAAAGAACTGGGTGTAACACGCTGCGGAGCAAGTGGCACTCCGGCAATTCTCGATCCGTTGCGTGAGCGACTGTCCTTACCCAGTATCGAACTTTCCCCACCCAGCGACAGCAAGACGAATCCTAACTACTAGAGCCGTCTGAACAAATCGAGCAAGACAGAGACTTCCGATATGATTAGGTCTCAGGATTTGACTCGGTGGTATCAAAGTCTGGACAGTCTCCTAGATCACCGAGACGTGCCAAGACGGCTGTTACGTTATCCTTGCCTCCGTTCCGGAGCGCCGCGTTAACGAGCGAACAGCAGTCTTCTCTGACGTCTCTGCCCATCGAAAAAATCTGCCGGATCTCCGAATCCTGAACCATATCGGTAAGTCCATCGGAACAAAGCAAAAGTTGATCGCCTTGTTCAAGTGTCAACAAGAAAAGATCAAACGAGGTCTCTCTGTCTGTCGTATCAAAGCAGCGGGTCACAACGTTCCGGTAGGCATCGGCCACTTTTTCAGGGAGCCCTTGCCGCTGCAACTGCCGAGAAAGTGTGTGGTCTTCAGTGAGTTGCTGGAGTTCACGATCACGAAAAAGATAAGAACGAGAATCACCTACATTCAGAATCGCAGCCTGATTACCGAACAGGTAGACCGAAGTCAGGGTAGTGGCCATACCGGAGAGGTCAGGATTCTCCTGTACCCTTTCGCGCATGGCTCGACTAATCGCATCTCCGTAGCATTGCAATCGAGCTTCAAGTTCAGCTCGGATTTCACCCAGAGGTCTCATCACCCAACTGCTGAGCTCACTGGCATATTGCATCACGGCTCGGATTGCCGTCGCGCTTGCAATTTCACCCGAAACTTGCCCTCCTAGACCATCCGCGACCAACAGCCAATAAGCTTCAATCTTCTCGTCTTCGACCTCCGATTCACCAAGTGAAAAGGATTTGAGCAGCACTTCACTGTGTCGCGATCGACGGATGACCGCGTATTGATCTTCATTGTTGTCTCGGACTAGACCAGGATGAGTCAGCGCAGAAATCGTGACGTAGGAGCTCTCAAAGTGCTCCACCTCTCCACACGTTACTTCAGAAAACGAACGCAAGTCCTAATCTCTCCACTCAAGGGCTGCCTATAGAAGGGCAGCCTAAAGGCTGCCGTGAGCACTATTGGCCGGCTCCAGTATACCCCCCTGAGGGTGAATCATGTCAAACGAAAAAGGAAATCCCATCCAATATCAACTGTCGCTTCTCTCCGAAAAACAGGGATCCTACTCGTATCGACCTTCCGGAGCCTTGGCGATACGATCAGTAAGACGGTCAAATTTCTGCCCTGCAAGCCCCAAAACCCCGGGTAATCCCAAAGGGTAGAACCCCGGGTAATCCCAAAGGGTAGAAGCTAGGATCTCATCCTGATCATAGGAAAGAAAAAATCGGCATGAACCACTCTGTTTCTTCAAAAGATCCACAGCTCCGAATTCAAACCACCTGCTTGATTATCTTGGTGGCAATCGCCTTGACCTACGTGGTTTTCTGGCTGCGGCCTGTCTTGGTTCCTTTTGTGGTTTCCATTTTTGTAGTCAGCGGTGTAACTCCGATTTTGGAACTCTTGGAGCAGCGTCTCAATGTCAGCCGGTTGGTTGCTGCTGGGCTGACCTTCCTTTCTGGATTCTTGTTATTGGTCATCTTTGGAATATCGATTTGGTTGTCGGTACTGGACCTTTCGAACAATGCTTCCGGCTACCGGTCCCGGGTGAGAGAACTCGTTACAGAAATTGAAGAAAAGCTACCCATCAGCTTGTCAAATGAGACCAGCGGTGAGTCCTCAGAGCGGTCACGAATGCCCTTAACCAGCGGCGAGAAAGTGACGTCGCTGATCGATGGGCTTGTGGGCAACGCCATCTCTGTTGTGTCACAGACCTTTATCAGCTTGGTATCCACGAGCCTTGTGGTGCTGATCTTCGTTTTCTTCCTACTGTTGGGCTCTCCGGCAATTGACAAAAGTCACCACACCGTCAAAGAAATCAACAAACAGGTTCGAACCTATCTCTCTTTGAAAACAATCATTTCAATCTTCACTGGATTCGCCTTTGGACTTGCTCTGCATCTTTTTGGTGTGCCGATGGCTTTCACATTTGGAGTCCTTGCGTTTCTCTTCAACTTCGTACCCAATGTCGGGCCGATCGCCGCCAGCCTCTTACCGCTACCTCTGATCATTCTCGCCCCGGACGCTAGCCTCTTCTGGATGATATCCGTAGTGATTGTGATCAACGTTGTGCAACTGATTAGCGGTAACGTAGTGGAACCCAAGTTAATGGGAGAGTCTTCCGACTTGCATCCGGTGACGATTTTGCTGGCTCTGATGTTTTGGGGAGTCATGTGGGGAGTCATTGGTATGTTTCTTGCAACTCCCATCACTGCCGCTATTCGAATTGTGCTTGAGCAGCTTGAGCAAACTAAACCGATTGCTCTTCTGATGGCCGGTCGATACGGAAAAGAAGTCCAAACGGAAAACTGATATCGCTCAATGCTTTCCGTTGGAAATCAGGATTCTCCATAGGCCTGTTAGAGTGTTTGTGCATCAAACACAGGAATCTACTCCATGCAC
>JAAXIK010000160.1:7240-9641 GCA_012270385.1 Rubripirellula sp. | reverse complement strand
CAAGACACATCTAAACATTGATCAGATCATCGCGGATGGTGATTTGCTTCGATTTGAATTCAAGGGAGATCTAAATCAGCAAGCGTCCTTCATCCGCTGGCTCATTGAGGAGGAGATCGAGATAGCTGAAGTCAAATCCCACCAAAAGTCACTCGAAGATGTTTTCCTCTCGGTAACGGAGGGATTAGTGCAGTGATGGCTACCTCGGAATCACCAAAGCTAGAACAGAAAACCGAATCTGCAGCAGAGCGATCGGCTGGACATTGGCTTGAACGTCTTGATCAATGGTGCCACCAAGTCGGAGATCAGCTCAATCCGATCTTGGTCAAAGAGACGCGACAATCCCTCAAAAGTCGACAATTCATTTTTACGTTTTTCTCGCTGCTAGCAGCCGCACTCGCATGGACCGTTGTGGGTAGCTTGTCGCGGATGCCTCAAATTTACTCAACCCCATCGGCACCCACTTTACTCTTAGGGTACTACGCAGTTCTTGCGATCCCGATGTTGATGGTTGTTCCGCTTGCGGCCTACCGCTCCCTTGAAGTGGAGATTGACGATGGCACGTTCGAATTACTCTCCATTTCCACTTTAAGTCCATGGCAGATTGTGCTGGGTAAGCTCGCCAGTTCGTTGCTTCAGATCCTTCTCTACTTCGTTGTCCTACTTCCCTGCATGAGCTACGCCTACAGCTTGAGGGGTGTTGATTTAACCGAGATGGCTTTGATGATCTCGGCCGTTCTCGGGTCAGCCGTACTCCTCACGATCCTCGCGCTCTTCATGGCGCCGCTGACTCGATCCCGCACAGGAAGGACGCTTACCTTACTTGCGACGGTCATTGCGCTGTTGAGTGCCACGACAGGGATCTCCTTTTTGATGAGTGATTTAATCCAGAACGGTAATCCATTTCTGGAGAGACAACTCTTCCTCGTCGTAGCGGTGTGCGTTTCAACTGGCATCGCTCTGGGTCATCTGCTGCTGACAGCCACCGCAGCGCAATTGACTCCAGAAAGTGAAAATCGATCCACGGCAATAAGAAGATCGCTGCTACTGCTAAGCTCTACGATCGTCTTCGCCTCCGCCTTGGCCACCTTGACGGTGTACCCCTCTCGGTCACGACCCTATTTGCTGTTCAGCCAAGAGGAGATTCTCTTTGGAACAAGCATCGCGAGTTGGGTGCTCTGGACGATCACCGGTGGGATGATGGTTGCGGAATCTTCCCTCCTCACTCCTCGCGTACGAAGAGACCTTCCCGGAAGCATCATCAGTCGAACCTTCAGCACTTGGCTCACCCCGGGTCCGGTAACCGGACAGATATTTGTCAGCATGAATGCGGTGATCTTGGTTATCTGGCATGGGCACGGCTTGAAATGGCTGGCAAGCCAAGTCCTTGAAACCAACGCTTACAACAGCGTCTCACGAAAAATCGACAGCATTGACGAGCTCAACAGCACGTTTGCAGCATACCTCCTAATCACCCTCCTTCTGAATCGATGGCTATGCTCGATGATTCGCAGGAAACAGAATATTCGAGTTGAGGTTGGCATCGCCTCGCTCATTGCGATCACCCTGATGATGGTGCTGATCCCCTATTCGATTGGTCTTCATTTCAATGAATTCCGACCCTACTCCTATTCCACTTGGCAAATCTCCAACTGGTTCTGGACGCTAGCCGCCATTTCTGAAGGAGAAGATGTTGGCTCCACACCCCTATACGTCAAGTCAATCGCATGCATGTGTCTTTTCGGCACGCTGTTGTTCAACGCAAAGCTCACCCGACCAACGCGAACAGCATTACCTAAACGCGTAGCCGAGGAGAGTAAAAAAAGTCGTCAGCCGGAGGGAGACAATGATATTTTCGGGACCGATCCGAAAGAATTCAACGCAGCACAGCCACCAATGGATCGTGGAGACAGCATTGAATGACGCTCCGTTAATCGATTCAACGCTAGACATCTACGAAGGCATATGGAGATGCCGTAGAATCTAGGGAAGGGTGCGGGAATCGATGACAGCGTGACCGAGATCGCCCCTGCAGCTTTATCCACTACCAATTGAATGTTGAGCCATGTCATTCGATCCGAGCCAGCCGAGCCCGGCACAGCCGAATCCCAACGAAAATACTCCACCAGTACGTGCTCGCGTCCCCGATCATGTTGCGGAGGGATGCTTCAGCTCCGGCGCCATCGTGATGACAGGTCCCAGTGAGTTCATCGTAGATTTTCTGCAAACGGTTGGGCGTCCCCACCGTGTGGCCAAGCGTGTCATCGTGCCTCACGCGGTGATGCCACAGTTTGTCGACGCGCTCCAGACGAATGTAAATCTCTACAAAAATCGTTTTGGTGGCCCACCACCACCGCCTGCTCCAAACCCACCACCAGCCAACCGGCCGTCACCACCGGAA
>JAAXIK010000160.1:0-7230 GCA_012270385.1 Rubripirellula sp. | reverse complement strand
CGACGATTTAAAAATGTCGGACGAGGTGATGAGCGGTGTCTACGCTAACGGTGTCATGATCGGCCCTGGAGCAAGTGAGTTTGGGCTGGATTTCATGACGAGCTTTTTTCCGCAATCTGCCGTCAGCGCACGCATTTTTCTCGCCGCTGGACAAATTCCAAGATTATTGGATTCACTACGCAATTCCGTTCAGCAACTTCAGCAACGACAACAAGTGATCCAAGGTGGGGGTGAAATTCAAGTCTCGGCAGCGGGCCCTCAGTTACCACTCAAGCCCACAGCTCCCCAAGCTCCGAGCGATCCAGAAGTCGATCCCTCACCAAAACCGATTGACGTCAGTTTAAATGAAACGACACCTCAAAATGGAGGGTCAACACCCAAGCCCGTTGTGGAGCCTGATTCGGATCCAGATCGATCTGATGCTTCGGATGCAGAAGGCGATGCCTCAAAGGAGGATAACCCAATTGGTGAGGATCCAGATAGAAAGCCCGATACCGATCCAGGAAGCTCCGACTAAAATTGCTCGTCAACCCTAGAAAGTGATTCGAGCTGAAATGAACCCATCCAACCACACTCAACTGAATCGAATAGGGCATACTTAATCTTTGGACCTCGATAACATGAGCAACTCCATCAACCCCATCCCACTGCTCAACGATCTACCCAAAGCGTCATTACCTACCGGTGAACGGCTTATCCTTGCAAGCGGATCCCCGAGGCGATCACAACTCCTTACTGCCGCAGGTTATGAATTCTCGGTTCAGGTAGCGGGAGAGGAAGCTGAGTGTGGGATGTGTAGTCGTGAAACGGCTCCTGAGCTGGTGGCGAGATACGCGTATCGCAAAGCGGCGGACGTGGTGGCAAGATATCAATCCGGATTGGTTTTGGCAGCCGACACCGTCGCCTCATGCTTGGGTCAGATCCTTGGCAAACCGCGCGATATCGAACACGCTGAATCCATGCTGCGCACCCTCTCAGGAAGAAAACATGATGTGTACACCGGAGTCTGTCTCTGGTCGGCCGAACTCAATCGATGCGTGGTGGATGTGGTGAGAACCGAACTGGAGATGTCACCCCTTTCGGAGGAGATGCTTGAGAACTATCTCGACTCCATGCTCTGGGAGGGAAAGGCGGGTGCCTTTGGCTATCAAGACGGAAATGACTGGCTGAAAGTCGTCAACGAAGGGAGCGAGAGCAACGTGGTGGGGCTTCCGATGGAACGTTTGGCCGAATTACTGGAAAACTTCGCCGAAATTGCCGAAACCGTTAATATCGATACAAACCGCCCTGATACCGTGGACCCGACAAGTTGCTAGCATACGTTCCGCTGGCCGGTGGGCGGTTCAAGCATTCTGGCGGTCACTCATGCGAAACAGAAATCCTAGGCTCTCCCGGCGATCTTTCTTCAAGACAGTTCCTGGCAAAGGTTGCTGCACCATCTTCTACAGCCTACTCGCCATTTCGCTTGCGCCATCACTCGCCCATTCCGAAAACCAACGCGTCGAGAATTGGGCCGAAAAGATGTTCCCGGTTCAAAGTCATGACTTCCGCATGGTCGGCATGGGCGAAAAGAGTGAGTACCGCTTCGCATTCACCAACCCTTACTCAAAAGATGTACACATCGCTTCGGTTCGAACCAGCTGCGGATGCACCACACCCACGGTAAGTCAACGAACCATTCCGTCGAATCAGAGTGGCGAAATCATCGCATCACTGAACACAGATTCCTTCATTGGTCAAAAATCAGCCACCGTCACCGTCATCTTTGATCGTCCCTCCTACGCTGAAGTGAAACTGAACGTAACGGGACATATTCGATCGGACATCACTTTTGATCCTCCTGAGGTGAACTTTGGTGAATTTCGATCCGGTGAAGCACCTGAGCGACAGGTCATGATCACCCATGTTGGTGATCCGAGCTGGGAAATCAAAGATGTTCGCAGCGAATGCAGGCAATTGAAAGTTCGGTTGCTATCGGTCGATCGTAATGATCGACAAGTGAAGTATCGAATGAGCGTACGCATTGAGGGTAGCGTACCGGAAGGTAACCTCCGAGAACGCATTACGCTGGTCAGTAATGCAGCGAATCTACCTGCGACTGAAATGCTACTCTTCGGGAACGTGAAACCCTTGGTGTCGATTTCACCAGCAGCATTAACCCTTGGCGATATGACCGCCAATGCCGTAAAAGAACAGCGTATAATTGTGCGATCGGATGAAGCATTTGAAGTTCGCAATGTGCTCTGCCAGGATTCAAGAATTGAATTCGAAGTTGGTTCTGGCAAAAAGAAAATTCACTTCATTAAAATGCGTTTTCGCGGTGACGGATCAAGTGATGCGATCACCGAAAAAGTGCAGGTGATTACAGATCTCACGGAAAACGGAATCGCATCCTGCCTCGTCACTGGCCGCATACGCTAACACTGAGATTGCTATGAGCGAACAAATGATCCGCGAGGCACTAGCAACCACCTTTCACGACTATCGCTTAACTCGAGGTGAACGCAAGGGATTGTCCCGACTATTGGAAGAAAATGCGGTCGATCAAAATGATCGTAATCTGATACGAGCTGAATCGTTTAAGCTCGTGGGTGAAGCGATGCGAGATGCGAGTTCCACTGACCAAGCTCTCATCCTGGATTGGCTTGAGGAAATTACAAAGTTGTTAGTCCATTTAGAGCGAGGACCCTCAAACGCCAGTGACCGAAATGACGTTTTCTTCAGCCCAACAGATAATTGTGTCCACAAGATTGGACAAATGCTCGCGGCGACCAAGAGGGATTTAGATATTTGCGTCTTCACCATCACTGATGATCGAATCCGGCGCGAGATCGTCAACGCCCACGAACGTGGGGTGGCAGTCCGGATCCTCACGGATGACGAAAAATCACAAGACCGTGGATCCGATATCCAATTCATGAAGGGCAAAGGGATTGAGATAAGATTCGATCAATCCAGCTACCACATGCACCACAAATTTGCAATTTTCGATCGCCGCAGCCTTCTCACTGGAAGTTACAACTGGACTCGAAGTGCAGCGGAACACAACGAAGAGAACTTCCTGATTACTCACGATAAAAAGTTTCTAAAAGCCTTCCAAAATGAATTCAACCGGCTTTGGAATCTCTACGGATAGCTAAGTGAATCACACCCATTTCACTCTATTCCTATTACCCACAGTGGGATCTATCCAGAGGATGATCGATCCACTGCACGTTGATTCCATATCCAACCCACGGCGATGAGTACTGAAATCAAAAGAACCAGAGGCACACAAATTGACTCCAATGGGTACCTCTCCAAAATCACGAGCGGCAAACCAATCGTGAACATTCCTCCACCGATAAAGGGTGAGGAAAGGGGTGCAGCTAACGCGTAATCCTCAGCGGCCCCGGTCTCTAATTTTGGATCCACTAGACGCAATAAAACAAAACCCGTGGCAGTGGTCCCAGTAGACATGCCGTAATTCAGCAACCCCAATTCAAACCAATGGCGCTGAGGTAACAGACGTCTGGACAGAAAGAGCAAGCAAAACCCCGTCCAGATAAACCCAGCGATCAAGAGAATCAAGAGTGGACCGAAAAAAGTCTTCACGGTCTCGATATTCAAAGTCGAAATGGCGGCGAAGACGAGAACATCCATCGCTAAGGAAGTGACCCGTCGCAAAGAGTCTGAATCAACTGCTGAAAGCATTCCACCAAGGGCCAAGTACTTTTGCAGAATGTACCCGCCAAAGAGAGTAAAGATGAAGAGAGGAAAACTTCCAATCACCGCTGCCATTCCGAGGCGTTTATCAAGCTCAACTTGACCAGAATCAGGCTCACCTTCCAGCGAAAAAGAATCCTCGACCGTCTGTGGAGAGTCGAACGTCCAAGAAACTTGATCCAAGACCGTCGCGATTTCGACCGCACAACGATGGAGTGCTAAACCCAAGCCCGCGGCAATCGCCAATAAGCAGACGCATCGCATCCATCTGAAAATATCAACTGGTGGTGCAGCACTGAATTGGATTGCCCGCGGATGCGTCTCTGTCTTCTCCGCGTCTGCCACACGCTTTCGGACCCAACCTCTCCGATAACCTAAATTCACCCAAAACATCCCGGTAGCCAGACCATAAACAAGCCCCACCGTGGCGACCAAAACACCGAGATCCGTTCCTCCTGAAAGTTGAATCGCTGGATGAGCAAAGACCTGTCCCATGGCAGCCGCAGTTCCATGCCCGCCGGCAAAGCCGGTTTCAATCAGCATCCCAAATGAATTCGGCACATCAAAAAACGGCTTAATCAGAAGCCATGTAACAAGCAGGCCGACGGTGGTTTGACCGAGAACAATCACCCACACCATCAGGCCCTCCCTTCCCACTCTTGCCAATCTACCGTCACCGTTCTCCTTTCGCTCGATCGGTTTCAGTAACATGCCGGCAAAAACCAAAGCAATTAATCAGCCGGGCCACACGCGATAAACTTGGGACAAGTGATAAGTCCACAAGCTATCCGTCTATAGCAGAGTTTCTGCCGGGGAGACATCATTCAAAACGATCCAACCCACCACGCCGGCAATCACTGATGCGGGAATATGAAAACGCTGAAAGAATTGAATCTTCGAGCGGAATAAAGCACCCATCTTCAAGCGCAAGGCCGCAACACCTAGAGCCACAAGCCAGACGGCACATTCTGTAAAAACTGCCAAGATAATCTCGATTGTCTAAGAGCGGGTGCTTTCTGGCAGATCATTGCACTGAACCACCAGGTTGCAAGAACGGATTAAAAAAGCGAGTGGAGTGAAGCACGCACCTTTCACGACAAGGGACGCTCAATCCTGTCTGACAGATCCTTTCTTGGGGATTTTATTCAGAGTGTAGTAGGCTTCACGATGGAGTAGTGGTTGCCCCTGTTTATCCCTGACTCCCGCAGCGATGAGCTCATGGACAAATAATTCTCGCAGTCCATTCACTGTCAACCGAACACGTAAACCATCTTCGGCAACCAGCGCCCGATCAATCGCTAGGGATTGATTTTGAATCTCGTCACTCCCGTAACTGGAATGATAGAGATAGGTGTAACTTTTGATCCGATAAGCAAGTGGATCGGACGCGGTTTTGGGATCCACAGGTTTGGTGAATTCCAATTCAAAACCATCGGGCATCGCACGCATCTCTCGAATCTCAAATGGTTCCTTGCCGGTCCAAACTAATCGCTGCAAACCATAACTGGCGGATCCCAAACTACTCCAACCACGATTACTCAGTCCCGCAAATATACTTCCGTCTTCTCCTTGGATCAGACGTAAAACAGCGGAACCAAGACCCAGCCGGAAAGGAAAGCATGCACCTTGGTACTGCCCTTGAACTTCCTCCAGAAAGACTCGATTGATACCAGCTTGCGTAAACTCTCCAACAAAAAATTGACCCGCAAAAGGACCAAATTTGCCATCACTACTATCGAGAACAATATCGGTGGCGGATTGTCCAACCTTCTTATAAGGGAACCAGACCGCCGGCGGGCATAACTGTGGGAATTTTTCGATTGCAACGGGTAAGGGCAACCCGTTTGGAACAGCCTGCACGTTGGCAACCATCGCTCCGGGTTGATTCATGGAGGCCAATGACTCTGCATGATGGTAGAACGCGCCATCTCGCAGATGATGAAGTGAGTTCGTTGCTACCCAATTACCTTGTTGATCCGTGTAGAAAGCATCTCCTTTCGCGTTAACACCGATCCCCGAAGGTGACCTCATTCCCGCACAAGATGGCTGCCACTGCCCATCCGGGGTGAGTTTCATACCCCAGCACCACCATTTACCTTGCTGATAGCCAAAAGGAGCTTCCCTCAAGACGCGTTTTTTTTGCTCGGCGGTCAGTCCCATCCCAAGATTCAGGGTCACCCAAAGGTTGCCGTCTCCGTCCCTCTCTGGACCAAACGCATATTCATGATAATTGCCTGTGACTCCCCATCCTTTTGCAACCGTTAAGTAGGAGTCAGCAACTTGATCTCCATTAAGATCCTGCAGTCGAGTTAGCTCGGTTCGCTGAGCGGTGTAGAGATCACCCTGATGCAGTAGTAAACCCAGAGGTTCGTGAAGTGAAGATGCGAAACGATGATAAGCGAGATTCACTGGAGGCTCGTCATAGACTCCATCAATGAACCAAATCTCTCCTTTTCGGATCGCCACCGCTAACCGTGAATCGGGCAGAAACTCCATACCGCTAATTTCCAGCGGCAATCCATCAGGTGACGGCTTCCAATGTTTAGACCGAGAGGCACTCGGTGATTTGGAGGCGGTCAGGGTGACGAGTCGATAATAATCATTTTCGCTCTCTCGTGTTTCAGCCTGAGCTACCCTTATGGTGACAGGTAATAGACTGAAACAATACAGAAGAAAGAGAGACAGCAAGCTACGTCTTACTCCCATTGGTAACTCACCTCCACGGTTTGTTCTAAATCATCGGAAATTTCAATCATCCAACGCTTCTGCTCTCCTTGGTCAGAAACCGTAATGTTTTTTGATTCCAAAGGATTTCCATTCACCTGTGAATGAATACGAATCACCAGTCCCGACGGTGTCCGCATGGCTCCCGAAGCAAGAGTTTCTAAGGCTGTGCCCTCATGAAGAATCAACTGAAGTGGAGAATGATGGTTTGAGCTACCCCTAAGGTCAGCTCGCTCTTCCATCTCTAAATCGGTGCCGGGGACTACTTTCCAACGTCGATGCAAAGACCAGGTGGCTTGCCCATCCTCTCGATAAGGCTCGATGCAATCTTCGATTTGCCACCCCGCAACTTGATAAAGCAGCGTGGGGACACCGGCATCATCTAAACGATAACCCTGGAATTTCAACGAGCTTTGCGGATACGCCTGCCCATCACCTGAAGCAAAAACGGGGTGGGCAGGTAACTCCAGACGGGACTCACCGAGAGGAGCGGTGAGGGGTACAAAACGCTCAAACCAAGTCCCTCGTGCGTCGAGAAACCGTCCACGCCAAAGAGAACTTAACCTGAGTGTCTCACTGTCGAACGCATAATGAATCTGTTGAGGAAACCCTACCGCGATTGCATGCGTCCCAGCATGCTTCATAAAAGTCCGAACCACTTCGGGTCTGACACGGGGGGACAATTCAAAATCCCGCGACATCGCTTCGACGATCTTTTCAGGAAGTGGATCACTGCTCTTTAAGTAGTGCCAGATTGCAGCAATCTGATGATCTACATTACCGCCTAACAAATCCGGACGG
>JAAXIK010000442.1 GCA_012270385.1 Rubripirellula sp. | reverse complement strand
CCATTGTAATTCAAGCGTATTGCCGACCAATCCGCCGGTGGTCAGTTTACGCATGGCCTAGGGGTGGGTGATGGGAATGGGGATGGTCGTGCTGACATCATTGAAAAGAATGGTTGGTGGGAACAGCCGAGCCAAGAGGACGGAGCTTGGGTGAAGCACTCGGTGCCTTTCGGTGAAGGGCATGGGCCATCTCAAATCTATGCTTATGATGTGGATGATGATGGTGATCAGGATGTCGTGTGCTCTCTAAGTGCCCATGGTTATGGTCTCGCTTGGTACGAGAATCAGGGCGATGGTGATCAATTTCAAATCCACAAGATCATGGGAGCGACTAGCGAAGAAAATGAATTCGGGGTCGTGTTTTCACAGTTACACGCTCTTGAATTGAAAGACATGAATGGAGATGGACTGAAAGATATCGTTACGGGCAAGCGATATTGGGCTCATGGTCCAAAAGGGGACCCCGATCCATTGTTGCCGGCGGTCATCTACTGGTTTCAATTAGAGAGATCAGCAGATGGGGACACCATTCGCTGGATTCCGAGGATCATCCATGATGACTCCGGCGTGGGAGTCGAAGTCGTGGTGGAAGATCTGAATCAGGATTCCCAGCTCGATATTATTGTCGGGAATAAGAAAGGCACTTTCGTGCATTTGCAGCGTAAGGCGGATTGAACGATTTACTCGCAATCGAAAAGGCAGTAGAGCTTAACTGCCATTTACCTAAGCCGCTCGAGCTATACTCGATGTAATCATCACCCTTTTGAGGTGGTGTCGCTTATTTGTTCTTATCCGGAAGGCAAATCAGGATCACTAAGCCTAAGATGCTTCCGATTCCTAATATGCCTAGGAGACCGGAATAACCTTTGGCGATCGCGTAGTTGCCGCAGCCAATCAAGATCATGACGAAGCCAGCCAATATCCCCAGAGTATTGATCGGTTCGGGTATGACTAGTAACGAGCCAAATTGCAAAAGCAGGCCAATGCCAATCCATAAGTTGGCTTTGGAACGGTATTCTGGCAGCATTTTTTTCTCCAAGCTTGGGGCAACTAACCGGAAACTAAAAACAACGACTCATCATATGATAACACAGTCCCCGCCATCGGGTGTCCTTCTGTGGCGGTGTTTCTGCATTCCCCGTTCCTGTCCGTTTTTCAGAGATAAATCTATGAGCCTGAGGTGGATAATCATTTCCCTGTGCATGTTGCAGGGTGCAGCGAGCAATGGACAGCAGTGGAGAGAACTGTACGAGCCGACCCTGTTCCAAGGGATGCCGATGCGCGTCATGAAACCCTCTGATTTTGATCCTGATATGCAATACCCCGTCATTCTTTCTTTGCATGGAGCTGGCGGGAGAGGGAGCGACAATCGGCGTCAACTTAAGGATTGGAATCAACAGCTTGCGGATCCACAGCGGAGAAAACAATTTCCCTGTTACGTGGTCGCACCGCAGGTGGAGGAACTTTGGGATGGGGATGACTTGAAGAAGATTCAAGCCTTGATCGCACAATTGCCCTCGGCTGATATGGATCGCATTTACGTGCTCGGACATTCAATGGGAGGGCATGGCACTTACATTTTTATCCAGCTTGCTCCTAACTATTTCGCTGCAGCTGCACCATCCGCTGGGAGTGGACTGAAACGAACGGAAGAGTTCATCGATCCTGTAAAGATCAAAGACATTCCGTTGTGGGCATTCCATGGTGATCAAGATCGAACATGCCCCTTTGAGCGAGATCAAAGAGTCTTTGATGAGGTGAAGCGATTGGGGGGGAATATGAAATTGACCATTTGGAGAGGTGGTAATCATGGTGTGTCTGCGAAAATGATTATTGGAGCTGACAATGGGGAAACACTTCTAAGTGGTGAGAGGTGTGATGTGGAGTCAGATTTCATGACTTGGCTGTTTTCCCAAGATCGATCACTTGCTAACGCATCAGCTTCTAATGCATCCCGCTTTTGGATTCGGCACGAGGTGGTTTCGAGTGATGGCAGCATGATGAATTCTGCAGTTGCAAGTGACTTTGATCATGATGGTCATGTTGACATCATTTCATCATTTGATGGGCAGGTCAGCTTGCTTCGGGGGCCAAGTTGGAAACCGTATACCCTTCATGTTTTTGATGAAAAGGATTCACGGACGAAACCACGCGGGAGTTGTATTCACAGCTGCTTGATGGATGTGGATAGCGACGGAGATTTAGATTTCTGTGGATCCAATAACACCGTCTTTTGGCTCGAGTGTCCCGATGATCCCTTCTCTGATCGCCCTTGGAAGTACCGGACGATTGATGATGAGATTTTGGGTACTCATTGTTTAATTACCGGAGACGTCAATCAGGATGGACATCCTGATCTGATCGCGAATTCAGGGAGAACGGCAGAGAAAACAGAGATTCCAAATTCCCTCACTTGGCTTGAGGTGCCGGATGATCCTCACAACGCTAAGCATTGGGTACGACATGTCTTTGCCGATGGAGATGCTCCTGGAGGGTCACACTATACCGGTATTGCCGATATCAATCAGGATGGAAGACCTGATATCTGTTGCGCTGCCAAAGGTGGTGAAGGTTTCCCTGGCGGGGAGTGGTTTGCCTGGTGGGAACAACCGGTCGATGCGGAAGGCAGATGGGAAAAGCATTTGATTTCTTCGGAGCAGCCCGGTGCCACCAACATTCATCCCGTGGATATCAATGCAGACGGGGAAATGGATTTTGTGGCGACTCGCGGACACGGCTCTGGCGTGCTCTGGTTTCGAGGGCCCGATTTCGAAGAGATTCAAATCGATCCCAAGATGATAGGGCCGCATTGTCTGGTGACCTGCGATCTGGACTTTGATGGCGACATCGACATCGCTACTTGTGGCCGCGACTCAGATGGCAAAGCTGTTTGGTACGAGAACGACGGGCGTGGGCAGTTCTCTAAACATTTGATCTGTGAGATGCAGGGAGCCTATGATATCCGAGCCATGGATATGGATGGTGATCTGGATATTGATCTTCTGATCGCTGGTCATAAGAGTCAGAACGTCGTTTGGCTTGAAAATCCCAACCGATCGAAATAGCATCCAAAGTATCTTGCTTGAAAGGCAGCAGCGATGAATTTACAAAGTCGAGCGTTGCAAGAACTCAATCGTTTTTTGGTGCGCTCTCATCCACTGCGAAGACGATCGAGGGGCCGATACACAACTTTGCTGGTTCTAGCCGCTTCGCTGTTAGGTGTACCTCTCACAGCGGCGAACGCAGATGCGAATTCGAAGCCGAATATCATTTTGATTCTCGCTGATGATTTGGGTTTTTCCGATCTGGGTTGTTACGGTAGTGAAATTGAGACTCCAAATTTGGATTCGCTTGCCAATCATGGTGTCCGTTTTACTCAAATGTATAACGCCGCCCGCTGTTGTCCCTCACGTGCTAGTCTTCTGACCGGCCTCTATCAGCATCAGGCCGGCGTGGGTTTCATGGTCTATGCAGATTGGGGCAAAGGTTACGAGGGATCACTCAATCAAAATGGGATCACGCTGGGTGAAGCTTTGAAGCATGCGGGTTACACGACCTTTACCAGTGGGAAGTGGCATGTCGCTTCTCACCGTAATCCGCCAAGTCAATCGCTTCCCGAAAATCGTGGATTTGACCGCTCCACCGTGGTGCGTACGCACATTGATAGTTACTGGAAGGTGCTCGCGGGATGTGACATCTACAGAGATGGGAATCTGCTGATACCAGGCGATAATGAAAATGTAAATTTAAAAAATCCGTACCAGCCTGAAAAGGATTTTTACACTACCGAATACTTCACTGATGTTGCACTGGAATACATCGATGACGCGTTGATGGAAGAGGATAAACCATTTTTTCTTTATCTCACTTACAACGCGCCACATTTCCCACTTGAAGCTCCCGATGAGACCATTGCCAAGTATGAAGCAAAATTTGAAGATGCGCAATGGGTCACCGAATTTGGTGATGGAGTGGACGACATGCGGGAAAAGAAACTCGCTCGTCAGAAGGCTTTGGGTATCGTTCCTCAGGATCAGAAGTTACCGCGAGTTCACTATTTCAATAACCGTCGTGTGATGCCGGGTTTCCAGACAGGAGTTAATCACAACCCTCTACCTTATTGGGATCACCTACCTGAATCGGTACAGAGTGAGGCACGATTTCGCAGAGCAATTTACAATGCGCAGATTGACAACATGGATGAAAATATTGGTCGAATCGTAAGTAAATTGAAAGAGGAAAAGATCTTCGAAAACACCTTGATCCTGTTTGTCTCTGATAATGGTTCCTCGGGTGAGATGGGTGTCTTTGGAACACATTTTGAAGGTGGTCGATACGATTATGATAAGGGTTCTTTTTGCAATGGTGAATTCATTCAAAAGGGAGAACGTGAGGAAAGTGGATGGTCCAGTAAGGATCGTTTGGGCGGGGTCGGATATAAAAAATCAAATTACGATCAGTGGAAAAAGTTTAGTGGTTGGGCGACTTCGCAGGGTCAGGGTTGGGCTAGCTACTCCAATTCGCCGTTTCGCAAATTCAAGAAGTTCACTCATGAAGGTGGGATCGCCTCACCCCTGATTGTTCATTGGCCAAAAGGTTTTCAAGCAGCAGGGGCAGTCTCAAATCGCCCCTATTTCCATTTTATTGACATCATGCCAACCTTGCTGGACGCGGCAGGAGTCGACTACCCCAAGCAATATCGGGGGGGATCTCGTTTGCCATTGGAAGGGGTGAGTATGCTTCCGTACCTACGAGACCTCAATCAGTCGATGCCGGATCGTCCTCTGTTTTGGCAGCATGAGACACATGCCGCGGTTCGTATTGGAGATTGGAAGTTGGTAACGGACAATGATCGGAGTGATCCAATCATTTGGGAACTTTATCATCTCGCATTGGATCGTAGTGAAACGAAGGATGTTGCCAGTGAGTATCCTGAACGAGTGAAGCTCATGTCTTCCCAATGGCCTTCCTTTGCGGATCTAGTGATGGTGAAACATTTTCCTGAGACACGTGATCTGGGTCGCTAATCGGGTTAAAAATCCACTTGGTGGTTCCATCATGGATGGTAGTCTGAAGTGGATAGGCAGACTTCATCGTAAATGGATCAAGACGATTTGCGAAATAGGTGCCGAAGTTGAAATGGGTTGATTTGTTTAAATGCAGTAGCTGTCCGATAGCGACTTGTTTTTCCAGCTTGCAGAGTGGCCAAAACGATTTGCCGCTGGAACGAAGTACTTGATGATATTGAGTGAAGATGAGAAGTATTCAAATCCTTTTTGCCTGCTGCACGGTGATTTCACTAGGATTGTTTTCTGTGGCAGCTGTAGGCAATGACCTGGATTTCAAGAAGGCTGCAATCCAAATTGATGAATACATTCTAAAAGATCTTCAAGAGAATCAATTATCGCCTAACGCCATCATAAGTGATGAGAAATTTGTTCGAAGGATTTTCTTAGCCACCATCGGCCGTATCCCGACAGTTAAAGAATCTACGGAATTTCTGAACTCAACAGATTCGGACAAGCATTCGCTACTCGTACAAGAATTGTTGGCGAATGACGCTGCTTACACAGCACACCATTTTCATTTTTGGGCGGATCTTCTGCGGGTACCGTCGGGTCAGCATTGGTCACTTATCTACCGGGAGTGGATCAAGCAGCAGATCTACTCCAACACTCCCTATGACGAGTTTGCGAAACGTTTGGTGAGTGGTCATGGTTTGGTTTTTGACGATCCAGCTGCTGCCTATTACATACGCGATACGGGTATGCCGCTTGATAATATGTCCAACACGGTTCGGGTTTTCCTTGGTACCCGATTAGAATGCGCGCAGTGTCACGATCATCCCTTTGATCAGTGGACACAAATGGATTTCTACAAAATGGCTGCCTTCACCTATGACTTTGATCATCGTGGTGGTGGAGTCAATCGGAGTAAGATGCTTACGGCGCTGAGTCGGGAAGAGAAGATGGGCTTCCTGCAAGCGATACCGATTGACGGGTTTCCTTACTTTCGGAATCAAGAACAGCTCAACACCTACTTGACCAAGCCGCACGCTTCGAAGTTCTTGGCACAACATGGCCTGAGTGAGAATGAATTCAGGGACTTGGTGGAGGACGGTATGGAAGCTGAGGAAAAGCTGAGAGTTTTTAATGAACCCATCAGGCAGAATATTTCTCAGCTTGGGAACCATATCACCTACACCCAGGTTCGCAATCTCGATCGCCCTCTGCAATTACCGCACGATTATCAATACGGAGATGCTGAGCCGCATGATGTGGTGTTGCCTGAGACGATGTTCGGTTCAGCAATACCATCCCTCACTGACCCATTGGCAAGAAAGAGAGCCTACGCGCAGTGGCTTACCTCCACAGATAATCCGCGGTTTACGCGAATCATTGTGAATCGAATCTGGAAACGCACCTTCGGTTATGGGATTTTTGAACCGGTTGATGATTTGACGGAATCCACTCCCGTAGTTCTTTCTGACTTGTTGGATTACCTCGAAGATCTTATGCGATCCGTCGATTATGACCTCCGTAAGTTTCAGTGCATTCTGTTTCATACGGATTTATTTCGGCGAGAGGCGAATCGAGAGGATCATCCTTTAGGAATGCCTTTTCAATTTACTGGTCCATTCATGAGGAGAATGAGTGCAGAGCAAATATGGGATTCCATTTGCACCCTGATCCTTCCCAATGTTGACCTGCACTCACCCAATCAAAAGAAACTCCTCAGACGGATTGAAGAGACTCGAGGGAAGCATCGTAGTTTGGAGCAGAGGCCCATGGAGGAGGTTCTGGCTCGAATGAGAATTGCCGGTGATCGAACACGTCAATTAAACAAGGAGAGGAACAGAGTCGAAGATCTCATTGTTGCGGCTTATGATGCGGGCAATAGCGATCAGGCGCAGCGGCTAACCATGGAATTGCGAGAAAAGGAGAGAGCCGTAGATCGACTGAACCGCGAAACGGTTTTTGTTGATGTGCAAGGTGGTGGTCAAGGCGATAGTGCCATGATGCAACAGGGCAATCTCGCGGCCAGCGAAGCCACAGATCAGACCCTCACCTTCATCAAGGGAGTCGCGGCTCGCAAAGCACCCAGTGACTTGTCGGATCAAGAGCGGAAAGATTGGTTGGAGAAAGAACAGGAGGCAGTGAAGAGCTTTCGCGAGGTTGCAAGAGGGATGGCGCGAGCGGTGGATCTTGACTCTCCCGCGCGTCGCGGCCACTTCTTGCGAGATTTTGGTCAATCGGATCGCGATGTGATAGATAATGCGTCGAGTAACGCATCGGTACCTCAGTCCCTCTATTTACTCAACAGTCCTTTAGCAAGTGCGATCTACTTCAGAGGATCTGTCCTGGGTATGGAACTGGAAAAGCATGAAAACCTCAACGATAAAATTGCCACGATCTACCAAGCGATGTTAACTCGGTCACCCAGTCAGGGTGAAACCCAAAGAGTACTCGCCGAGTATGAACAGTATGGTGATGAAGCACTAGAAGATCTGATCTGGGCGCTCCTGAATTCGAGTCAATTCTTATTTGTTCAATAGATCAACGGTATGTTAAAGCACAGTAACGAGCTACAGCGAAGGCGTTTCCTTGAGCAATCCGCACGCCGATTCTTGGGCGTCAGTACGGGTGTCTCGCTAGGAATGCAAAGTGGATTGATCACCAAACTTGATGCCGGCAATTCATTGCAAGGGGATGGTTCAGGTAAGCAATTGATCTATCTGTTTATGGCCGGTGGAATGAGTCACATCGACACATTTGATCTCAAGCCGAGACACGAGAATCAAGGTTCCACCCGATCCATTCAGACCAGTGTTCCAGGATTTCATGTTGCCTCATCCATGCCGAATTTGGCGAAGCATGCGGATAAACTGTGCGTTGTGAATTCATTAACCTCCACAGCTGGTGACCATGAGAAGGGTAATTACTTCATGCACACGAGCTATGAGCAGAGAGCGACGATTCGTCATCCTGGGCTTGGCGCTTGGGCTCAGAGAATTCACGGGAAAATCAATCGCACGATGCCAGGTTCCGTTTTCATCGGAAAAGAGAGTCGGTTCCACGGTAGCGGTGGATTCTTTCCACCCGAATTTGAACCACTCGCCATCGGAGATCCTAGGACGGGCCTGAAGCACTCACGAAGGACGGTGCAGGAAGAGCGTTTTGATCGACGTCTTCTCATGGCGAATGATCTGGATCGGGAGTTTTCCAGCCGTTACCGGGCGAAGCCAATTCGGGCACACAGTGAGATGTACGAGGATGCTATCCGGCTGATGGGAAGTGAAGATCTAAACGCCTTTAATATTCACAAAGAAGATAAGATCACGAAGGAGAGGTATGGCGAGGATCCATTCGGGCAAGGTTGCCTCTTGGCTCGGCGTCTGATTGAGTGTGATGTTCGGGCAGTTGAGGTCAGTTACACGGGATGGGACACACATTCCAATCACTTTACTGCGATGCCACTGCTCTGTCAGACAATGGATAAAGCGATCGGGGCTTTGCTGGATGACCTACACGTGATCGGTAAGTTAGAGAACACCATTGTCGTCTTAACAACAGAGTTCGGTCGCACTCCGATACCCAATAAAAATAGTGGACGCGATCATTATCCAAAAGCATTTTCCAGTGTGTTGGCGGGTGGAGGGATCAAGGGTGGATACTGCTATGGCAGAACATCCAGTGGTGGTGAGGAGGTTGAGGAAAACGCGGTCACGATCCCCGATTTCAACGCTACTATTGCTACGGGGATGGGTATTCCGCTTGATAAAGAACTCGTCAGTTCTTCAGGGCGACCGTTTACCGTAGCGGACCATGGTCAACCCATAGTCGATCTTTTCGCTTGATCCTCTATTTTTGATATCGATCGAACCAATCCTGCACCTTCAAGCCCGCATGCTGATTTGCGGGAATCAAGTTCATCAGTCGTGTTTTTACATCCTTGTGGTCCGGTACCTGAGCTAAATTCGTCCATTCATTGGGATCAGATCGATGATCGTAGAGTTCCTCGGATCCGTCTTCGTATCTGATATACCGCCAATTTAAAGTGCGTATCGATGTATTTCCCTCGCCGTAGGAGGAGATAGCCGGTCCTCGAGGTGATTCGGGGTCGGTCAGCTGGGATTTAATCGAAGTACCATCCAACCACGCAGGTACTTCTAACCCGGCTAAATCCACGAGAGAGGGATAAACATCAATCAAGCTGACCGGTTGCAAACATTTTGAGCCAGGTTCAATACCCGGCCCACTGACGATGAAGGGTACATGCGTTGTCTGTTCCCAGATCGCTCCCTTGCACCAATGCTTTTTTTCTCCAAGGTGCCAACCGTGGTCACTGGTGAGGATGATATAGGTCTCACGACCTCTCGGGTTTTTCTTGATGGTGTCAAGAAATCTACCAATCTGCCGATCCACAAAAGCAATCGATGCATGATAAGCCCTTATCGTCGCGTCCCATTGCTGATTCTCCACGATGTACTCGTGATCGCTAAGTCCCTGATGAAGGGGTTTATGCGCGTGGGTGCGAGCAAGACGCCGTGAGAATTCTGGCATATCTTCCGAATCATCGCCACCGACTGGTTCTGACGGGCGTCGGATACTAGAGAAGGGGAACTGCTCACACCATGTGTGGGCCACGT
>JAAXIK010000430.1:8851-9690 GCA_012270385.1 Rubripirellula sp. | reverse complement strand
CTCCAATCGCTAGGACACCACGCAGTAACCCCGCGACCTACCTCAAAGTTTTTGATGAAATCCGCAACTTGTTTGCTAAGTTGCCTGAAGCCAAAACACGTGGCTTCACAGCGAGCCGTTTCAGCTTCAACGTGGATGGGGGAAGGTGCTCAGCCTGCGATGGTAACGGAGCCAATAAACTTGAAATGGACTTTCTTGCTGACATCTGGGTGACCTGCCCTGTTTGTCAGGGAAAAAGATACAACCGAGAAACCCTTAATGTCACCTTTAAGGGACATTCCATCTCCGAGGTGCTGGAGATGGATATCGCCGAAGCACTTGAGTTGTTCCAAAATGTTCCAAAAATAGCGGACAAGCTGCAGACCCTTGTCGATGTCGGTCTCGAATATCTCAAGCTGGGGCAACCCTCACCAACACTTTCGGGCGGTGAGGCACAGAGAATCAAACTGGCGAGGGAACTCAGTAAGAAAGAAACGGGCAAAACACTTTACGTGCTGGATGAACCGACAACCGGTTTACACTTTGCAGATATCGAATTGCTTCTGAAAGTGATACAGCGATTGGCGGACAGAGGAAATACTCTTGTCATTGTCGAGCACAATCTGGATGTCATCCGAGCCGCTGACTGGATCATTGATCTGGGACCCGAAGGGGGTGAAGGTGGTGGAGAGGTGATTGCGAAGGGCCCTCCTAAAACCGTTGCCAAGTCAACAAAGAGTTTTACTGCTGCGGCCATTGCCAAATCCCTGGGGATCAAAACAAAAAGTACTTTTTGTTTTGTGCCCGAGGGGTTTGGCGATGGGCGCGGCAGGATAAAGCGTTGGTGGGGGGGGAGCGGG
>JAAXIK010000430.1:3881-8841 GCA_012270385.1 Rubripirellula sp. | reverse complement strand
TATGGAAATATTGATATTTTATTATATGACAACCCACCATATCACAGGAGAATCGGCCTCGGCTCATAATCTGAAATCCGTTCGCGTGGAGATCCCTCGCGACTCCATGACGGTCTTCTGCGGCCCAAGCGGTAGTGGCAAGAGCTCACTCGCAATGGATACCATTTATGCCGAAGGTCAGAGACGTTATGTCGAGTCACTCTCGTCTTACGCCAGGCAATTTATTGGTCAAGTTCAAAAGCCTCGCGTGGAGCGAATCGAAGGGCTTTCGCCGGCAGTGGCGTTAGAACAAAAGAATCTGGGTCATTCCCCGAGGAGCACGGTGGGAACGGTCACGGAGATCTATGATTATCTTCGCATCCTGTTTTCTCGACTCGGCACGATGCATTGCCCAAAATGCCAAATTAAGGTGGGCACACAGACCTCTGATCAAATCTCCGAGAAGATTCTCAGCCTGCCTGAAGGGTCTAAAACCTTACTGCTAGCTCCATTAGAAGTTCAGCCAGGCGAGGCGTCTCTGGTGACGTGGCAGACACTTCGCACGGCGGGTTATGCTCGTATCCGAGTTGATGGATCGACCTTTCCCTTAGACACTGTCCCCGCTCTGGATCCCCGAAAGAAACAGAGGGTTCAGGTAGTGGTCGATCGAATGGTGATACGTCAATCAGAACAATCAAGGATAAGCGATAGCGTTGAACAGGCGTTATCGATTGGTATCGGGGAGCTGCAAATTGCCATTGCAGACGACGAGAGACCGGAAAATGAATGGCAGGAAGTCACTCACAGCCAGCACCTCGTTTGTGAACAATGCGGCAGAAGCTTCCAGGAATTGACACCTCATCATTTTTCCTTCAATACAGCCATTGGATGGTGCTCTGACTGCGAAGGACTCGGTACACAAACCGGCACCAATCCTAATGCATTGATTGATAATCCATCGATGTCGCTGAGTGATGGAGCGGCATTGCTTTGGCCCCATGTCAAGTCAAGCTATTCTCGAGCAATGCTTCGAGCTCTGGGGCGTCGACACAATCTCCCGGTGGATCAAGCTTACGGTGATCTCACCGTCGCTCAGCGGCGAGTTCTCTTTAGGGGCTTGGGGGAAAGCTGGATCCCTGTCCAAGTGGCTGACTTTGATCCCACCGATCTGGAATCCATTCCCCTCAGCGAACCGTCGCAGGATCGCCCTCTTTTCCGTTTTCAATACAAAGGTTTTTACCCCGCTTTGGATGAAGCCTCTCGGCTCAACCCTACCCTGCGAGGGCGTCTGGAACAATTCGTTTCGCAAATCGACTGCGCTACCTGTGAAGGCTCGCGTCTGCGCGACGACAGTGCTGCCGTAAGGTTCAGGGATCTGACGATCGGGGATCTCGTACAATTTCCACTTGAAAGACTTTTCCGAGTCGTGAAGGGATGGAAACTCGATCGTCGAGAGAAGAAAATTGCGGGTGAATTAGTACGCGAGATTCAATCCCGTGTGAGTTTTCTTATCGATGTTGGACTCGGTTATCTCACCCTGCATCGAGGAGCTGCTTCACTCTCTGGCGGTGAAGCTCAAAGAATCCGCCTGGCGGCCCAACTGGGCAGCGGACTTTGCGGTGTCCTCTATGTACTCGATGAACCCACGATTGGACTGCACCCAAGAGATAATGATCGACTCATTGGAGCGATGCATCGATTACGTGATCTCGGCAACACGTTACTGGTCGTCGAGCACGACCATGATGTCATCAAAAACAGTGACTACATTTGCGATTTTGGTCCTCGTGCCGGACGCCTTGGTGGCCGAATCGTTGCTGAGGGACCTCCCGGACAGATATCGCCGATGGAAGAATCCGTCACAGGTGGATATATCGACGGCAGCCAATCGATCCCCATACCGAAACAAAGACGCCCGGTTTTTGCCAGCTCTGGGTCGGAAATGGTGGATTTCCTACGTATTCGAGGTGCACGCGAGAACAACCTGAAAAATATAGATCTCGATTTACCTCTTGGAGTTTTCACTGCAATCACCGGGCCTAGTGGTAGCGGCAAGAGCTCTTTGATCGAGAAGATTCTCTACCCCGCTCTGGCGAGACGACTGCACCGAAGTCGTGTACAGATTGGGAGGCATGATTCCATCGAGGGATTGCGATACCTCAACAAAGTCATTCAGGTTGATCAATCACCCCTCGGCAACAGCCCCTCAAGTAATCCAGCCACGTACACCGGTCTATTTGACCATATACGACAGGCTTTCGCGGAGACTCCAGATGCTGCGGAACGCAGACTCACAGCGAGGCACTTCAGCTTCAACGTCGCGGCGGGGCGATGCGACACCTGTGAGGGAACGGGTCAACTCAAAATTGAAATGCATTTTCTGCCAGATGTCTGGGTGACCTGTGATGAATGCCAAGGCAAACGCTACAACGATGAAATTCTGGAAGTGAGTCTCCACGGGAAAACGATCGCTGAAGTCCTCGAGATGTCATGCTCCGAAGCACTCGAACTTTTCTCCCGGCACACGAAGATCGCTTCCATTTTACAAACCTTGTGCGATGTAGGACTCGATTATGTGAACCTTGGCCAATCGGCCCCCACGCTTTCAGGCGGTGAGGCCCAGCGTGTTAAACTGGCTGCGGAACTTAGCCGGCCCGGCACCGGAAGCACCCTTTACCTGCTTGATGAACCCACGACAGGTCTTCATTTCGATGACATCCAAAAACTACTGAATGTTCTACAACGCTTGGTGGACCTAGGTAATTCGGTTGTATTAATTGAACACAATTTGGATGTGATTAAATCAGCCGATTGGATTATTGCTATGGGTCCTGAAGCGGTAGACGAAGGTGGCACAATTGTTTTCACCGGAACCCCCGAAGAACTTGCTGCAACCACACCGAAAGCTCGAGGCAAGAAGAAGTTAGTCAGCCATACAGCTCCTTACCTAGCCAATGCCCTTCAGCTCGAGCCTACTCGCCGAGAGGCTAGCAAGAAAACTCCTGCCGCTAAGACGAAAGCTGCACAACTCGCGTCCCCTGCACCGGCGACCAAGGGTGTTCCTCGTACGTCCTCCAAAACAAAGGGCACTGTCGAGAAGCAAAACTCTCCTCCACGTAGTACCTCAAAATCGAAACACAACCAAGTAACCAAGACAGGCGATTCCGCGTTCACCGACAAGCCGTCCGATCAAACATCAACGCAACTGGAACCTTGGAAGTTGATCGGGATCAAGTGGCATCTATTACCTAAAGGTTTTCCGGAGGGTAAAGAACCTGTTTGGGAGTTTGACCTTCTTCAAAATCTACTCGGAGAACTGAAGAAAACTTCGGGTTGCGAAACGGTTATCTGCACCGGCGTGGATACATTACAGATACCCGCGAGCGAAGTAGGAACGCCCTCACCCAAGAATCTCTCTCATCCATGGATCACGATCCATACCAAGGATCCCGATGCACTACGCCTGAGACTACTCGGGGATTTTTCAAAAATCGATGATCACTTGATCCAAAAGCAGAAGGTGTCTTGCAAGCCACTGAGCAAACAAGTGGAAGTAGCAGGGCAGAAGTATCCCGCCATCGAGATTGAAATCACCGAACAGAAAGAACTCCGAAGCCGGTACCTAAAATCTCTTCTCAAAACCCATTTCTTACAAAGAGTTGGAGGTCAAACCTCCTAGCCCTGCCCACGGTTTCCAGCCGAGGATCTTTCTTTCCTTCTCGATAAAGTCGATACTCCAAATCACTCAAATGCATCCACCGAGGTTATACTGGGCAGATGGGTAGGGTTCGTGGAACGATGAGCCAACCCGATTAAAATCGCTGGACGCAGCGGCCAAGCGCACGCGGCCTTCTGGTCAACAAGAGAATTCTGATGAGCGAATACGATTCTTTCTGTGATGACTTCTACGTCAACATGAATCTGTCGACTGAAATGGAGCTTCCCCAAGGGAGAGAATCCATTCTGCATTATTTTGAGCAGATACGTCGGCGGTTTCCCAAGATGCAAAATTTCTACTCTCGCGAGAAGTCAGAGTTTGTTCTTGAGGAAGAAAAAGAAGCGGGCGCGTATCGCTGGGTTTCCTTGGAGAGCAAACGCGTCAATAGCGGAGTGGTCAATCCTGAGAACTATGAATCAGCGATCGATCAACATCGCGCGGTCCTCGAACGAGTTCCCTTTGACCTATCCATCAGCCCGCTTGATTGCGAGTCACTGGGTTTAATGTTTGGATTTGACTTTGCGTATCGAGGCAACCATAACGAACTGCTGACCGAAGCGATTGGAATTTCACCGGGTCTTGAATCCATGGCGACCGCGCCGCACACCAAATTGCTCTCGGCTGAGCCCTCCATTCAATTCGCGCTCGATGAAGACTGTAAGACCCAGTGTCGAGTGAGTTTTGAAACGCGCACGACCGCCTATCAGGTACGCACCGGCGAGTTCGGAGAGGATCAACTAAGCGTCTACCTCACCATCCGGCGTTATGACAGTTTGGATACCAAGGAAACCTATGCAGACGAAATCCTGAGGCTTTCCGCCTTTGGAAGAGATATTGTTGATGACTATCTCGTGCCCAGCGTCCTCAGGCCATTACAACAAGCGATTTCACTTCGATAATGAAGAGTTCTTTGGATGTTGTCGCGATCACGTATCCAGCAATCACTCAGCCATCGCATCCTAAAAAACGATCAAGAATCGTCTTGATTGTTTGCCGCTTGCTTCGCTATTTGCCTTCGCGTAGGCGGTGACCGAGGTAATCATCTAACTCGTCGATGGACTCAATCAACGCAACGGTTTTATCAAGATCGTATTCAACGCGCCGAAAAACGATCGTCTCCTCGTCGTAAACCACATAGCAACTGCGAGGGTCCCCGTCGCGTGGTTGCCCTACGCTGCCAACATTAATCATGAAGCTCTGCTGATCCATGGCGAGTGAAAGCTGATGATTGATTTCAGTAGGTCTCATGAATCGATTGTCAGC
>JAAXIK010000430.1:0-3871 GCA_012270385.1 Rubripirellula sp. | reverse complement strand
CCCGGCACGTGGGTATGGCCTTGAAAGCAAATTCTCGAAAATAGCGAGAACAGCTTCTCCATCTTCTTCGGATTTTGGACATCCTCCGGGAACACATATTCATTTGTGGGACCCCTTGGTGATCCGTGAACAAAGAGTCCGCATTCTTCTTGAACGAAGCGTGGCATCTTGCAGAGGTATTCCATACGGCGTCTTGCAGACTCGGGCCCGTCTTCCGGTGTCTCAAGTTGCTGACGCGTCCAAAAGATCGCCTGCTCAGCAGTAGCATTAAATCCCTCGGGATCAAACAGTGCACTGCTATCGTGATTCCCCAGAATCGAAAACTCGAAATCCATAACGAGGTCCAAACATGCGTTCGGCATGGGCCCGTACCCGATTACGTCGCCAAGCGAAACGATTCGGTCGACACCTACTTGTTCGATATCCGCCAACACCGCCTCAAGAGCAGCCAGGTTGCCGTGGATGTCACTGACTATTGCTGTTTTCATCGCTTCTCGATCTCTGTCCATGCTGGAGCAACGATCTCGATAAGAAAAATATCATTATCGACCGTGCTTCAAACGATCACCCAGTGCATCCGATAGATCTGGCTCCGCATAGATCTTATTCGCGGTCTTTTCGATGTCATATTCCACACGCCGGTAGGTGATGGTCTTTTCCTCCGTGTCGAGGATAGCGTAGCAGGATCTGCTATCGTCATCGCGGGGTTGCCCGACGCTTCCCACGTTAGCTAGAGCCTTCTCACCGGTCAAATGGAACACATTGTCGAATTCGTCGGGGGATAGAAATTCGCAACCTGTGGTGAAAACACCCGGTAAGTGGGTATGCCCCATAAAGCAATACTGCGTTACCTTGCCAAACAGGATTTCCATCTTCCTTTGATCAAAAACAAATTCCGGGAAGACATATTCGTTAGTGGGATCACGAGGTGACCCGTGCACAAACTTGAACTCCCCTTCATCGACTTGCCTGGGTAATTCCCCAAGAAAATCCCACCTACCATTGATGATCTTGGGAGTTCCGGGGCCACTGTCGAGGCAATCTCGGGTCCAATAAATGGCCTGAAGAGCCATTGGATTAAATCCATCTGGATCAAAGAGTGCGGCTTGGTCATGATTACCCAAGATCGTTGATTTACAACGCTGCATGACTAAATCCAGGCACTCACAGGGGTTCGGCCCGTACCCGATGATATCGCCCAAACAGTATATTTCGTCTACCGACGAGCGTTGGATATCCTCCAGAACAGCCTCGAGAGCCTCGAGATTGCCGTGAATATCGCTGATTAGAGCCCGTTTCACTAGAATTTCCCGTATGATGATCGTAGCAACGCCACCGAATCAATCATCACCGGCAGCGTAGATTCCTTTGGGGCCCCCTTTTTCCTCGGAACCGCCAGCAAAAATTATGACAGATGCAACCGCCGATGACCATCGCAGTCCGAGATTGCAGCTTGCAATTGAAACCACAGGTAAATGTGGGTCGATTGCTATCCTGCGAGACGATGTGATTATCCGTGCGATCAATCTTCCGGAAACGACTCGCACCGCAGCCTCGCTGGCAGTCCACCTTGATGACATTCTCAAGCAACATCGTGACGGCTCCCAACCGATTGAGTTGGTCTCCGTTGCCGACGGACCTGGCTCGTTCACGGGACTTCGCATCGGCGTAACCACCGCCAAGTCACTCTGTTACGCCCTGAAAATCCCCCTCATTGCCGTGGATTCCTTGGCCGCTGTGGCAGCATCCGCATTCCACCAGAACCCCTCAGCCCAGTCTGTATGCGTCGGACTCGATGCATATCGACAACAAGTCTTTGCCGGCTGCTTCCGTCGGAAAGCGCTACTCGATTCCCCCGAACGCCTCAGCGCGACCTGGACTCCGCACCCCTCAGAAGTACAAGTCCTTAGCGCATCCCAATGGGAAGCCTACCTATCCGATATAGGAAAACCGAAGCCGCCTACCCCTGCCAGCGACCCTGCTGGGCCTAACTGGACCACCAATCCAAGTTTCAGCTCACAGCCAAACGGTTTGGCTGCAGCCTCAACCGCTCCCGAAATCTGGTTCGCCGCTGGCGATGACAAACCCTTCCAACAGTCCAAACTCCCGATGCTAAGCCGTCAGTGCGATGCGATTGGAGTAGGCTTGCTAGCTTGGAGGGCATTCCGCCTAGGAATGACAACGGATCCGATTGCGCTCGTACCACGCTACCTCAAACCGAGTGCTGCCGAAGAGCAAGCCAAGCATTCGTAGGCGTTCGTGATCAGAAGATCAACGCCGTATTCAGACCACGTCTCGGAGTCGTTGAGTCAGATCAGGAAAGGCTGCTCTCACCCGCGTCCAGTTCGGGATAGATTGCGTGCCACCGGGGTCTTGGCGGTAGACATCGGCGGCCTGGGTGATGCAGGTGGCGAAGCCATCAATGGCTAGCTCTTCTTGATGGCGATTGAACTCCAGATCGTTAACGATTGCATCGGCAGCGTATTGCCTTACACAGTTCTGGGCTACCCGAACGTAGGAGGCTCGAAGCGTATCAAAGGTAGAGTGACTTAATTCGGTTCCTTGGCTTGCAAGTGTCCGATAGATCGTGGTGAGAATGTCCACCGCCATCCTCATCAGACCTGCCTTGGGGTCCTCAAGAGATAGTGTCTGATGCTTATGCTCATAAAGGCGGCACAGATCCGTCTGGCACACCTTTTTTAAGGATGTGTTTCGGTAAACTTCAGCCAGCGTCCCAACCTCCAACCCCCAGTCACTCGGAATACGATTCGTTCGAGCAAGATTCCGAGTCAACGAAAACTCGCCGGAAAGCGGATAACGAAATCCACCCAAAAATCGTACAAATTCACTTCCCGGGAAGACTGTTGCAAGAGCACGCACGAGAGGAGTCATCAATAACCGGACAACGCGACCGTGCATTCGATCCGTGACCCTGGCGTAGTAGGCCTTGCAAAACTCAAAATCGATAGCGGGATGAACCATCGGGAGACATAACCGCGCCAGCAGGAATCGGTCATAGTCCACAATGTCACAATCGTGAAGGACAAACGTACTGAGCCGCGGATCATCTAGCAGATATCCAAATGCCGTCCAAACGCTTCGACCTTTCCCCGGTGAGGAGACTTCAATCCCATTTTCAATGAGCTCACCGTACATGGACTGGATCTCAGGGCCGTCGGTCCAGAGCACTTTAGCTCGATCCCCGAGAGGCTGAATCTTTGATACCGTTTCTTCGTAATCCTGTCTCTCTGGAGCCACACCGAGAGTGACCACAATCGTGTCGATATAATCCGCCGCAACCAACTGATCAACGATCTGTCCGAAGGGTTCCGCACGCATATCACCGGCGGTGACAGGAAGGACTAGTCCAATGGGGTGATCTTTCGTCGCCTCTCGTAGCATGGACTCGAGACCGTCAAGCGTGCCGGTCTGCAGATCATGAATCGTCGTTACCAAATCGTGCTGGTAAAAGTCAGGCATCGGCTAGCGTTCCTCTTGCTTACAAGAAAGGTGTCAAAGACACCCACTAAGACTATCTGCCAAATACCGTTGTGAAAATGCTTGGCGAACAACAGAAATTCATAGGTAAAAAAAACCACCATTAAGCGGAGGCGAGGCTAAAAAGCTGCACCTAAAATTCCGCCTAAACAGCCTGAATCCACTTTTAAATATGGGAGGAAGACGACTCATCACCGGCGGTACCGACACGCAGAACCCCGGACTCAAACCAACCCATGTGAGTTTTTGGGAGAAAGCCTTCTTTCAATCAATCCGCATTCAAGGCTAATGCGAATGATCGTGTTCAGAGTGATCTTTTTCAGAGTGATCTTTTTCAGAGTGATCTTTTTCAGAGTGATCTTTTTCAGAGTGA
>JAAXIK010000058.1 GCA_012270385.1 Rubripirellula sp. | reverse complement strand
AATGGCGTTTGCGCGAGCGAGCTGCCCCTCAGATCGTCAATTCCCATTTTACTACGCAGATTGATCGATAGGCTGTGATGCACGATCTAGAAAGTACAGAACTTTTTGGCTAGCGGATGTGACCAGTCTACCCGTGTCCATCTTCCGCTCGACGTCTATTTTCTGGTAATGTCCGATCATCCGAGTATATCCACACACCCGGAGGTAGTGGATTCATGTGTGTCGAACACCGCGTTCCTTCACATGAACAGATTCAGATATTCCTTGTGATAAAATATCACAGTTAAAATCAAGGACGATGAGGTCTGAGATGGCCCGACGAAGCAGACAAATTAACCTTTGGATATGGATTGCGCTGACAGTCCTGTCGGGTGGAAGTCTTACGGGACTTTTGCCCTTTGATATTTTTTCGCTCTTCAAGAGTCTTCCGAGTCAACAAGCGTCGAATAGCTCGGATTCCGGATCATCTGGGATGGGTGATTCCGGTGTCTCGACTACGTTCGATTCAGGACGTATGTCCTCTTCGTCAGCTCCCGCGGGAGATTTTGTATCGGAGCGACCCCTGCTGATTGCAAGTTTCAATATTCAGGTGTTGGGACAGAGCAAGATGAGCAAATCAGATGTTGTTCAGAGGTTGGCCGAGATCATTCGTCGATTCGATTTGATTGCCATTCAGGAGGTGAGGTCAAAGGAAGACGATGTTCTTCCCCGACTTATACAAGCTGCCAATGCTACGGGAAGGAATTTCAGTTTCTTGATCGGCCCTCGATTAGGTCGCACAGTCAGTAAGGAGCAGTATGCTTTCGTCTTTGATACAGACCGAATTGAGTATGACCCAAGTTCCATCGGTACGATTTCTGATCCCGATGATCAATTGCATCGGGAGCCATTTGTCACTCGGTTTCGAGCGAAGACAAGAGATACAACAAGTGCATTTACGTTTTGGATGGTCAATACCCACACCGATCCTGATGAGGTTCCTCAAGAGCTTAATGCACTGACGGATGTTTTCCGCGTGATGCAGAGTAATCGTACTGACGAAGATGACGTGATCTTATTAGGGGATTTAAATGCTTCTCCTTCGCAGTTTGGTCCCCTCCGATCCATCCCATACCTTTCTTGGTCCGTTGAAGGTGTACCTACTAATACCCGCCGGACCAAAACCTATGACAACCTGCTGTTCAGCTCCGCTAAGACTACGGAATACACCGGGAGATGGGGTGTGTTCGACATGGAGAGAGAACTAGGAATCACCGCTGCCGAAGCTTTACGCGTATCAGATCATATGCCAGTTTGGGCAGAGTTCAGTCAGTGGGAGTCAGGTGCTCTAGTTCAATGAGTTGAATCGCTTGGGAGTAGCGATTGGTCTTGCTCGAAATTTCAGAATAATAGGCTTCTGAAATTGTTTTGCGACCTGATTTTGAATCAGCACAAAGTCATCAGTAATGACAGGATTCAACTCTTGACCCTCTACACTGGTGACGTCTCCGATTCTGTGAGGTAGGAATTCAAGGATAGGCCGTCCACCCCTTTGGGAACCGTTGGTATTGATCGGCTCATACGACTGATTGCCTGTTCGAGGTGTAACAGTCAGTGTGTACACATCTTCCTGAATCGTAAGAGATTGATCAAAAGCTTTGGGAAGGGCCCTGAGTGTTGCATTCCAAGCTGGATCACCATAGAAAGCTACGGTATCACGGTCCCACAAAAGTCCCCGTGAATCTGAGGATTTGAGTCCGATCGCCTGACCCTCGGGGGTTGGTTGCGTCATGGGTAGTGCGTTGGATCCAGCGTTGATTTCCGCGGCAGAAAGCTCAGGGAAGAAGGTATTGATCCTATGGATCAACGCGTGCTGGTTCGCGTGAAATGCTTCCGTCATCGAGTAGCGTCCCGGCTGTTCTACAAAATAATCCAACACACCCCAACCGCTGTATCCGTACCAGGTGAGGACTGTGTATCCCACCATTTGCTTGACACCCACCGAATTCATCCACGCTAATGCCATGGCGTCTGGTCCATCAATGTGACCCATCAAACAATTTCCAACAGCCATGTACACTTTGGGAGTCTTTGACTCAATCGGAAATACCTCTCCCGTGGTTGTGCGGCCATACATCTGACCCGCTTTCGATTGGAAGTATCCATTTCGGTATCGAAAACCGATCTGCCAATTTCTCTCCGTTGCGTGACCAGAGGTAACAAATAGCTGTGTCGACTCTTGGCAAAGCGAATTCGCAAGAGCATGAGTCGTGTCTGCGGGACCCTTACTTTCTGTGATGGTCCCATCGGACAGCTTTTCTACCTTCTTATGTTGAACCAGCTCGTCATACCACACACCTTGATTACACATCGACAAAGCAATCTCAGTTCCTGCCGAAACCTGGTCGATGGTTAGTGGATCTTCTTCTGATGCAATTTCTATCGCGTTCTTCGCATCGTAGCCCGTCAAGATACCCCAAAGCGTGTCGCAATAGGGGTCTTTATCCAACTGACGCGTGACTCGGTGGACCGAGGCGACAAAATCACGACTCACCTCCGTCGACTTGGCAACGAAGCACGTGTACCGGGGATGTTGATCTGCAAGATTCTTTAGGATCTCACCGACATTTTCCTTCCATGTGATAATCGCGGATTGGGGATACTTCACACGTAGCCGATCAACCACCTTAGACCACTCGGTATCCGAGTAGGTAATTTCAGATACGACAATTGTGTACGAGAATTCTTCTGCCCTACTTTTCAACGCAGCAGATAAAAGACAGAAAATGGGTAATACGAATCGAACGATCATGTGATATGAAACAAGAAAAAAAATGATTGATGCAACCACCGCGGAGGTGATCGTGCAGAGTTAGAATGTGGTCAACATCAGACTCACTTACTGGTGTTGAAGGTATTTCGAAGAAATACCTGAGCATGAATTCTAATGGATTTTTTCAGAGTGGGATCTCTCCTACTATAGGAAGATGAAAAAATGATGCGTTGGCTGATCAAGCTGATATTATTCGCACGGATTCACGTACCCGTCGTTAAGTGATCGGAAGATACATAATCAGTCGGTGACCAAATTGCTTTTGGTTGCGAAGGTTTACATTCAGAATCACCTTATCCCATTTCCTTTGAAAGGTGTTGAGAAGATGCGTGTTGTTCTATTTCTGACATTTCTCACTGTTGCTTACAGCTCTGTTGCTTCCAACCTGAAAGAACAACGACCACCCAATATCATCTTGGTGGTAGCCGATGATCTGAATTGCTCGATCGGTCCCTATGGGGATCAAGTCGCACAAACACCAAATTTGTCAAAATTAGCGGACCGCGGGCTGACTTTTGAAAGGGCTTATTGTCAGCAGGCGGTTTGCAATCCGTCGAGATCATCGTTTCTCACGGGATTGCGCCCGGACACAATCAAAGTGGATGACCTGCGTAAGAGCTTTAGAGAAACTACGGACCGTGGTGACTCCATCATCACGCTCCCTCAATATTTTAAAAATCGCGGTTATTTTTGCCAGAACATTGGAAAGATGTTCCACAACATGGGGGAAACACAAGATCGTCAATCTTGGTCTGTTGATGAGGTGTTACATAAGGGTACACATGCTGCAGATACCATTCATAACAATACACCTGTAGGGAATCGGGATACACAGTTCGTAAAAGCCCCTGTGGTTGAAGCTCTGGATGTTCCCGATTTTTATTATCGTGATGGACAAATAGCCAATCTCGCTGCTTCGGTCCTGCGTGATTATCCCAAGGAGGCTAAGCCGTTTTTTCTCGCCGTTGGTTTTTGGAGGCCGCACCTCCCCTTTGTTGCACCTTCTAAATATTGGGAGCAATATAAACCGTCGGATATGGTGTTACCTTTAGGTCTCGAGGAATATAGGAATGTACCCTCGATAGCCTTACACGATTCCAAGGAGCTTTGGAGTTACGGACAGCGGGAAAGCTCTAGATCACTGTCTGCTGAGAAGATTCGACAATTGAAGCGAGGCTATTATGCGTCGATTAGCTTTTTGGATGCTCAGCTGGGAAAAATCCTAGAGGCTGTGAATCAAGGTGGACATGCGGAGAACACAATTATCGTCTTCGTTTCCGATCACGGATTTCACTTGGGTGAACGGGATCTGTGGGGAAAAACGACAAACTTTGAACTCGATGCAAGGGTTCCTCTGATCATTGCTGATCCAAAAGCAATGGCAAGCCACGGAAAGACGACAGTGGGTCTTTTTGAATTGGTCGATCTCTATCCAACATTGGTCACACTTGCTGGATTGGGTTTTACATCTGAGCAATTTTTAGATGGTGTCGATCAGAGCGAGTTATTTGAAGACCGAAGCAGTGATCTAAAGCAAGCGGCATTTACCCAACACGCTCAGCCTTTTTATCGACCACGAAAGGAATGGGAAGCGAATGGTTATTCAGTTCGTACACGAGATTGGCGTTACACGGAATGGCGTTCGATCGGAACCGAGCAGGTAATTGCAAGAGAGTTATACAACCATGTTGGTGATTCAGATGAAACCATCAATGCAGTTCACTTATACCCGGAAGTCGCTGCCAAGCATTCGATATTGGTACGTCAACAATTTCCCGAATCAATTAGCAAATAAATCCTCGCGTTCGAGGGAATGGTTCACTCAGCTATCTTGCTAATCTGCAACAGAGTGCGGCTTTGGCCATGTCCCCGCGAGTAAAAAACTCTCGCAGATGACCGTGCATTCCTTTACAGAAGCAGCATAAAAAGCTTCTGTTTGGTATCACTGATTCAGATTACAATCGACTTCTGCTGCTACTGCATCTCCGAACCGTTCTATCGGGGAGGTGTAAAGATATCTCCAGACTGGTTCGTAGAGGTAATTACCTTGGGTATCCCTTGGAGAAGCGCGTCCGGGGGTCACCGCGGAGTGGGCTTTTCTTGCGTCCCCTTCAACGTTTGCATTGGAGATCAGCCGTCGAGTGTGAGAATAGGGTGGGGAGCTTTCCCCGACGTCGATGATTGGACCAAAACGATTCATGCGAAGCAGTTGCCAGGAACGACAATAGTGGTCGCCCGTCCATCCACCATCGAGCACATGCGAGAAGCCGAAGAAACGGGATTCGGGTGTGGCTGAGTAAAGTTCTTGCCAATCTTGGTCTTGGTCCCTCGGCCCGCATAACATGACAACTCGATCCACACGTTGATATTTTGCAAAGCGTGCCGCCGTAGTGCTTCCATGAGATGCGCCACTCACGATGACCTTATCCCAGCGTACACGATCGAAGTCAGGTGTAAGAAACTGATCCCAGTTAGCAGAGGGGTTTTTATCATGAAGCCAAATTAAGAATCGTCTCGTTCTTTCCGCAGCACCATCACGGTATTGAAGATTTAGTTCATCACTCTGATCGAGCCCAGTTGCCGCTTCTAATCTGACTTGCCCGCGTGCCAACGGTGTAGCTGGTTGTGGTTGACAGAGCTTGCTAAACCAGCCCCGCGCATAATGTACGCTCATGGCATGCATGCCGTATTGATTCAATCGTTCAAACAATTCCTCATTATGCGACATCAGCCAAAGAACTAATTTTCCCTTTGATTCATAACGCGTATCTACAGAAGCATGCTGTAAATCGTTGGGGCGATCATCCGTTCCCCGGGTAAATGCTATAGATGGGTACTCTCCAATTTCCGGGTCCACTTCGCTGGCACGTACTACCAGTTGATAACGTTTGGGATCACTATCTAGCCGTTTCTGCCGGATTGATTTTCCAGATAGCGTCCCCGACTGTTGTTCAGTCACTTCCTTTGCAATCTTTCTTAGGAAAGCTGCGTAGTCGGCTGATATCTCGTCTGGTCTAAAGGTTACTAATTCAGGGTTATCAGCAAACAAGCAAGAGTACCAGATGCAGGCTGCTAAATACTTACCAGCTAAACTCGCATGATGACCATCCATATTGAGACGATTCTGTCCATCTTTTTTCTTCCAGTTGTAACCTTTGTGAAGCGAATAGGTTTGATTTGGAAGTTCAGGGAAAATGAATTTCCTAGCCGCCGCATCCTCAGCAGGTTGATAGCGATATTTTGGATCATTATCTGCCCTCCAAAATCCGTTTCCCGTAGGAATGATCTTCGCATTCAAGCTATGTGCTACCTTTGCATAGGCACTCGCCAAACCTTGATACATCTCTTCTTGAGTGCGCGGCTCGCCCTCTTGGTATAGCGACTTTGAGAATCGAGGGTCGTCGCAGCGATAGGCCCATGTTTGATGAATAACCAGTTCCGCCTGCGGTGCGAATCGATGGATAAGTTGAGCGATGTTTGAAATATAAGGCTCATAGGTGGAAGCGTTATGGCTTTTGATGCTCAATTGTTGAAGGGTGACAAAGTCCCAGTCTTCACTCTTCAACGCCTCGGTCAATGTTTCTCCATTGGAGTAAGGCGTTCCAGATCCTTGAATAGGATTCGTTGGCGTCACAGCGAGGTCGTGATGTTTTTTTAATGAGGATCCACCAATGTGAAGTCGTTTATGGATAAGTTTCCTGCCACGGCTCTCTGCAACTTCTCCTAGCAACTCGGTTGCATTATTCGTGAAGCTATTACCCACAGTAAGAATACGAACGAGACCTTTTGCTTCTGTCGCAAGTACCTGACTGCTCGTTATCAGCGTGACTAAGAGGGCAAAACAGGGAATCTTCAATCTATAAATAGTCAGTATCATGCGTCTACGATGAGGTTGGATTTGGCGTTAGCCTGACAGGCAAGTATCAAACCTGCCGCTTTATCAGAGTTGCTTAATGCGTCTTCACAGTCCATGGTAACCTCGCCACGGATTAATTTGACTTTACATTGACCACAAATACCGGATCGACAGTCTGATTCAATGGACACATCTGCGCTTTCCGCGAGGTCCAGCACAGTATCGTTGTGTGTCTCCTTGATTTTTATCTTCGATCTCGAAAACTCGATCTCAAATTCCCCAGATTCCACAGCAGCATTTGGTGCGGATGTTTTTTTGCCTCCGAAGCTTTCCCGGAAAATATGCTCATCTGGAATGTTCGTCCGTTTGATCATTTCACATAAGTCATCTGCCATCGCGTCGGGGCCACAGATAAAGACATGTGCGTCCGGACTGCGCGACGTCATCTGATCAATGGTATCTTGTTGAATGCGACCTCTTAAGCCGGTCCAAGATTCAGGACATTGTTGAGTGATTGTCTCTTGTATTTCTAATGCTTGAAGCGTTTTTTGGCTTTCTCTTAGTTCCTCACGGAATAAGAGGTCAGACTCTTGTTTTGCTGATAAAAGCATTTGGATGTCACCCTCCCAATGACTATCTCGCAAGAAGCGTAGGATGGAAATCAGAGGTGTGATACCCACCCCACCTGCGATTAATATCACTTGGTCTGTCTGATGAGTATCGAGGGTAAATTTTCCGAACGGGCCTCGAAAGGGGAAGGTGTCACCTAATTTGGTCTGGTTGTGAAGGTAAGAGGATGCAAGACCTTGAGCTTCCTTCTTCACGGTAATCTCAATCCAGTCGTTCTCGAGCGGTGAAGACGAAATGGTGTAGGACCGTCGGACACGCTTGGATTCAATCGTCAAATGAATAGTGAGGAACTGACCTGCTTTAAATTCGAATGGAATTTTCGATCCATCAAGTGTTCCAAAACGGAAAGATTTTACGGTGTCGGATTCGGAACGAATTCCAATTAGTTTTAGATCTCCTCGCCATGAATGGTTTTTGCCACGGGGAGCCTGCAGTGCTTTACTCTTTTCTTCCTTGAGCTTACTCCAAAATGGAACGCGGCTTGCGAGCAGGGCGATGAGAATAATCGCAAATGCGATTGGGGAACGAGTATCCGATTTCACTTGCAGATAGTAATGGAGAACGACCAAAGCTGCGATGAGGTATGCAAGTTTGTGCAAACGATTCCATCTTTGGATTCCCAAGCGTTTCCGCATTCCCTGTGTTGAGGTCAGCGCTAGCGGAATCAGCAAGAGAATTGCGAGAGTGCCAATCTGGAGGAAGCGACGCGAGGTCACTTCGTTAATTGTGCTCGCGATATTGCCTTCCCGATCCAAAAAGAAATAGATGGCTAGGTGTACTACCGCATACAGGAAACCGAATAGACCAAACGTTTTCCGCAGCGCAAACCATTGTGTTTGCTTGGTAAAACGGATCAGGGGTGTGATGAGGAGGGAGAGCAGCAGCATGACGATACTGACGATCCCAGTGATATGAATGGCGGTATTGACCGCGTTTGCACCAAGCTGCTGGTTCCAGGCATCCCATCCAAGAATGAGAAGTGGAATGATCGCGTTGATGGATACCAGTAGTTTGGTAAATCTCGAGGAATTCATGCTCGATCCAAGACACCTTAAAAGAATTGATTCAGATCCATGCCTTCGTAAAGCGAGGCAACTTGTTCCTCATAGCCATTGAACATGAGCGTTTTCCTACGACCTGATTCGCCGATGCGCTGTTCAGTTGCCTGACTCCACCTAGGATGGTCAACTTGAGGATTGACGTTAGCGTAAAACCCATATTCAGCCGGAGCATAGCGATTCCAGCTTGTGGGTGGCTCCTTATCCAAGAGAGTTATACGTACGATCGACTTAATTCCTTTAAAGCCGTACTTCCAAGGAATGACAAGCCGAATCGGAGCGCCATCTTGCGGTGGTAATTGTTTTCCGTATAGACCGGTTGCTAGGAGCGTCAATGGATGACTTGCTTCATCCAATCTCAAACCTTCTACATATGGCCAATCCAATACGTTGGTTTTCTGACCCGGCATGCGTTCCGGATCAAGTAAGGTTTCGAAGGCCACGAACTTGGCCGTCGGCAGAGGTTGAACCACATCAAGTATCCGACCTAGAGGCACGCCGGCCCATGGAATGACCATGGACCATGCCTCCACGCATCGCATTCGATAGATTCGCTCTTCCGGTTGGGAGATTGAGTGGATTTGATCAACGGTGAAAGTTTGGGGTTTTTCCACAAGGCCATCAATCGTGATTTGCCATCCATCAGTTTGAAAATCTCTCGCGACCGCTGCAACACGTCGCTTGTCCGTCGTGAATTCGTAAAAGTTGTTGTAGCTGATGATGTCTGACTCGGGCGTTTTCTCCTCATCCGTCTGCCAGCCCCGGATTTGCTCGGTCCCCTCGGACTCATCCTGTTGCTTTAGATTGGCTATGGGTTTTGCTTCATTGACTATATCAATCTTTGGATTGAACCAACGGTAGGCAGCCGTGGTTGTTGCTGCGGTAGCTGCCACTGCACCGGCCCGCATGATAGCGCGTCGATTGAAGTAAAGGTGTGGAGGTGTGACCTCATCTTCACGGGATCTGATCTTATTCATGCTTTCGATCGGGGTCATTCATGTGAACGTTGAATGTGAATGGGTCTGCCTTTCTTTGCCGTTTCCCATTAAATCTATAAAGGGAAGCATAACATGTTCCTTCACTCGAATAATTTAATGACCTGTTCTAGCGGCCTCCCAATTGCTGCTTGGTTACCGTGAATCACAATCGGTCTTTCAAGCAAGGCTGGGTGATTCGCAAGTAACTCAAACCACTGTTCATCAGAATCCATATTCTGATCTGTGGCGATCTCTTTGAATTTTTTTTCTTTTTTGCGAACCATCATTTCTGGCGCGAGACCAAGTTTTTTAGCAACCGCTTTCAATTCTTTTTTTCCAAGCGGATTATCAAGATACTTGACTACCGTGTGCGGAATTGAATGGTGTGTTAGGTATTCGAGAGCGTCTCTAGACTTTTTACATCGGGGATTATGCAATATCTCAGTTTTCATTTTAAATATCCAAGTGA
>JAAXIK010000368.1 GCA_012270385.1 Rubripirellula sp. | reverse complement strand
GCAAGTACCGCTTTGCTGGCCTTTTGAAAGGAGGTGTTGGAGCTTGGAGGCTATCGGATGGCCAACAAGTTGCCTCCATAGGTGGTCACAGAACTTCGGTGGAATCATTGAGCATTACACAAGACAACTTCTTGGTAAGCTTCGGTGAAGACATGCGGATCCTCGCTATCGACATGTCAACCCTAGGAATTGAAAATCAGGTTTCTGTCCGACGAACATCTCTCAAGCCTGTGCTTGAACCATTACAGCAGCAGGAGCTCAAACCCGAACTTTCCACCGAACCAATTACTCAACAGGAAGCCAGATCAGCTCTCAACCGGAATGAACCCGAACTAGCTGTGATCGAGCAGTTAAAGGCTCCAGAGGAGACCATCGACGCGGCGATCGCGGCAGCATCCACGCTCAAGGCGGCGCTGAATTCCAATAAAAATGACAAAGCTACAATCTCGCAAGTCCGCAGGAAACTCGCCAAGCTGAAGCCGGTTTTCTCAACCGAACTTGGCATTAATCAGGTACAAGAAACATCTGGAAACCGATTTACAAATCAGTTGTTTGAAAGCCAAACGGACTACTCATTCGAGCAGGATGACATGCTTAGATCTATCGTGATAAAAATCGATGGAAACCGCCTCTACGCTGGGCAACCCTCTAAGCAAACGCCGCAAAATCGCAAACCGAACACACCGGCAGAAGCGAAGCAATTTGCAGGCAGGTTGCAGATTTGGGACCACGCACTCAGTGGATTAAAACTCCGGGACTGGACGCTTGAACCTTTTCAATTATCCACAATCATTCCCATGAATCTCTCGGCTGGTGTCGTAACTGCACCAACAGGTATGTCTTTTCTCAGTAATGGTTCAGCGGTGGGCAACCAGATCGCAAGTGCATGGGCTGTAGACAAAGCTAGTCAAAGATATGCTCACGGCTTGGGAAGTGGATACAGGAAAGAAAGCGACATCCTTCAGGTGTTCTCTCTGAACGGTCACAATGAACAATCCTCAGAGACTCCGATCTGGGTCCATCGAGGCTATGATCAAGTCGTGACGGCGGTAGCTTTTGCCAATAAAACGCACCATGAGGCTTTTGCGACACGAGGCCCAAAAAAACATCAGATATTTATCGCGGTTCTATCGACGTGTGCACTGCACAAAGAGGAAGATGTTGAACACGCCACAGAATGGAACCAACCGCAACCGGTCACTAATCGGACTCAGCAGGCCAATCGATTCACCAACAAGCCACCCAATTTAGGGCAATACGATTCACGGATAGATGATTCTCAGAAGAACCTGATTGGAGTCGATGCTCTCGTATTCTCTCCCGATGATAAGATTCTTGTTTCACATGGAGAATACGAGAAGAGCAAGTACAAATTGAGTCGTTGGAATATCACCTGGGATTCAAATTCGAAAGTGAAGGAGAGTCGAAAATCGATCAAAGAGCTGACGGATGAAAAGTCACCTGTAGTTCAAAATTCCATGGGTAAAGGTATCTGGTTCATCGAATCACCTACCGAGACCGTTGACGACACCGATAACTTGTCGATTCATCGCGGAACCCAGTACCGTATCCTTGCCCTCAGGCCAGAGAGCTTTTCAATCATCAACATGAACTCTGCGCGAGAAGAAGAAACAATCCGTTTCCCCTCGACTGCCCGGTCCATACCTGTGCATGATGTAACCCGTGATGGACGTTGGCTCATCTCCGGTGATTCAAGCGGGCAAGTTTATATTTGGGATTTACTGAAACGCAGTAAGTACTCCATCACCATTGACGCCGAAACTGAAAGAATACTGAAGTCAGCAGACACTCTACTCGAGCCGTCTCAAGATCGCCCTGCGCATACGGGTCCAATCGCTGGGGTCGCGTTGTCTCAACCAGACCCCGGAAAAGACTATCCCGCATTTGCGGCTACCGTGGGAGAAGAGAACAAAATCAAGGTTTGGGAACTCTACCCGATCTTAGATTCCAAAGCTGGTAAACGATCGAAACCGGCCGCTCGGTATCCTATTTCAACGCAATAAAACCTCCTCAGAGTGAGGTGGTCATCGCACGGATTAGAATTTCCACTCACGAAGAGTCTGAGGCGCGTAGCCCACTTCTTCTTTGGAATCTTTGGTGATTGCTGGAAAGTGTGTGATGTGCGATAAACGAGCTACAAATATCATCGCGAGATATCACCACCATCGGATCATCGATTCTTTCTTACGAAGATGTGAAGCAAATTTTTATGCAACCGGACTCTGAAGAACCGATTAAGACTGAATTTCCCAGCGAAGGGAGACTTGCAGGCGTTGATTTCGGTACCGTCCGAATTGGGATTTCGATCTGCGATCCAGATCGCATTCTTGCAAGCCCGCTAGAAATCCATCCCGCTGAAAATTGGCGTGACGATGGAGATTACTTTCGAGAATTAGTTCGTCTTGAAAAGATCTCTGGGTTTGTCGTTGGTCTACCGATTCACTGTGATGGTGGCGAAAGCCAAAAAAGTGCGGAGTGCCGCGATTTTGCGAAATGGCTCGCCGAGGAAACATCCACACCAGTGCGACTATTTGACGAACGGTTCACCACCGCGGATGCAAAGCGACGCATGATGGCCGGAGGTTACACCAGGGGTAAAGAAAAAAAACGGCTTGATGCTGTCGCCGCGCTCGTGCTCCTTGAATCGTTCCTGGAAGCTTCAAGATATCACCAAGAACCGGCTGGAGAAGATGTTCATTCGAACGCAGGAGGAGGGCAAAGCCTCGACTCATGACTGCATCCGTCTCCGTTCAAACGATCTAGAAGATGATCATTAAGATCTTGCATTGGCAGACCGTGGCTGCCAACGCAGTCGTGTCACTCATGGCTGATCTTTTCAACCTTGGTAAGACTCACGATGGATAGGGTCAACGATTGACTCTCTCCAGATGAATCCCAATACTCAAAGTCACTACACACTAGGCTGCCGGCCCAGTCAGTGTATCGAGAAGATCATTGAGGCGTCGCTGAGCAGCTTCGCGTCTTTTTTCTCTTTCTTCGTTTGACCACTGTGACTGAATCAAGCGAACCCGTCTCGATATTTCCAGATCGCATGGAATTGTCTCATTATGCGACTGTTTTGTCTCAGTTAGCGACGAAAGATTTTTGATTGAATTCAACATGGCTGTAATTCCTTCCTAAAACACGGAGTAAAACAACTGAAGACACTTCGTTGAGTCGCCTTGTCTCAACTGCCCATAATTAGGTGCAATCGTTGTGCCAATTGGCACAAGCGACAGAAAAAGTCACGATACATCTGCATTCGCAATAAATCTGCAGATCAATCGCTCTCCATGTCATTTTTAGAAGTATAGAAGCGAGTCCATGTTTTTGGCCCTATTTACCAAGCATATGGCCTACTCGCGATGAGATGAGGCTCGGTTTGCATCGCCCCGCCAACCATGAAAAGAAGTTCTCGCGGTGTGTCCTCACAGGGCTGCTTGATCACTCATTGGGGCAGCCTGATCACTTAGCTGTAATCCGTCTCATCCCAGGCTTTTACAAACTCTTGGAAATCTTGCAACTTTTGACCGGGCAACAAAAGAACTTCCAGCGAGAACGAATCCCCTCCCAGCAAAGCCGAACAGAATCGTAACAAAGCCGATTTTGGACACTTACCGTGCAAATCACAGTATTGGATCCGCCCTCCCGCATCATAAAGGATACCGTAGATCTCGTTACTCCCCCTCTCTTGCATCCAGGCAAAGGACCCATCCAATTCAAAGAACAGACCGGGAAGTTCCTCGAGACGCTCCTTTGCGGATTCAAAACTCGTTTCCAACGGTTTTCGATCCGGTCCGTAAAGATAAGCGTGGAATTCACGCGACTGCATTTCATTCCCTTTCAGCGAATAGACTCTGCTCGCCTGTCTCACTCCACCTGTAAACCACGGACAACGTGGATGTTTGAGCGAAGTCGAGTGCGTAGGTGTTTAACCTCTGATGAGCTCAGGAATCGGGCGCCCATGGTCAACGATGGGGGTGGGACGCCCATTTAAATCCTTGATGAAAACTTTGGATGAATCGATCCCAAGATGATGATAGATCGTTGCCAAAAAGTCGCCCGCATTACAGTGGCGCTGTATCACATCTTCACCCCGTCGGTCCGTGGCTCCAATGCACTGTCCGGGCGTGATGCCCCCGCCAGCCCAAAGGTTACTGAAGGCCCGGGGCCAATGATCTCTCCCCGGTTGCTTGGTTCCCGCGGCAGCGCTTGCATTTCCAGCACCCGTACTCGGTTGGTAGTTAACCTTCGGAGTCCTGCCAAACTCACCCGTCACCACCACCAAGACTCGTTGATCAAGTCCTCTTTCATATAGATCTTCTATCAAAGCAGTGACCGCCTGATCATAGGCATCTGCTCTAAATCGCATTGCGTCAAAAACATGATGATTCACAGCATGGTCATCCCAATTGCTGACCCTACCACACAATGGTCCACGTAGACTGGTGGTAAGCACTTCCACTCCGGCTTCAACCAAACGCCTGGCCATCAAGAGTTGTTGGCCCCAAGTATTGCGACCGTAACGATCTCTTGTTCGATCATCCTCTTTACTCAAATCGAAAGCTTCTTTGGTCTTTGGATTCGTTAACAACGTCAACGCTTGCGTCTCGAACTGATCTAAAGCATCAAGATCCCCGTGTACATCAAAGGCACGTTGCAAGCTATCCAAACTCTTTCTCAACTCCACCCTTCGATTGATCCGGTTCATCTCTCGCTGGTTGGCGAGTCCAATATTGGGAACACTAAAGTTAGGAAGATTGGGGTCACCTAGTACCGAGAATGGGGCGTAGGCGTCACCGAGGTAAGCTGGGCCGTTATAGGTTGTCGGTGGATTAACCCCCACGTATCGAGGGAGCGGTTGAGAGCGGCTTCCTTCCTGCGAACGTAAGTAATTTGCAACGGACATCCAATCAGGAAGTTTCGGCTTGGGCTTGTCGCGAGTATCGGGGTCGCCGGATAGCATCTGCATTGAGCCTGCTGGATGCCCTGCCGCGGTTTGGTGCATTGATCGCAAAACGCAGAATTTGTCTGCAATGGCAGCCTGCCGAGGCAGTAGTTCAGAAAAATGAACACCGGTCACCTTAGTTGGAATCGTTCGGAACGGACCGCGATACTCACTTTCGGCAAGGGGTTTGGGATCGTACGTGTCCAAATGCGAGCATCCACCCGGCTTCCATACCATGATTACTGCAGTGCGTTCTTTTTTGCCCTCTCCATCACTGGGATTCTCCGCACGTAATCGCAACATTCCCGGGAGACTGAGGCTCGCAAAACCTGCCAGCCCCATACGCATAAATCCACGACGTTCCAAAGCACCAGGGCCTGGGCAACGTTTGATTGAAGATGCATAAAATGGATCACTCATGGCTTATCCTTTGCGACGACTCGCACGTGGATGGGTTCTGACACAACAATATCGACGATATCCTTGGCCTTTGCACGATCAGTGCACTGCTTCACGGTCCGTTCAGCTTCAGTTATTTTCTTCTGAAGCGATTTGATTGAATCTTCGATGGATTGAGCCTCAATCTCCAATCCAGATTTTTCTGGTTCTTCCACTGCACCCAGCTTTCTCTGAAGCTCAGCAGATCTCTGCGAAAGCTGTATCTCTTGCAAACGCAGACCTTCCAAGGCTTCTTCAGCTGACACAACTGAGTCGGCAAAGTATTGATATTTGGCAACCGCTCCTCCATAAACAGCAATCGCATGATCTCCGAGCTTCAGTGGATATTTGGACAAATCGATCGTTAATTCGGAATGATCTGAGTCGAGTGGAATCTCAACTCGAAACCCTTCCAATCCCTTACCGAACACTTTTGCGTTCATTAAAGATCCAGAAAATTCGGAACGTCGAAAATGAAGAAGCGGAATGGAAAGAGTTCCTCCCTCTTCAACCTCATAGATATTCGAATCTCTAGCTTTCATCGATAGCGGAGCAGATTCTTGTCCACCTACTGACACGTAAATCTTCTGTAACAATCGAGGTGCTGGAATCTCCTGCCAATGGTCCTTGACCGGCCATGCCATCGAGGCGAGTCGCCCCTCACGCCTAACCACGTTACCTTCAATCTCTGCTGTACCCACAAGAGAAGCTTCACAAAATCCAGCTGGAGCACCTTCATTGGCAGTGACCAAAATCATGCCGCGGCTTTCACCCTCACCAAGATGAATCCCCTGCGCAGTGACCCCGTCGGGCAGATTCTCGAGTGATAATTGGATTGGACCCTCAAACCCATCTCGACGAATGACCACGATTTCCAGTGGCATGGTCCCGCCATTCCGCAAGGCAATGGGTTTGGAGACAGCGTTGCGATCCCCATTTCGAAGTTCCATATGCATGGCCCAACCCACAATGGCGAAGTCTGGCTGCGGTTTGCGAATCAGCAGCCGATAGACATTCCTTGGATCATTTCTCGTACCTCCGAATAAATCAACAAGCCGGACGATGTACATTCCATCTTCCGGAAGGAGAAGCTCACCGAGAATATCTGGAGAACCCGCATTGTAAGGTGGCCCATCATAAGCGTAATGATTGGTCGAAACCTTAACGGGACTGGGTATGTCATTGAGTTCAACCACATCTTGGTAGACTTGCTTCCCATCGACCTCAACTATCCGCTGCACAAGGAGAGCTACATCCGTTGGTCGGCCAAGTCGTTCGGATGCCACTTCAATCCACCAAGCCTCACCTTTCTTTCCTTCAAACTGAAAAAGGTCCACGTCAGCCGCTTTGGCGAAATCTCCTTTCAAATCACAAGGCAATTGGATTAGCTGCGGTTGATCATGGGAATCATTCGGTTCGACTTCTTCTGTAATCGCAGCAGATGGAATCCCCGGTGGCGGCCATGAAAAAGCATTCACCGCATCCACTCCTTGGGAATCATTCGCGAGTGTGATTGGGTTTGCCTCCTGAACGTGCAGGCGAAAAAAATACTCGGGACCTCCCTTGAACGTTAGCTCATGCACCTTGATGTAGTACTGACCTGCTGAGGGAGCAGTGAAGTCTATTCGATCCCCTCGTCGTTGCACCACCAAATCCCGCCCTTGATCATCTGCGACGATGAGAACGGCATTCAACTTTGACTCAATTTTCTTTGCTGCACATTCGATCATCAGCCTCTGCCCTGCCGCGCACTCTATTCGGTAATAACAAACCGATTCCGGGGGCATCGATGCATTGCATATGGATGGAATACCTAAGTCCATCGCTTTCTCTAAATCCGTGCTCGCCACGCTTTGGGTGACTTCCGGAAGATCCGACACGCTGAAAGCTCTCGGCGACGACACCCCTAGTCGTGTCATCACTCTCGCCTCAACCAAACTCGGCTCAACGCCCTCTGGGACCGTCACGAGGAACCGATCCACATCGATTTCCCCTGATTCATCGAGCACTTGCTCAACTTGGATACGTGGGTCGGAAAACATCAAAGAACGAGGACCATCAAGATACTCACCTTTGATCAGCACTTCCCCAGCCGAGCCAGCTTGCATCCCCATTGGCATCGTGGTGGTCAACCGGGGCATCGGAAGAATCACCGACTGCGCGAAGAGAGCAGCTTTCCCCGAGAAAAAACTCATGACAAAGATCAGAAACACTTGCACACGAAATACATTGAAGAGACTCGAGTATCCCGTCATGCGTATGGAACTATCATCACCTTTCATATCCGCCATGCCTTCATTCAACACGTGCCAATGCCCGTCATCACCTCTTTCAATGCCATCCGGCTCATGAGCGAAACATTCGAAGCTACTCAGAGCCCTGATCAATTCAATGATTGAACAAAAACTCTTTTGTATTGATGACAGCCCAAATTAAATCCTGAAAATTTTCGCGTTTAGCGACCGATTCATCGAGTGGTTTACCTGAATCATCAAATCGCGAATCTGCAAAATATGACACAGCAACAGCAAGCTCTCGCTCTGTTGCGTCACGACAAAATGCCAGGTGGTAGATATCCTGAATCACCTCTGGCAAACTCCGTTCATCTGCGGCCAAGCTTGCAGCTGTACCCTTGGAATCTGTCAATTTCGCACGAATGTCTTGAGCATTAATCAAGTGCAAACTCTGAGCGAGACTAGCCGTTTCAACCCTCTCACACTCGCAGACACTTTGATTCTCGGGCCGGCCAAATACCTTGAGAAAAGCTGAGGATTTATTGTAACTGTTATCGGGTAGAGAGATGGCCCGGGTGCCTGATGGTAAATTGGCAAAATTAGTTTTCGACCCGGTCAAATCATCGATCGAATCCAGCAAAACTTCTGCCTGCATTCTCTTTGGGTAATAGCGTGAATAATTCTGTAAATCAACTCGGTTATGCTCGTTCGGTTCAGAACTGAGCTGGTAAGCAGACGACATGGTGATATTTTTGACCAACAATTTGAGGTCATAACCACTGCGGGTAAAAGAGTCCGCCAAAGCATCTAACAATTCTGGGTTCGATGGTGGGTTGGTATCTCGGATATCATCTTCCGGTTCGATCAAACCTCGCCCCATAAAATGCTTCCAATATCGATTGACCAACGCTTTGGAGAAGTATGCATTTCCGGGTTCCCCAAGCCAATCCGCGAGCCGAAGCCGTGGATCTTCCTCCGCCCGAATTTCCCCAACCTGACTACCAAGCGCTTTGGGCAGGATCGCCGCCCCAGTCTTCAGGTTCGTTGACTCAGCAATCCCTCGCTGATGGAAAATCATATCCTCACCGCGCGTCCCAGTTGGCTTTCGACCCACCCGAGTAAAAAAGGCGGTCAGTCCGTAATAGTCATCCTGACTCCATCGTTCAAATGGATGATGATGGCACTGTGCGCATTGCATACGCACGCCCAAGAAAAGCTGAGCAACGTCCTCCATTTGTTGCTTGGGCTCTTTCACTCGCTTGTACCATGCCACTGCCGGATTTGCGATCACCGTGCCCGTCGCAGCTAAAAGCTCACGTACTAAACGATCGTATGAGACGTTGGCGAGTAAACTGTCACGAATCCAAGCATGAAAAGCAAAGTTGGACGTGATATCGCTTGCTTCATCGCGACGATTTTTGAGCAATGCGGTCCATTTGTTCGCAAAATAATCTGCGTAGTGAGGACTTTTCAGAAGCTGATCAATATAAGCTTCGCGACGATTAGGTGAGTCGTCAGCAAGGAACAATCTGCGTTCCTCAAGAGTGGGTAACCTCCCAGCGATATCAAGCGTTACTCTTCTTATGAAGGTTGCATCGTCACATAGCGGTGAGGGCGGAATACCGAGTGTGTTCAGATTATCAAACACATGATCGTCAACAAAATTTTGTCTTTGAATTAGCTCAGCTGAAGTTACCCCCAAGGGAATCGATGCGCGATAGACGGCAACCTCACCCTGATACCGAACCATGATGGAGACATTGCCAGGAAGATCCTGCGCAGTCACTAATCCTTGTTCGTCAACGGTTGCAAGAGCGGATTGATTCGACTCAAAAAGTGCTAAACTTGTAACGACTCGGTGACGCCCATCCTTGTAATGTGCCACTGCTGTGATTTGCTGTTCACGACCACGCAACAGTGTCCCTTTTGATGGAAGCAATTCGATGCGATCCAAGGATACTGCGTCCCCCGCATCCCATTGTGTTCCCTGCTGAATCCAGTCACGAACCATATTGTATCCGCTTGATCCTCGCTCCAAGCGAATTCCCCCACCATGTGGGACGACTCCCGCTGCCTTGCGAAGCAGTAGACTTTGCTCAGGTGCTGCCGGAAAAAGACGCCTGCCGCGTCCTTCTTTCACCAAATGTTCGTAGTCTTCCCTTGGTTCAAACCCTAGCAAGGAAAGCTCAAAGCCATTCTGGCCTCCACCAGCATTTGCGTGACAGACCCCAGCATTGCACCCGGCTTTTGTAAGAACCGGCATCACATCATTTGTGAAATTGACAATCCGTTGA
>JAAXIK010000246.1 GCA_012270385.1 Rubripirellula sp. | reverse complement strand
GGAACCTGCAAATGAATGACTCGATGAATCCTCTGCCCCTTGGTGGCCAGATAAACACCTAGCCAAGCTGCTTGGGCCACCGTTCGACGAACACCATCAAACAGCCAACCTCTTGAGAAATCATCCTGACCCATCAAGCGTTTCACGAGCGGCAGAACTAGGAAATCAGGAGCCAAACAGCCCCGGTCGATGTAGCAAGCCACTAGATCACCCAGAGCAGAGCGGCCTTTCGTCCGCCGCAACAACTCGCCGGTGGAAAGATGGGGCACCTCGAGAGCAGCAGCCAGTTTCTCACATTGCGTGCCTTTACCCGAGCCGGGAGGCCCGACAAATCCGATTGGCATCACACTCGACCCCCTTTCTTGCGGAGTGCGGAGATGAAGAGGTTTGATTCCCTTGGAAAGCATGCCTCTGACGACCTCAGAGAAAACCAATCAACTCTTCACATCGAAAACGACTTGTCATGGGTCAATTGCCTGAATCCAGTCACTGCCTACCTCATGGAGCGGAATACCTAGCTCGCTCCATTATCCGCCGAGTGTGGGAAGAGGATTCTAGACAACCGGAGAAACGCCGCCACCAGCACCTTCCAATAGGCCCCGGTAGTTTCGCATCACCAAGTGGCTGTCTATTTTCTGAACCAGGTCGAAGGCTACACTGACTGCAATGAGCAAGCCAGTCCCTCCGTAGAAACCTGCGATGGAGTAGGGCACTCCCAAGGATCCGTAAACCACTGTTGGAACAATCGCAACAATGGAAAGGAAAGCAGCCCCCACGTAAGTAATCCGACCCATTACTTTATCTAGGTAGTCGGTAGTCCGCTTACCAGGTCGATATCCCGGAATAAAGGTACCACTATCCCTGAGGTTGTCGGACATCTCCTTCGGATTGAACGTGATCGCCGTCCAGAAGTAACAGAAGAAGAAAATCATCACGACGTACATGAAGTTGAAGAAAAAGGATCCCTGATCGTTTAGGGTCAAACCAAGGTAATTGAAAACCCGGAACATGGACCCGCCGCTTTCAAACATGCCAGCCAGACCGCCGAGGAGCATACCCGGGATGATCAGAAGGCTACTGGCGAAGATAATGGGCATCACTCCAGCTTGATTAATTCTTAGAGGCAAGAACTGACGGGTACCACCATAGACCCGGCGACCTCGGGTAAATTTCGCCGACTGCGTTGGAATCTTCCGCTGGCCAAGAGTGATTAACACAACAACGAAAACGACCCCCACAAACAGAACGACCAAAAGAACTAGGGTCTCAATGCCTATCTGACCTCGACTCAAACCCGTGAGCTCGGTTTTCATGTTTCCGATCAACTCGAATAACGCCTTTGGCATCTGAGCGAGGATCCCCGCCATGATCAACAAGCTGATCCCGTTGCCGATACCGTACTCATCAATCTGCTCACCGAGCCACATCAAGAAGATGGTACCGCACGTCATCACCAAGACGGCCACGATCTGCCACCCAAAAAAGAGACCTTGGTCCCCATTGGTGAAGTTCGGATTGATATTGCCATTTCCCGATTCACCTCCGCTCATCAGCATGAACTTCATGTACATGTAACTCTGAACGATACAGATAGCGACGGTCAGATACCGTGTGTATTCATTGAGTTTTTTCCGGCCCGCTTCGCCTTCCTTCTTCAACTCTTCGAGCGGTTTATAGACACTCCCCAACAACTGAAAAATAATCGATGCGGAGATGTAGGGCATAATCCCTAAACCAAAGATGGTTGCTTGACGCAAATCGCTCGCAGAAAAAACAGCTACCTTCTCGAAGAATTCAGCCGCTGTACCACCATCTTCAGAAAGATTAGTAGATACCATCGGAAGAGGAATGTGGAAACCGATTCGATAGATTGCGAGCAACCCAATGGTAAGAAAAATCTTCTTACGTAATTCTGGGATAGAGAAAATGATGCGCAGCTTTTCGAACATGTTTCAGGTCCGTCTTCTTACTTTTCGCCGTTCGGACCGTAAAAGCCCCAGCGACGTGAAACAATGAAGGAGTATACGAAGGTGATGGCGTGGTCCATCCAATCGGATATAAGCCTCACCACTCAATCACGAGTGTAACGTTTATTAATCAATCCGGCGATAGGAGTCTGGAACGCCTACGCATCCTTGCCCGCTGCATTTTAGCGACATGACCAATGCTCGAGCAAAAAACTCTATCCCATCTTTCCAAAGCGTGCTATAGGATGACCTTCCGCGCGAAGCCCTGGTCTAATTAGTTGACCGCTGTCGCGCGAGATCACCCCTAGAAGCTAGCGCTAGTCTTTACTCCGCAGCTGCTTTCAAAGCCGCAACCCGCTCGCTCGGAGTCCGCTTCGCAACAATCTTGTTCACGGTTCCACCCGCTGCAGCGATTTTCTCTTCAGCAGATTTACTGAAGCGATGTGCCGAAATGGTCAGCTTTTTGGTGAGTTCACCATCGCCCAAGATCTTCACTTCGTCAAACGTACCCTTGGCGAGGTCTTTGGCAGCCAAAGCTTCCAAGGTCACCTCAGCACCATCATCGAACGCGTCGTTCAATTGACCCACGTTCACAGCGAAGACGGTAACAGCCCAGCGATTATTAAAGCCACGCTTGGGGATCCGCCGAAACATCGGCATGGCACCGCCCTGAAAGTTGGGCTTACGACTGTAGCCGCTACGACTCTTATGGCCTTTATGGCCACGACCCGAAGTCTTGCCGTGGCCGCTTCCTGGACCTCGACCGATTCGCTTTCTCTTGCGGTTCTTTTGAATGCCGCTATGGACATCGTTCAAGTTCATGATGGAGACCGACTTAATGTGTGATGTTTTTTGAAAGTGCGAGGCTGGAACTCACCAACCCCCTTTACTTTAGGCGTTCAATTCTTCGACGCTCAGACCACGCAGTGCTGCAACCTGCTCAACCGTTCTTAGCTTGGATAAAGCATCGATAGTCGCCTTGACCAAAGTCACGGGGTTATTCGTCCCGTACGACTTCGTCAGAATGTCATGAATCCCCGTTGCTTCGCAGACAGAACGAACTGCCTCACCCGCGATGATACCGGTACCCGCACCGGCAGGAATAAGCAACACCTTCGCTGCGCCATATCGACCCCAAACTTGGTGAGGAATACTTCCTTCAACGAGTGGAACCGAAATCATGCTGCGACTAGCTTGCTTTTGAGCTTTTTGAACACTCGGAGGCACTTCGTTAGCTTTGCCGTAACCGCAGCCGACACGCCCCTTACCGTCTCCCACGACAACCATCGCGGCAAAACTAAAGCGTCGCCCACCCTTCACCACAGCCGCACATCGCTTGATTTTCACAACGCGATCGAGCATGCCGTCGCCGGGGCCCTCTGGCTCGTTTGTTCTTTGTTTGCGTGATCCGTTACTAATGGTACTAACCCTCACATCGAGGTTGACAATGGATTGTTCAAATTAAAATTGTAGCCCGCCCTCTCGAGCGGCTTCAGCGAATGACTTCACTCGCCCATGGAAACGGTTGTGTCCCCGGTCAAATTTCACGGTTTGGATTCCGGATGCAGATGCTTTCTCCGCAATCGCTTTACCAACGAGAGCTGCGGCATCGCAGTTCCCGGTTGCCGAAAACTGATCCTTCAGTGCTTTGTCCCGAGTACTCGCGCTGGCGAGTGTCTTGCCTGCATCATCATCTACCAACTGGCAGCTGAAATGCTTCAAGGAGCGAAAGACACATAGCCGAGGCTGGCTCGCGGACCCGCGCACCTTGCTTCGAACTTGAAAGCGACGACGCTGCCGTCTCTTTTGAATCTGCTTGTTCTTGTCCATCTAACTACCGTTGGATTGATCTGTATCTTTAACGCTGTTGTCTTGCTGATCACCCTTTGCCAATCCCGGTTCATCACGGTTTTGATATCGGAGTATTCTTATTTTTTGTTGACAGCTCTAATGCGTTTAACCCTAACTTTACTTGGTTGCCGATTTACCCGGCGTAATCTTGACTTGCTCGCCCTGGTATCGGATTCCTTTTCCTTTGTAAGGCTCTGGCTTACGAAGTGCTCGGACTTCAGCTGCAAATTGCCCGACCTTCTGCTTGTTGCAACCCTGAACCACCACATGGGTTTGGTCGGGACAAGTCACATCCAAGTCTCCGGGAATCTTCAAGTGCAGTTCATTCGCAAATCCTGCTCGCACTTGCAGGGTGTCGCCCGAGATTGCGGCCAGGTATCCAACTCCAACCACCTCAAGTTTCTTTTCATATCCCTTGGTCACGCCCTCAATCATGTTCGCAATCAAGGCGCGGGTGAGTCCGTGGAATTCTCTCGATGGTCGATCGTCATTGTGACGCTTCACCATCACGGTCTTTGCGTCTTCATCTACGATTACGGCAACTTCTGAACGGTGCTCGTAGGAATCTTTACCCTTAGGACCCTCAACGTCGATCATTCGACCGTTGACGACCACTTTCGCCCCGTCGGCGATGGGTACAGGTTTATTTCCAATGCGGCTCATGTCACTTGCTTCAATTCATTCAAGGTGATTTCGATAGGTCGGTGCTCAAAAAGTGGAATCGCCTAGGCGACTTCACACAACACCTCTCCACCGATGTTTTCTCGTCTCGCTTCACGATCACTAATCACGCCCTTACTAGAGCTGATGATGCAAATCCCCAAACCCCCTAAAACGGGCTTGAGTTCTTTGCCGCGACTGTAGAGACGGCGACCAGGCTTGCTGATGCGACGAATGCTCTGAATCACTCGTTCACCATTGGGCCCATATTTCAATTCAAGACGGAGAGTGGCCGATGGATTTTCCTCGTCGACTTCTTTCCAATCCCAAATGAATCCTTCACGCTTAAGAACATCAGCGATGCCACGCTTGAAGCGACTCGACGGGATATCGACGTATGGTTTTTCCACGCTTACCGCGTTGCGAATGCGAGTTAGCATATCGGCAATTGGGTCAGTCATCATAGTAGTACAGTTCCCCTAATTCCTTCGATTCTCACCAACTAGCCTTGCGAACGCCTGGGATAAGTCCAAGGTTTGCGTTTTCACGGAAACAAATTCGACACAAGCCAAATTTACGATACACGGCGCGAGGTCTACCGCAGAACTTGCAGCGATTCTCTTTCCTTGTACTAAACTTAGGAGGTCGATTGGCCTTAGCGATTTTCGATTTGCTTGCCACGGGGTGACTTTCAGTTATCTGGTTGTTAAGTAAATTGCGTCGTATACAACCGGGTTACGCCGCATCTGTCTTCGTGGGTGCCTGTCTGAACGGCATTCCGAACAATTCAAGCAGGTCTCGGGCCTCGTCGTTGGTCTTGGCAGATGTCACAATCGTGATATTCATGCCCTGCGGACGAGTAAATCTATCTGGGTTCAATTCCGGGAACACCAATTGCTCGGTAAGACCAAGCGTGTAATTTCCATTGCCATCGAACGCCTTTCGACTGATTCCTCGAAAGTCACGAACACGAGGCAATACGATTGATACCAAGCGGTCCAAAAACTCATACATCCTGTGGCGACGCATGGTCACCATGCACCCAATCGGCATTCCCTCGCGAAGCCGAAAGTTAGCAATGGATTTCCGTGCGTTGGTCACTACTGGCTTCTGACCCGAGATCTGCGTCATCGCGTCAATCGCGAAGTCGAGGATCTTCTTGTCACCAATCGCGCTACCCACACCCATATTCATCGTGATCTTTTCAATCTGAGGAATCTGGTGCGAATTTTGGTACCCGTGTTTTTCCACCATCGCCTGGCGAATGGTTTCCTCCTAACGGGCTTGGAGTCTTGGTTTGGAATCGGACATAGGTTTGGTTCCGCAGCTTTTGGCGGGATTTCAATCGATTATTTCTTGGAGGCGTATGCGGAACGTGCTGGTGAGATCGCTCCCAGGCTCGCACCGCTAGTCTTGGCGTACCGCTCTTTACTACCATCCTCGAGGTAGCGAACGCCGATTTTGGTTGGTTTACCGGTGGTCGGATCCACAAGCATGACATTACTTGCACTGATCGGCATCTCCTTATTAAGACGCCCACCCTGTGGATTCTTCTGGCTTCTTCGGACGTGCTTCCACACCCTAGCGATGCCTTCAACTACCACCTTATTCTTAACTCTATCGATCTTCAGGATTTTGCCCTTGCGACCTTTGTCGGCCCCGGCGATCACCTGAACTTCGTCATCTATGCGAAATTTCATCGTGTTGAACTACTAAATACGATGTAACACTGGTTTGTACTAAACATTCAAGTGCTGGGCTCATGCCCACCACTCAGACCACTTCGTTCGCCAAGCTGACGATCTTCATGAAGCTTCGGTCACGAAGCTCCCTTGCTACCGCCCCGAAGATACGAGTCCCTCGAGGTGACTTATCTTTATCAATGATCACAACGGCATTGCTGTCGAACTTGATATAACTTCCGTCCGGCCGTCGCGTCGGCTGCTTGGTTCGAACGATCACCGCTCGGACCACCGACTTCTTTTTAATGTCGCTACCCGGGATCACACTCTTGACCGAGCAAACGATCACATCGCCCAATCCGGCGAAGCGTCGTCGGCTACCGCCTAGCACCTTGATGCACATCACTTCACGTGCTCCGGTGTTGTCAGCGACGTTGAGTCGAGTTTCTTGTTGAATCATGTCTGTATCGTTACTTCAAAAGGCATGATGCCGTGATTTGTTGGTGTCAGCCGTAGGTGTGACTCCGTCACGCTGACCGTCTATTCCACTGACTTGCACCGACCGGGTCGGAACAAACCTCTACTTTGCTACGCTTCGCCGGAAGAAGCCTCGCCAGCAGCTTCCGCTTCCGCTGCAACTTTCCGAGCCGCTCGGAGTGCGGCGACGTCCACATCGGTGCTCTTCTCAAGAACACGAACCAGACGCCAACGCTTCAGCTTACTGAGTGGCTGCGATTCAATAATCTCGACGCGATCGCCAGCACCCGAGACATTTTCTTCGTCATGGGCATAGCACACGGTTCGCTGTCGAACATATTTCTTGTACTTCGGGTGCTTGACCAAACGATTGATCTCGACACGACGTGTCTTACTCATTTTGTCGCTGGTCACGATTCCGGAAACAACGCGTTTCGGCATGGAATTCAGTTCCGACTGGTGTGTTCGTTTGTAGTGTCTTCTAAACTCTTTAACGACTTAATGCACCAAGCACTAAGCCGGTCCCCTTTTGACCCGCGACTACTTCGCAGCAATCTCTCGCTCACGCTGGATCGTCTTGATCCTTGCGATGAGACGGCGATTTTTGCGAATCTCGCTGGGAGTATTCAATCGCTCTGATTGCGACTGAAATCGCAATCGGAACAAAGTCTGCGACGCTTCGTTTGACGTAGCAATCAATTGCTCGTCACTCATTTCGCGTAGCTCAGTATTCGTACTCATGTTTCTCGTCTCTACTGCCTAGAAGGCTTGTAATTTCGCTAAACGTAGGGACCAGCCAAACGCCAGCCCTCCGATGTCTAGAACTTTCGTCGTTCGACGAAACGAACCTTGACCGGTAACTTACTCGCTAGACGAGCGAAGCAAACTTTCGCTTGCTGCTCTGTCACTCCGCCGAGTTCGTAGAGGATCGTGCCAGGCTTGACGACCGCAGCCCAGAAATCTGGCTCACCCTTACCCTTACCCATCCTCGTTTCGAGCGGGGTGCTCGAGACCGATTTGTCAGGGAAGATTCGGATGTACAGTTTTCCTTCGCCGCGGACGTACTGCTGAGCAGCGATACGACCCGCTTCAATCGTCGTGGCTTTGACCCAGCCCGCATCAAGCGACTGCAGCCCATAATCACCAAAGACGACCGTGTTGCCGCGCGTCGCGCTACCTTTTATGCGACCTCTTTGGCTTTTTCGATGCTTGACCCGCTTTGGCATCAGCGCCATCGGTGTCGTCTCCGTATGTTCCTTGGTTAATCCAGACCTGAATCCCGATGTGCCCCTGTGGCGTCATCGCTTCAGTGAACCCGTAATCAATTTTTGCTTGCAGCGTGCTCAACGGGATAGAGCCCGCAATCTGTTTCTCTCGGCGTGCCATCTCGGCACCACCTAAACGTCCTGCCAATTGAACCTTGATGCCCTTGGCACCCGCTTCCATTGTTTGCTCTAGTGATCGCTTCATGGTTCGGCGAAAACTAGATCGTTTGGCAAGTTGTTGTGCGATATCCAGTGCGACTAACTGAGCTTGAAGCTCAGGCCGACCTACTTCTTCAACCTTGAGGTTGATGCGTCTTCCGATCAAATTCTGAAGTTCTGCCTGCAGAATCTCGATCTCTTGACCACGCTTTCCGATGATCAAACCTGGTCGAGCCACGTACATCATCACTCGCACTTCATCTCGCGTGCGTTCGATCTCGATCCGATCAATACCAGCACTCTTGTACTGAGATTTCTTCGGATGGTTGGTGATGAAATTACGTAGCTTTCGATCCTCGACGAGCAACTCGGCAAAATCTTGCTTCGATGCATACCATCGGCTGGACCAACCACGGGTTACACCCGTGCGAAAAGCGATTGGATTGACTTTTTGACCCATCAGGGACTCGTTGTCGTTTGGAGTACAATCTTCAGTTCGTCTACATCAACTCGGCCGCATAACGACGACACAAGTTGCATCTTACAATTCATCGATCGGAGTCAAACCGACTCGAATGTGGCTGCTTCTCTTTTTAATCATAAATGCGCTACCTCGAGCACGAGGACGCACACGCTTGAACATCGGCCCGCCATCTATGCAGACCTCCGTCACTACCAATTCCGCAATCCGGGGGCGCTTGCCCGAATTTTGATCGGGGTCCTGAGCGTTACCGACGGCGCTTTGAATCACTTTCTCAAGCATTCTCGCCCCACGCTGAGGTTGATACTTCAGGGTATCTAGCGCCTCGTCCGCGTACATACCTCTGACGATATCCGCCAGGGGACGCACTTTTCGAGCACTGATTCTCGCGTTCTTGTGTCTTGCGTTGAACTTTGCCATTGGTGAATCCAAGAATTACTTCTTGCCCTTTCCGCTGTGCCCCTTGAACGTTCGCGTCGGTGCGAATTCGCCCAACTTATGTCCAACCATGTCTTCAGTGACAAGCACTTTGACATGCTTCCGACCGTCGTGAACCATGAACGTCACGTTCACAAATTCGGGAACGATCGTGCAGGCTCTCGCCCACGTTTTGATCGGTTCATTGCCGCCCGCCTCAGCCTGTTTATGAACTTTGAAAAACAGCTTCGGATCGACGCACGCGCCTTTCTTGCTACTGCGGCTCATGATTATTACGTGAACCGGTTTGGGAACAAATACTGGTTGGAAACTTGCTTCACCTGAGCCCTGTCAGACGAAACCAATCTCACTCTGTTTTAATGTAGTTTCAACTGCCCGTAGCGACGACTCTTACGCCGCCTGACAATCGAACTGTTACTTGGCTTACGCTTCTGGCGAGTTGAACCGCCCTTCGCACTCTTACCTTGCGGGCTAACCGGATGACGACCACCCTTGGTACGACCCTCACCACCACCATGCGGGTGATCAACCGGGTTCATCGCCGTTCCGCGAACGTGGGGACGACGCCCCAACCATCTCGCCCGTCCTGCCTTACCGAGGCGAACATTCATGTGATCACTGTTGCCCACCTGACCGATGGTCGCTCGACACTTGCTGGACACACGCCGAACCTCGCCGCTGGGCAGTGACAACTGAGCCCAATCCGCCTCGCGAGCCATTAAAGTAGCTTGGGTCCCTGCAGAACGACAAAGAACTGCTCCACGTCCTGCCCGCAGTTCAATGCAACAGACCGAAGTGCCGAGAGGAATATTTTTCAAAGGCAGACAATTGCCTACAACTGGCGGCGCGTCGGGACCGTTTTGCAACTGATCACCAGCTTTCACACCCGCAGGTGAAACGACGTAAGACTTCTCGCCATCCGTATAGTGCAAAAGTTCAATACGAGCAGTTCTATACGGATAATACTGAACCGAATTAAA
>JAAXIK010000325.1 GCA_012270385.1 Rubripirellula sp. | reverse complement strand
GGGATTACCATTGACCATGTCGAACCGAATTCTCATTGTTTCTCTTGCGATGGGCATGTCATTTCTGATTGGCGCAAAACACGTGCCTGCAGGTGAAACAGGCTGGTCCCCAAGGATCATCGCTACGGGTGAATTCAAACAGAAAATCGAATCCACTCCCATTGAGCTAAGGCCCAATCGTCCACTTCACTTTTATGGCAATACCGTTCGGAGAAGGCATTATCGAGCTCTACGCAATTCTTCTCCACAGACGGCCTCCAAATCCTCTCGCAGTGACCGAAAAAAGCGTGGCTGATTCCATGTGGATTTGGATCATTCAGCCCAAACACTATTTTTAGCGAGAGGCGCTCTGGTATTCGACCTCTGCGGGCGGCAGCGATTCGAGAAACATGCGCCCGTAAGCTTTGGTGTGAATCCTAGGGTCGAGGACAACGACACTACCGTGATCGCTTTTGGTACGAATCAGACGTCCAAAACCTTGCCGAAATTTGATCACCGCCTCGGGTAATTGATAGTCCGAAAAAGGATTCCCGCCACTCTCTTTTATCGATTCCAATCTTGCTTCCAGCAATGGATGATCGGGTACAGCAAACGGCAACTTCGTGATGATCACATTGGTCAGTGCATCACCGGGGACATCGACGCCTTGCCAAAACGAATCGGTACCAAATAACACACCTCTAGAATTCCTCCTGAACGCATCGAGTAATTGTGTGCGACTCTGTGTACCGGCTTGACTGTAAAGTTCCATCTTTTGATCGGTCAGCCATCGGGTTAAGGATTTCGCACACCGTTTCAAAAGATCGTAACTGGTGAAGAGGACAAAAGCATGACCATCACTCTCCTCGACGTAACGCTTAATCTGATCGGGTAAAGCCTTCTCAAATGCTTGTCGCTCTCGGGATGGATCAGGAAGGTCCCTGACGACGACGACACGTGCTTGCTTGGCATAGTCAAAGGGACTTCCGACACACACTGTGAGCCCATCGGTTAAACCGATACGAGATCGATAGAAAGAGAAATTGGTATCCTTGCCAGTAGCAAGTGTTGCGCTGGTCATCACCACACTACGAATCATTTTGCTTTGAAACAATTCCGATCGGAGTGTGGCTCCTACATCGATCGGGGAGGCTGCAAGCGTGACCCGGTCCATGCCTCGTCGGCTCCCAGTTTTCTCCAGCCAGTAAACGCAACCGTCAACTTCTTGCTTCACCCATTGCCTCAGTCCACCGGCTAGCGCGAGAAGACGGTCGTGAGCGGACTGGAAATCCGCTTTCTCTGACTCGCCTTTCGCAGCGTTGGCTTGTCGCTGAAGCCCCAATGCCAGCTCTTCCATCGGCTTACTGACTGGATTCGAAACGACACCAGGTGAATTCACTCTGCCGTTGGGACGTCCTGATTCTTCCCACCAATCCAATAGATCGGCAAAGAACTGACTCGATGCATACCGACATCGGTCAACCATCTGCTGTAAAGCAACCAATTCTTTCTCTACCAACAAGCCTTTGTGTGTTCGATCGTTGTAAAGACGATCAAACAGATAATCAAACTGGCCACTGGTCATCCTCATTCCGAGATGATCACCTGCAACCGACTCAAGCGTGTGACACTCATCCAGTATCACGGCGTCATAGTCTGGAAGTAGCGAAACATTTTGCCTGCGCAATGCGAGGTCACTGAAGAACATTGCATGGTTAACGATCAAGAGTTCCGCATTGGTAGCACGGCGTCTTGCTCGAAAGTAAAAACAATCGTTATAGGATTTACAGGATCTTCGCAAACAGTTCCCCGTGTCACTGGCAACTTCATCCCAGACGAGGGATTCCGGGCGAAACGGTAGAGAGGAGAGGGATCCGTCCGTGGTGTCGCCAGACCACTGCTTAATATCCCGTAACTGTGAATGCTGAAGATCGGTCGAAAGCAGGGAGGTCGACTTGGATACGGCGCGATTCATCCGGCGGAGAGAAAGATAATTACCTCTCCCTTTGACGAGCACTGCAGAAAACTCTCGCGGTATCACACTGTTCAGCAGCGGTAAATCTTTGGCGATCAACTGCTCTTGTAAACTAATCGTGTGAGTGGAGATCAAAACTCTTCGCTTGCGAGCTTTTCCATCTTCTTCAGGCGGGGGTTGGTCCTCATTCTGACTTTCGGTGGCATGAAGAATTGCTGGAACGTGGTAAGCATTACTTTTACCAGTTACCGTTCCCGCTTCTGCAATCAGATGCTGATCTGTGGCAAGTGCCTCTGCCACGCCGCGAGACATTTCTAGCTGCTGTTCCCGTGATTCATAATTCGCAAGACGCTTTGCGATCCTTCCCGAGGCTCCAAGAATCGAATCGACGGAAAGTGAATCTGACACGCTCATCCCTGAGGTTAATGAATGGGTCCCATATCATCGGGGCAGCTCCATCATATCATGCAATGGGTCCACTCCGTTATGGCCCACTCACAAATTAGAGAACTCCAATTCGAACTCAATCGCGGTAAACCCATTCAATAAAAAAAGGCGGGACCGCATTGGAGCGATCTCGCCGTTGAATGTTTCAATCCACTGATTGTGTCGCGTCAAACCGAGTTGTGAGACAACGGATACATTGAAGCGAGGAACCTACCCTTCAGCTTCAATTCGGATTGACGAAAGGTCAGATACTAGACGGATCAGATACTAGGCTTGGAACGAGCTTCCGCAACCGCAGCTCTTGACCGCATTCGGATTCTCAAACGTGAACCCTTGCTTCTCGAGACTCTCGTACCAATCTACGGTCGTTCCGTCGAGGTAGAGTGCGCTCTTCTTATCGACCACCACTGCAACACCGTGGCAATCGTACTTGGTGTCAGCCTTTTCGTCGAAGCTGTCATCGAAATTGAGAGTGTAGCTGAATCCGCTACAACCACCGGCGGCGATACCGATTCTCAAAACCATCTCATCGCCAAAGTTATGTTCAGTTTGAAACCGCTTCACTTCTTCGGCGGCTCGCTCGCTCAGTTTGACTGCCATGGGAGTTTCAATCCTGGATTGAGTGGGAATAGTTGTATCTGTATGTGTCTTTTGTGTTGTCTGAACCGAACACCCTGTAGCCTCACAACACCCTAGGGGCTTCGAAACGCGAAGGCGGCCGAGCCGAAACATTTTCCATCGATCCCCTCAGATCTGGATGCGACCGGTTCCTGGAAATGTGATGGAACTTGTACGCAAACTATCTTTTCGGAGTTTCCATCAGGCAAGATTCAAAAATTCGTTGAACCGCCATCTCGTGGAAATGCTCTGCGTCACCGTTATGATAGATGCTGGGACATGAATCAAGCAAGGCTCAACCCCTCCAGTGGGGAGATTTATCACTGCAGCCTACCGATTCTTAGGGTCATCATGATCGAGCTAACTCTGCGTTTTCGCCCTCTTTGTCCTTCGGTGTTTCCTCAACTTCTGGATTCTCTGTGGATGACTCCGCATCCGACTCTGGCGTGGCGGAAGGCTTTTTCGCATAAAGCCAATTCACTTTTTCCTCGTGATCGTCGGAGTGCAAAGAGTGCAATTCGTCTCGAGTGAGAGTCTCCAGCCAGAGCAAATCAAACTTCCCTTTGTGGGGACCACCTGACAGGTGTTTCACCATGCCCTCTTTCTCAGGATGTTTTTTTCCTACGGTCCACCAACTCGTCCGCGTGGGATAACCCCCTTCGCGGACTCCCTCGACGGGTTCCTCATGATCTCCAGTGTCCTGCTCGGAATCTCCGCTTGATGACGAAGTTGAGCGATTTGGATTCGATGGATCCCCGCTTTTCCCTGATGCCTCATTTTGCGCGGATGAATAGGGAAGCTGTTTTCCGAATTCTTGTGCCGTCCGGATGACTGCTTGCCGAATCCCACTGTGGTAGCCGTACCAAACTCGGTATCGATCAGGTGAGATGGGCACCATGATTTTAGGTTGGTCTTTGATCCGACCGCCCGTTCGGATATCGACAGCGACTTGGTCGAACTTTCCGTCCTCCAGGTCCCTTCGGAGTGCTGCCACTTCTGAATTCTCTCTCCGTCTTACCAGAACCTTGATCACGGGCCGGCACACATCCTCCTGCTCAACCTGATTGGACTCCCCGGAATCAAGTGGATTGGAATCAGCCTCAGCAGAATCCTTTTCAGCGGAATCCTCTTTGTTGGAATCCGAGTTCTGCGACGGTGGTTGTGCGTCGTTCTGCTGATCATCCAACGGAAGCCTGATTTCACCCGCATGACCGCTGATGGCTGGAACCGCGATCACATTGGGAACGACGAAAACAATGGCGACAAGCAACTTCACACTACATGGACGTAATGGAAAGCGACAAGTGAGTAATGCATTCAAAATACTCATAGCCATCATCATTCAGAAGAAAAAGGAGACACGGCTCATCTGCCGGAAACCAGTGTGCGGGAAGGCGGAGATCAGAGTGGGGGGAGGAGGCCGTCAGAGGATTCAGTCCATCTCGCCACAACGGTGTGGCTCGCACTGTACTTAGGTATCGTTTGCCGGACATCCTTTTCATGAATAAGTCAAAGTAAGTTTTGAAAGCTCCGCGCTTTGGAGCTTCAAGAGACGGCGTACACCTTACAATGCATTCCCCAAACGGAGTGGGATGCTATGCTTGTGGAGGTCAGTCATCCCTCCATGGGTTGGATCACGACTGTCCTTCACTACTTTTGACCTTGTCACGTTGGGTAGCTTCCCTCAAAGAGGCTACTTGGGAACCAGATCACATTATTCATGCGGCTACTTGATAACCTCCAAGACGAACCCACGGCTCAAAGCCTGCTCGCCTTTCTTCGTGATCATGATATCGCCGCCAAGTTGGACTACGATTCGGCTGAAAATCCAACGATTTGGACCCTATGGGTTCTTGATGAGGATCAAGTTTCTACAGCCCAACAACTCTTGGGTGAGTTTCGAGACCAGCAGAGTGCTTTACGCGAAACCGTTCCTGCCACGGAGATCGAGACCCCTTCGGATTTAGGAGGCTCCACAAGCGTTGATGATCAAACCGTCGTCCAAGGGTCCAACCCCATGGATGCGTCTGAGAATGATTCGCAAACGCCGGAGCAAGAAGTCCTCCGCTCCGATGACATGGATCATTCTGAGCTAGCGTCTCCATACACGGTCGAACTTGGTTCCAAGCGGGTGACACTCACGCTTGTTATTTTTTCGATCCTACTGAGCATGATCAGTAATTTTGGTAATCCTCGTGGCAGGCGTGAAACCGATGAGCAAACACTGGAGCAAGTGACCTATTCCCGTCTGGCATTCGTTGACCCCATTTTATTTCAGGATTCAAAAGACCCTTGGCTCTCCATCCGACGCGGAGAAATCTGGCGTCCGCTTACCGCTATTTTTATCCACACTGACCCGTTGCACCTCGCATTCAATGTTGTCTGGCTTTTGTTTTTAGGTTCGGCCCTCGAGCGAATTGAAGGCTCCAAGGTTCTCCTATTGATTCTGTTGCTGAGCCACATCGCGGGATCGCTGCTGCAGGTGATGCTTCCCATGAATTCAATGCCAATTTCTTTACAAGGCAATCCTTTCGCTCTGGGCGCCTCAGGCTTGGTGTTTGGGTCCTTCGGCTATCTTTGGCTTCGCCCTCAATTTGTATCCGAATACCCGATCTACCTTGTTCCACTGAATTACATCTTGATGATTGGCTGGCTCACCTTCTGCTTAACACCCATCGCAGGTAGTATGGCAAACGGTGCTCAGTTGGGTGGCTTGTTCACTGGGATGGCTTTAGCTTGGTTGCTACCTAACACGCTCTCAAGCCGGTCAACAAAATAACTTTGAATGCGATTGAAACTTCATCGAATGATTTACAACCAGCACATCGCCATGAGAGCGTGCTGAGTGAAGTGCTGCGAATCGCTTTACCCTTGGTGGTGAGCACAGGCACTTTTTCAATCGTTCTTTTCATGGACCGAACCATGCTGCTGTGGCATGATGGAGCTTCCATGAGTGCATCGATGGCTGATGGAACTCTGTTTTGGGTTTGCCTTTGTCTGCCCATGGGGATCGTTTCCATGACTGGCGCAATCATTAGCCAGTATGTTGGTGCAGGTCAGGAACAACAGGTCGGTCGCTTTCTATGGCAAGCTGTCTGGTTATCGTTAATCGTCACGCCGTTTTACCTGATTCTGGGATCCTTCGCGGAACCTCTTTTCTCTCTCAGCGGACAGGCCAGCGAACTGATTCCTTTGCAGTCGAGCTATTTTCGTATCCTGATGCTCGGTTCAACCGGTATGCTGATTGAATCTGCACTCAGTGGGTTCTTTAGCGGAACCGAGCGCACACGAGTCATTATGTGGGTCTCTCTTTTTTCTGGATTAGTGAACTTAATTTTGGATTCGGCCCTGATCTTCGGCGTCGGTCCCTTACCCAGCTTTGGGATTCAAGGCGCTGCAGTAGCGAGCGTGCTCTCGCTTTGGTTCAAAGCGATCTGCTATATCGCTCTGCTGACCAGAAAATCCACTTCGGAACGCTATCACATTCTCAGCGGATGCATTTTTGACAGACGTCTAATCAGGAGGCTTCTCTATTTTGGTTTTCCAGCTGGCTTGATGCACCTGGTGGAATCAGGAGGCTTCACTGCGATGATGCTACGCATTGGAACGTTCGGGGATATACCCCTTCGTTCCACCACCATGGCGATCAATTTCAACATGGTAGCCTTCATTCCGCTGGTAGGGATTTCCATCGCAGCCTCAGTCCTGGTAGGCCGCCACCTGATCGCAAGCGGAGCAGCGGCCGCGACGCAGAGAGTCATGGTCGCAATCGCGATTGGTGTGACTTACTCGCTACTTTGGATTATCGCCTATCTCGTGTTCCCTGACACACTACTCAACTTCTACCAATTGAAATCACCCGATGCTGGGTCGATTGAGGCATCGATCATTGCGAGAACGCTTTTACAATTTGTCTCGCTCTATATTCTATTCGACGCGATTCAACTCATTCTCGCTGGAGCCCTGCGTGGAGCCGGAGATACATGGTTTGTGCTTCTCGCTGGACTGATAACATCCGGGACGGCAATCACCATTGGTTTTATCTTCGAACCCGCGACCAATCCACTTTATTGGTGGTGGAATGTGCTGAGCGGTTGGATCATCACCCTCGCTGTGGTGATGACACTTCGATTTCTTCAGGGCCGATGGAAGTCCATGAAGATGATAGACACGGCTAATTAAGGTCGGTGAGAACGACTTCCGTTCGGTAGCGTGTGCTATCCCTAATGATGACCATCGGAATGCTTTCCCCGATTGGCGTCAGGCCGACCTGTGTGACAAGATGGTCATCATTGTCGACCGTGCTTCCATTGAATTCAACGATGATATCTCCGCGTTGAAGCCTTGCCAGTTCCGCGGGTGACCCACGCCTAACGCTTTTCACCATTGCCCCGCCGTTGTAGCTGTAATCCGCTACCGACTTGCTACTGACCTTGAAAGTCGGATCGAGCGTGACGCCCAGGTAGCCGCGACGCAATTTCCCATGGTCTACAAGTTGTTCCGCAACCTTGATTGCCATTTGCATTGGGATCGCGAAGCCAATCCCCTCGCTTCCGCCACTGCTACTCGCAATCGCAGTATTCACTCCGATTACCTCCCCTCGGAGATTAAGAAGCGGACCACCACTGTTGCCGGGATTGATGGCGGCATCCGTCTGAAAGAAATCCTGTAGCTCATTTTTTTGCTCACCGAGAGAAAGAGCTCGGCGACCTTTTGCACTGAGAATCCCGAATGTTACGGAATGGCTCAGACCAAAGGGGCTACCAATCGCGATTACAAAATCTCCGATTTCAATGGCACTACTATCTCCTATCCTCGCAGCAGGTAAGTCCGACTGATCGATCTTCATCAACGCGATGTCTGAACTCGCATCGGATAGGATTTTAGTTGGATGAAATTCCACGCCTGTGTGGCTTCTCAATAGAATTCCCTCAGGCTCAGCTCCCGAAATCACATGACGATTGGTGAGAACCCAACGGTCACCCTTGCCCAGTTCAACAATCACACCACTGCCGGCTTCATCGAAAGACTCTCGCACCGAACCGCGTTGCTCTACCTTATGAGCTTCAATATGAATCACACTCGGCTTCACGAGGTGGGATACACGACGTACCAAATAGCCCAGGCGATCGAAGGTCGAGAACTCGTCTGCCAGCTCTTTGTACAGACGATCGCGTTCAAGATTGATTGCTACAGTCGTAGGTTGCACTTTCTCAAGTGACGACGACATGACACTGACCGGCTGTTTCGCGGCCAATTCCTGTGCGGAAACCCATGAAGTCATTCCACAGATGATCAGACATCCGCAGAGTAACTTCGGCATGGTAAAGCGATTTTCAAACGACATCGAAGGAGACTTCCGGAGGAAAGAAGATCTTCGAAGTGAGGTCACACTTTGATTGGGTCCGTTCCATGAACCAGCATAACCAGACTCCCTGTATGCTCCTTAGATTAGTCTCTTACACCACCTGAAGTCCTAGGGAAATGATTTGATAGGTCTCGATGAAACAACAGTAAGAACCCAGAGGGAAGGTACATTAGATATTGGTGATATGACCGGCGATGTACCCAAGGTTTGAGTAACGATCTCAATCGGGATAAGCGTTACAGTTTACTGCGTACAAAGGGAAGCCTGTCAGGAGCGTTAATGCTTTGCCCCTTCAAACGGAATCCACTTCCGAATTATTGTCAAAAACACGATTCCATTTGACTACGCCACTAGGGTTCATCTTTTCTTCGGCCGCTCGACGGCAGTTGATGCACTCCTCTGCATAGGGAATCGCTCGAAGCCGAGTGAGTGGAATGGGCTTACCGCACGTTACACAGTCTCCGTACGTGCCCTCTGCGATTCTCTCAAGTGCGTCGTCGATGGCTGTGAGCTCCCGACTTTCTACTTCAACCAATTGACTATTCAATTCATCCTGCACCGAATCCGCAGCCGCATCCAGAACGTCCCCGGTCTTTTCCTGATGCAGTTCTCTCAAAAGGCTGAGGTCACCATCGACAGCCCGCTGCAATGCCTCATGCCGTCGCACCAATTGTTCTTTGAGTTGTTTAATCGCTTCCTGACGGGGCATCAGATCACCTCTTTTCATTCCGGTGAACCAGCGTGCGTCTCAAACCGGGCAAACTCGACCTGTTATTCGGCAGGCGGCCAAAAGTCACCAAAAACTTGTGCTAACTAACTCAATCCATCCAAGACCCAGGTTGATGGGATCTCGGTGGACATGCTTCTGTAGGAATTCAGTGTCTGAGCCCCGTTGTAAGCGGCACTCATCCACCGTCAAACTGGATCCAGTGCTATTGGTCACGGCTCCATCGTCACTCAGTGAGCAACGCTGATGCTGTTTCTCAACAGTAGGACGAAATGACCGCTGGGCAAGTTCTCGGAGATCCCATAATTCCTCACGGAATATTAGCTATCGGGTAACCCTGCTCGGGGTTAAAAGTTGGTGAAGGGTCGGATTTGCCGAGGATATTTGGGCAGAAACTGAAATGGACAGCCGCTTTTCCGACAAGGAAACTTCATTTCTACCACAACCGAAACCCCCTCTTGTGGGCCATTTCGCTTATGGGTATTTGGCCGATAAAGCCGGTTATGACGAAGAATTTGCTAAGCACGACTGTAAGACGCTTCCGATGAAAGACGCTGAGGGTGTGTAGGTGCATACCCAAATTTTTGATAGCAAATTATTCCCGCAAGCGTTTTTCGTGGTAGGAGCCTAGACGGCAAGCCACGACAAAGGTCTGCACGGTAGGGAGTTGCAAGGTGAACACGAACCAATCGGGTGAATATCCGTCGCAACATTCGCCTGAACCCACGATCAATGTAAACGTGGATGCTCAGAGTACGCTCGGGCCGAACAGAGAAGATACGCAAAAACCAAACCTCAATTCGGAGGGGGAACTGCGCGCAGACAGTACGCACCAGACGCGAGATGGGCTGAACTCCCTCAGTTTTTTTTTTATTATTCTGTTGAGAAGGATATCTACACAC
>JAAXIK010000378.1 GCA_012270385.1 Rubripirellula sp. | reverse complement strand
AACCCGCAACCGCTGGTTTTGGAAACCAGTGCTCTGCCAATTGAGCTACACCCCTATCAAGGGAAGACTTGCTCTCCATTGGGAAATGGTAACGCATCAACCCTAAATCACCAATGACCAACGAAGGAGAATCCTACGTTGGCCATTGAATTGGTTCTTCACCGAGTAAAGTGAATTACTCGACAATCTTGGTGACAACACCACTACCAACGGTTCGGCCACCTTCGCGAATCGCGAAGCGAACACCGTCATCCATCGCGATTGGCTTGTGCATTTCGACTTCAACTTTCACGTTGTCGCCAGGCATGCACATTTCTGCACCGATCAGGTTCGCAGTACCGGTCACATCAGTGGTTCGGAAGTAGAACTGAGGGCGGTATCCGCTAAAGAATGGGGTATGACGACCACCCTCATCCTTGCTCAAGCAGTAGACTTCTGCTTCAAACTTGGTGTGAGGAGTGATACTGCCTGGCTTCGCCAGAACCTGACCACGCTGGATATCTTCTCGCTTGACACCACGAAGAAGACAGCCGACGTTATCGCCCGCACGACCTTGTTCCATTTCCTTGCGGAACATTTCAACACCGGTACAGGTGGTCTTGGTGGATTCGGCGGAAAGCCCGACGATTTCAACTTCTTCACCCACATTGACGACACCACGCTCAACACGACCGGTGGCAACCGTTCCACGACCCTCGATCGAGAAGACGTCTTCGATCGCCATGAGGAAAGGCTTGTCGTCTTCACGAGTCGGCTCAGGAATGTACTCATCCAAAGCGTTCATCAAATCGGTGATGCACTGGCTAGCGTCTGGGTCGCTTGGGTTGTTGTAAGCAGGCAGTGACGATCCACGGATGACAGGAACGTCATCACCAGGGAAGTCATACTTGCTGAGCAACTCACGAGCTTCCAATTCAACCAACTCGAGCAGTTCTTCGTCATCGACGAGGTCGCACTTGTTGAGGAAGACTACGATGTAAGGAACACCCACCTGACGTGCCAAAAGAACGTGCTCTTTGGTCTGAGGCATTGGGCCGTCAGCAGCCGAAACCACGAGGATTGCACCGTCCATCTGAGCGGCACCGGTGATCATGTTCTTGATGAAGTCAGCGTGGCCGGGGCAGTCAATGTGAGCGTAGTGACGATTGTCCGACTCGTATTCCACGTGAGCAACCGCGATGGTCACGGTTTTGGTTGAGTCACGGACTGTACCGCCCTTGGCGATGTCCGAGTAGCCTTTTGCTTCTGCCAAGCCTTTTGCGGCTTGAACTGCAAGGATTGCACCCGTGGTAGTTGTTTTTCCATGGTCAATGTGACCGATGGTACCGACGTTTACGTGGGGCTTTGTACGATTAAAAGTTTCCTTAGCCATTTCTAATTCACCTGCACCTGACCGTGCCACTACCAGCTGGAGATACGCTCCGTTCTGGCCCAAATCATCAACGCCCGCGTTCACACCCACGGTTGAATCGTCGAATCTTCGGCCGCACTAGCCCAGTTCGTTCATCAATATCGAAACGAAATTCATAGCTCGCGTTCCCCTGTGGAACACGAAAAATACTCTGTTTGGACTGATCCTTCTGGATTGCAGCCTCTGTTAGTGCTGTTGCAATGCCAGGGGAAACCGGAGTGGTCGGGAAATCTCGCGATTCTTGCAATCACCAATCCTCAAAAACTCACCCCATTCGGCGTGCATTTTTTGAAAAATCAGTGGTCAAAAGACGTAGTCTACCGATCCGAGGGATTATCCGATGACTTCCTGGATCAGAATTCGCCCGTCGCTCTCGGAGTCAACCAAAAGGCCGCTTGTCAAAAGCCCCCCACTCATTCCGTCCAAAGCGAAAGCGATGTCTGCTCGGAGCGAATCCTGGATCTGTTCGGAGCAAAGGCCACGCTCAGATGAAGCAATCGCCGAGGAAGTGAAAATCTGTATCCTAATGAAGAGTGCGCCGCATTGGTCTCTTGGGCCCCGCAAGCAGAGGGGCTGATGGGACTTGAACCCATGACCTCTTCCTA
>JAAXIK010000261.1:6747-10046 GCA_012270385.1 Rubripirellula sp. | reverse complement strand
TGGAGCTGCATCCGATTTGACTGAGCAGTTTGATTGTGGTGCCGACTTGTTCCCATAGTTCAAGCTCGGCGGGGATGACAATCCAGCCGACGCTCAACAAGAACCTGTTGTATGGTCAGCCCGGTACTCCATGGATGAGCAAGGTAGCATGGTGCTGCATGTGGAAGCCAAATTGAGTCCCACGTGGCATGTCTACTCGGTGACTCAGCCGGGCGGTGGGCCGACTCGAACTACGATTGAAATCGTGGGACCTGAGGGTGTAGCTCTATTGAAAGATTTTCGTCCCGATCAGCCACCCAAGAAATCGAAATCTGATCTGTATGGTGACCTTGTCATCGAAGAGCATGAAGATGTTGTTGTCTGGTCGGCACCGATTGCAGCACCGGACGGGTTCGATGGATCGATTTCGATCAAGGTAAAAGGTCTGGTTTGCAAATCTGGTGGAGACAACCGCTGCATGCCGACGTCTGCGGATTTGGTTGCGGACTATTCAGCTTCGGATAACACAGCTGCAACGATTCCGAATGCGGAGATTTCGTTTGAGGGTCTGCCTGCGTTCCGGGATGGGGACTATGTGGTGCAATGGAAAGGTGTCGTCCAACCCACCAAGATCGCAGCGGGGCAACAAGCGACGCTTCATTTCCAAGCAAGTCCTGAGCTGACCTTCCATGTCTACGAGTCGGTGGTGGATGACTCGGATTCTTCGACTAATTTTGTGATCACGGAAAAGTCGGGTTTGCTTGTTGGTGCCCCCATAGCGAACAAGGAGGCGGTCTCCAATGCGCTGCTGCCCACGCTTGAAGTGCGATACTACGAGGGGGAGGTCGTTTGGTCACTACCGGTGGAAGTGCCAGAGGGTACCGAGGCCGGAGAGAAACTCATCAAGGGAATGATCGCCTACCAAGCTTGTACGGAGAGTAGTTGTAGGCAGCCGATGGCCTTGGAGTTCGCGACCACCTTTGTGATTGGGAATGATGGTCAGGTCGAAGCAGGATCAATTGAGTTTGCTACTGCTCGACGCGGTGAGGCTCTGGATGCCGCTGCATCCATCGCTTGGGTAGACGATGTTTCCTTGCGGCTTGCGGAGAGTTCAAACGGCGACGTGAATACTGCAGATCCGGCGATACCTGAAGATTCTGATCCGGATAAGGTTGCTGCCGGTGGTGAAACTGGCAGCGGTGGGGCAGGCTCTACTGCACAGGCCAGTGCTTCCGCGAGTGATTCTTCTCCGCCTTCCTTGCTAAGTCTTCTTGGTCTCGCACTCATCGGTGGCCTGATACTCAATGTCATGCCGTGTGTACTACCTGTTGTTGGCTTGAAGGTGATGGGTTTCATTCAACAGGCTGGGGAAGATCGTGGTCGGATCGCAGCTTTGAATTTTGCGTATGTTGGCGGCATCATGTTCGTGTTCACCATCTTCGCGATCGTTGCCTCGGTCACAAAGTTTGGTTGGGGTGAACAATTCACTTTCTTCGAAGTCAAGTACACGATGACGATTCTTACCTTCTCTTTTGCCCTGAGCTATCTCGGTGTCTGGGAGCTCCCTGCTCTTTCCATTGGAAGTGGCCAGAAAGCTAGAGAACTGGAGAGTCGTGAGGGTTTGATGGGAGCATTTAGCAAAGGGATTTACGCTACCATTCTCGCGACACCCTGTAGCGGCCCGCTGTTGGGATACGTCATGGGCGTCACCTACGAGCTATCGGCTGGTTACACGTTTCTGATTTTTGTTTCGCTTGGTTTGGGTATGTCACTGCCCTATATCCTATTGGGTTTACGCCCTTCCTTCGTCAGTTGGCTGCCAAAGCCAGGTGAGTGGATGAACAAAGTCAAGGAATTCATGGCGTTCCTTTTTCTCGGGACGGTTGCTTTCTTTTTTGGTCAATTCAGCGATACAGAAAAACTACCCGTCTTTGTTTCGCTCATCGCCGTGTGGTTTGGTTTCTGGATCACCGCACAGGTCGAATCTTACCGGTCATTGAAAGCGAGACTGAGTGCCTGGGTGACGGGGGCCGTTGCAGCAATCGGCATTTCGCTATTGGCGTTTGCTTCGCTGCGTCCCGTTGAAGTTGTGGATTGGACGGACTACACGGAGCCGGGACTGCAGCAATTGAAAAGTCAGGGTCGTACTGTCATGTTGGACTTTGGTGCAACCTGGTGTCTGACTTGCAAATACAATTACAAGACTGCGTTGAACACTGCGGAAACTCGCAAAGTGATCGACGAACTGGATGCAGTTGCCATGTACGCAGATTGGTCTGACTACAGTGATGAAATCAAATTGAAGCTGGAGGAGCTGAATAGCCGATCGATTCCTCTTTTGGTGATTTACCCAGGCGATCGCCCTGATCAGCCGATTATCCTTCGCGATATTGTTACGCAGTCTCAAGTGATTGAGGCTCTACGCCAGGCGGGGCCCAGTGTGGATCGTAAGGTTGCTTCGAGAATGAAAGAAGAGGTTCAGCCTACTCCTGCCAGGCCTGGATTGGATCCGGTCAGCCAGCGTTTTTCACTGAGCAGCTCCAGAGAAAATGATATTGCTGAGCGGTCGCTGACGCGAAATGGACTGCTTACTCATTCAACAACAGGGTTGGGGTTGTGAGTGTTCGTGCCGAAGCTCTCGCGGATTTTGAGCAGGCGATTGTTGCGATCGCATCGAGTTCAGAACCCAGCCTTCGTGGGGTCGTTCGTTTATCCGGGCTCAACGTCGCCGATATCCTAGATCGGATGGCATTCTATTCATTGGATAGTCGTGACCCGATTCAATGGGCTCGATCTGACGATCCTAGCTCTACTCGGCCTTATCGAATCAGTCTTGAACTCGATTTGAGCCATCCAATTGGGCGTGTGCCAGTCAGTGTGTTGTATTGGCCAACGACGCGTAGTTATACGGGGCAGCCTTCTGCTGAAGTGCATCTTATTGGAAGCCAGCCGTTATTAAGTGGCGTGGTGGATAACGCCGTTGCAGCCGGAGCACGGGCTGCAAGGCCTGGTGAATTTACACTGAGAGCTTTTCTCGGGGGCCGTTTAGACCTAACCCAAGCGGAAGCAGTACTTGGCGTTATCGAAGCCGAAGGAAGGGGGGCACTCAATCAAGCGTTGGAGCAGTTGGCTGGTAATTTATCCCGTCCGCTTGAAGCTTTGAGAGATGATGTACTGAACTTGCTGGCAGATGTGGAAGCGGGCTTGGATTTTGTTGACGAGGATATTGAGTTCATTTCTGATTCTCAATTGATTGACCGTTTGCAGAATATCGCAAGTCAAATTCAAATCGCGTGGGACACAATGAGGCAGAGGGGAGG
>JAAXIK010000261.1:0-6737 GCA_012270385.1 Rubripirellula sp. | reverse complement strand
AACGCAGCAATCGTTGCGGAGGGTCGGGGAACGACTCTTGATGGGGATGACTCTGTAGCTAAACTAGGGGACCGGGACTGCCGACTTGCGGATACGTCTGGGATCGAACCGGGACGCTGCGATATCGAACGCCGTTCCCAAGAGCAGGCCAGAGCGGAAAGTGATCGTGCCTGCATGCGACTTTGGTGTGTGGATTCCAGTCGCCCTGCGTTCCTTCAAGCAATCACCAACCTTCGGCAGCTGGCTAGGCTTGAAGAGAAGCCGTCGGTGATCGATGTTTGGGTTGCAACCAAGATGGATCAGTGCCCTGTCGAGACGGGGGAACTTGAGCGTGCTCTGGCTGCCAGTGGGTTAGCGGAGCTTTCCTCGCTTACGTTGATCGCCTGTAGTGCATTGACCGGGGAGGGGATAAGTGCACTGAAAGAACGGCTTCAAGAATTACTTGATTCTTTGGATCGTGAAGAAGTGGGATCGGTACTTGGGACGGCCGCTAGGTGTAATCAAACGTTTTCGCGTGCTCAAGAAGCGGTGGAGAATGCTATTGGTTTGACGCGCCATCAGGATGGACATGAATTTGTTGCATCCGAGATTCGCGTTCTCTCCGAAGCTCTCGGTGAAGTGACCGGAGCTGTCTACACCGATGACCTTCTCGACCGTGTCTTCAGTCGATTTTGTATCGGAAAATGATTGCGATCTATCTTGGGTCGGTGTGGAGAATTCCGCGAAACGCGAGCATGGTCATCAAGATGCAACCCGATAGGCTAAGCACCCCAGCGAGTGTGAGCCACCAAGGTTGATAGTAAAACTGGATGAAGTAATTACCGGGTGGAACCACGAACCCTTGTTTTAAAAAATCGACTTGGTGCACCGTTTGGGATTGCCATTGGTTTGATTCTTTCGTTCGGATCCTTGCTCGCCAATTACCGTCTTGGTAAATCGCTCGGGAGATCAGTACGGGGTTGCTTGCTTCGATCCTGAAAATCGCATTCTCCTCGCTGGATTGGATACACTGCCAACCTAATTTTTTGCCCTTTAGCGAGCCCCGAGCTGGGTTGGGTTGTACTGATTGCTCATCAAGAAATAGCCAAGGCGTAGACTTTACATGAGGAAGAGAATCGGGTTTTGGTGGGTCAAGATTTGTACTTGGTTCAATGGGAATGATTTCGTTCAGTCTTTCTTGCATCCGTTTATCGATGGGGCCGTTAGCAGCGACGACTCTCCAATTTAAATTAAGCTCTAGTTTTGAATTGGTGTGATGCGTGACAGCGGTAGCCATACCTGTTTTTTGGCTCGCGGTGACTTGATAGGTAATCGTGGGAAGGGAGTATCGATTGGCTTGCGTTTCGACCTCCATGGAATCGCTCTTGGATGTGATGACCCCATCGATACCTAGCCAGCTTCGTATGCGTTGCCAGTCCTCGGACTTTTGCTTGGGATGACGCCCTCGCTGCACGGATTGAGTCGCACGCCAAAAAGAAGAAACCGCGGCACTCCGAATGGAACTTGCGCTGTTAAAAACAGCAGTCTGATCGGAGAGATGCCAACGCCCGAACCAATTGAGTCGACCCGCAGCTTGAACCTCCGCTGCTCGTTTTATTGAAGACGTTTCTTGCCAGTTCATAGGCCAGCCTGAGCCGGACCTTGTCCTGAGCCAACGAAGCGGAACCGTTTGATCACTTAATGAAGGCGTAACGCGGGTATCATGGTATTGACTGAGGATATCGTCTTCGAGTCGATTGGAAACTTTGAGGATTAATTTCTCCGAGGCAACGGTAAGGTCAAGAAGGATAAGAGCCGTCAAGACAAGTCTTAGCCTTGGATGTCGCCAGTGGTATCGAAAATTCAACCAAAAAATCACAATGAATCCTGCCGTAATGAAGCTCGAATGCACCAGCGATAAACTGATCTCTTTCCATGCTAAGCCGATTTGTAAAGGTCCCCAAAAAGGATCTTTGGGGATCCACTGTTGAACCGGACTTGCAATGATTTGGTCCGACAGATGAATTGTCCATGCCACGATGGCTAGAGAGGTGAATAGCAAAAATGCTGGTGTTGTCATTCGGCGAAAGCGTTCAATCGTCGATGGCCGATCCATCATGATGGCTGATGCCACGGACAGCCCGATCGCGAAAAAGGGAAGCCATTTTGCTGGATATCGAAAGGCGTCATAGTTCGGAATCATCCAGTACAGGAACCAGTAAACACCTCCCACCGAGCCGTCAAGTTCCTGCAGAGTCCCAGTGCTGTACTGAATGAACCAGACCAATCCGTATGCTCCCAGTGAGGCAGTGATGCCCACGACCGAGATGATCAACCATCCGTTGGTTCTCTCGCGATTTAGACGGGAGAGGCTAAGCAGACAGATGAAACCTACAAATGAACTCATGTAGAGCGATGGTGTCCAGGTTCGCGCTTCTCCCGCAAATCGTAAGCTCATCCTTGTATTGACCGGGTAAAGATGGCCAAAAGGAGCCGGGGAAAAGAGCTCAAGCCAGTGCCACGGTGGGACGGAGAAGGCGAACGTTTCGTACCTGCGACTCTCTATACTCGGTGCTCGCAGAAGATCATGGATGGATTTCTCTTCGGTGACGCGTTCACTCTGTCGACTCCAGTCAATGGATGCTGCTAGCTGGGGGGCCGAAACGACCAAGCTCAATGCAACAGCCACCATCAATTGACGCGGCTGCATGATGTGGTTTGACTTTCGAATGAATCGGAAGATCAGTATTCCAGTAAGAACCACGACACAATGGAATGCAGTTTGAGGGTCTCCTCCAAGGATCATCATGGTCAGCGCGATGCTCACGTAAAACGTTTGACGCTTTTGCAAAGCCGGGTGCGTGCATAGCATTGGAGCCAGAGCCAGAGGAAGCCAGGCTGCGCTGACAAGAAAGGGCAGATTGGTATGCAGGAAGAGGACCGATCCGGACAGCGAGTAGAGGATCGCAGCCAGGCAGGCTGACGTTTTGGAGGTTCCATGCCAGCGGGCGGCAGCCCAGGCTAAGACGGATGCCAGGGATAGATGCAGCCAGACATACCAAGCAATCGCCAGGGTAGGTGTGATGGGTAACGAATAAATTGCATATCGAATTGGATAGAAGAGTGCTGTACTGGTTTCTCCGGCGATCGGAATTCCCGTTTGATCAAGATCGTTCCATAGCGGTAGCCAGTCTCGCTGTTGGCGAGCCGAAACGTATTCATAGAGCGGTGTGTAAAAGTGACTAACGTCACGGAATGCCAGTCGATCTTGATCCGTTAACACCGAGGCGAAGATTGCCCCAATCACAACGGGCGCGATGAGAACGCTCGCCGGTATTCGCTGCATGGAGAACACCTATTTCGGTGAGGTGATCATTCCGGAAATGGACTGGCTTCGAAGAGAATCTGCTCGATCAATCACTTCACTGGATTTCTCGAGCGACTTGGGAACCAATTCTACATCAATCACCCGCTCGTCCCGGATCTCACCAGGCCATAAGGATTCAGAGATAAAGTCGAGTCCTGGGAACTCGTACCAAGGCGGATTGATTTTTCTCAGAAGGGTCTCCGTTCGGTAGCCATCTTTCTCAATCCTAAATTCTCTTGTGCCGTAGTAAACAAAGCTCGTCGCGGCTGGACTCGTGCCAATGACCTGATTGTCAACCGATACGGTTGCTCCCGGCGGACTGGTTCGGACCGTCATCCTTCGCCTGACGCACCCTGCGAGCACCGTCAAGCAGCACAAAGCGATCAGCAGGATCCATCGCTCTGGCGTATTTTGATTTCTTTTCTGCCGTTCAGATGTCATGGAGGCTCGCGGCATGGACAACGCGTCAGTGTGGATCAAAGAGGATGACTTTTACCCCTTACTCCTATCAATCCCAGCCCAATCTTCGCTAGGCCGGTTTTTTCAACACTGAACCTGAGTCGATTTTTCAAAATACAGTCAGTGCTACAGGGGTGCTAGCAAAGTGTGGTTTTTATGAGATGAGGGCTCTTGCTGGCGGAGAGCGAGGCACTGGATACAGAGTAGAGAGAGAATTTTCTACTCGGGATTACTGGGGTTCTCGCTTTGTACTCGCGATGAATCCCTCAATCTGATCCACTGCGATACGTAGAGATCGTGCTGCCATGACAAAGTTGGTGTGCCCACTGACTTCGGGTTGGATCTCTTCATAGAGAGCGGTAGCCCGTTTGAGTTTTCCTAACTTCTTTTTCGCAAACTTAAGATAGGTGGTCGGGGAGTCGGCTTCATCGAGCGGGCCCACGGCCAAGATGAAATCGTAAAGGTCTCTCACGATTTCTCTTAATTCCTCGTCATCCTCCGCTTCATCCGCATGTTTGAGAAACGTTCGCACCATCCACAAGTGGCTAACTTGCTGGTCGATTGCATGGGCGATCGTAATGAGGTCGGGTGAAGACATACTTCCGGAATCCGTCCTCTTGGAACAAGGACGGATTGTTCAAGTAAAGCGGGCGAGGGCAGAAAGGTCCTAAACATTGCCACGAAGAAGTTTTCATTCTCGTGACAGCATGACTGTTTTAAGATTCTCCGGTTCCCGCTGATTCTTCCGCGGCATCAGGATCCTGAATCGCAGGAGTGTTCTCGCGATCTGGGGAGGCGGATGCGGTTTTTGCGGGGGAATGTCCGTGAGGTGTGTTCCCCGCAGTCATGATGATACCTACAGCAACGAATGCCATCCCTACCCACATGAGCGGACTCGCTGTTTCTCCTTGCTTGAGGCTGAGGAACGCAGCGACTGCATTGACTGAGACAGCACCACCGAAGACGATCGGCATCACGTAGGCGGGTTTGCCGCCCGCTTTGGTCAATGCAAAGGTAAGGAAAAGAGCTCCCAACGCTCCCAAGCAACCGGCCAAGAATCCGAATTTCCTAGCGGGAGCATAGGTTCCCCAGTAATCGACCTTATCGTTGAAGGCAACTGTCATCATCCTCGCTCCGCCAATCACCGCGATCACGAGGTAGGCGATACCGATGAACAGGTATGGCTTAAATGGCCCCCATTCACCTTTCGGTGCGCGAGCGTGACTCAGTGTGGGTCCGTACATTCCCCAGCAGAGTGCGACTCCGAGTGCACATGCGACTGCTAACCATTTCATGTGAATTGCTCCAAAAATCGTTTAAACGTTGAACAAGAAATGGCAGATGTCGCCATCTTGCATGATGTAGTTTTTTCCCTCGACACGAAGTTTACCAGCTTGTCGAATTTCCTTCTCGCTCTTGTAGTGTGCTAAGTCAGCAAGGGTGTAGACCTCAGCGCGGATAAAGCCTCTTTCAAAATCCGTATGAATCACCCCGGCAGCCTGTGGGGCAGTGGCTCCAATGGCCACCGTCCAAGCACGGACCTCCTTTTCTCCCGCGGTAAAATAACTTTGGAGCCCCAAGGTCCGATAGGCTTGTTGTGCAATCTGGTGTAACGCGGGGTGTTCCAAACCGACCTCCGCCAGCATCTCAGCTCGATCTTCAACATCCAGTTCGGCAAGTTCCGCTTCGAGTTTCGCGCAAACACAAACCACTTGAGCTCCCACCTCTTGAGCATGTTGCCGCACCTGTTGAACAAGCTCAACCTCTCCATTGAGATCATCCTCGCCAACATTGGCAACGTACAAAATGGGTTTGGCGGTCATTAGGCCATAGCTGGAGACAGCAGCTTCTTCCGCCTCATTCAGATTGAGCGTGCGGAGAGGCTGATCAGAGGCGAGGTGCTGATTGCATTTGCCAATGACTTCCACTCTCAGTTTGGCTTCTTTGTCACCGCTCCTCGCCGTTCTCTCCGCCTTGGTGAGTGCGTTTTCCAAGGTTTGGATATCGGCCAGCATCAATTCGGTTTCAATCGTTTCGATATCAGCCAGCGGATCGACACCTCCCGAGACATGTGTCACGTCAGGATCTTCAAAGCAGCGCACGACTTGAACAATCGCATCCACTTGCCGGATATGGCTGAGGAATTTATTGCCTAAGCCCTCGCCCTCGGAAGCACCTTTCACGATGCCCGCGATATCCACTAATTTGAGTGATGCGGGGATGACTTTCTTTGTCGGGATATGCTCGACAATTCGATCGAGCCGGGTATCCGGTACATTGACGATCCCTTCATTCGGTTCAATCGTGCAAAACGGATAGTTTTCACTCTGCGCCGCCTGAGAACTGGTCAACGCATTGAAGAGGGTGCTCTTTCCCACATTGGGCAAACCAACAATTCCGGCTTCCATGTTTCGTGCTTCCTGATCAGTATTTCTGATTTGATTTCCCGATCATTTATACTTGATCTGTCAATGTGACCGGCTGATCGGGACAAACCTGACTGGAGAGATCGTATCACCCGTGTCTATCTCTTCGTAGAGGGGATCCGCATTTGGTCCGCAGGGATCCATGGATGGGAGAGAGTTTCATTCCATTGAAGTGCTCATTTTAATGGCTGGAATTATTTTCAGAATCTCTTCAAGTCTTGCTTGGGGAACTGCCGATATCTATCCATTGCAAGAAGCAATTCGTATTTTCTGGTTTCATGGTCGACGCTGGTGGCCCGCATCCGCCAAGCTCGACTGAGCCGGTGTTGCGTGTTTTCGTAACTTCCAGCTCCGGACCGGTCCCTTGAGAACCCTTCCACTTGGCGTTTTGATCGTCTGTGGCGGCACCTTTGCTGCCCTGCCGTTTCGCCGCTACCAACCTGCCTTTCCCCCAGTATCCGACCCGTTTCAGGCTACCGGACCGTCAGAATCCACGCTTTTTCCCT
>JAAXIK010000476.1:9751-10075 GCA_012270385.1 Rubripirellula sp. | reverse complement strand
CAAGCCCGCCGCCCACCACTTACCTCTGCCAGGATGTTAATGCATTCTCCACCCGCACTCTGACTCCTCCCGTTCCCGACTGACCCTCATCACCGGAGAGCAACGAGACACTCGCATTCGACCCTTCATCCGGTCGCACTGAAGCGAGCTCAAGTTGCACGCTTGAAGGCCATGGGTAGGACTGCAAAAATTCCAAAGCTCCACCTTCCTGCAGATCACTGATGAGAACCAATGAGACTGGCCGATCTGGACGGGACCGCCTGGTAGACTAACCGCCATCTTCCTCAGAACGCTTGACGTGTCCCCCACCAGCAGCAACTGCTT
>JAAXIK010000476.1:0-9741 GCA_012270385.1 Rubripirellula sp. | reverse complement strand
CGGTCGCGATTGAAGTCAACCTAGATTGTCGTTTGCTGATCAAAACTAATCAGACAGGCCTCATCGTCGGGTGTTAACTCACTCATTTTAGTCACCAGCGTGTCCAACGCCTGTGACCACAGACCCGAACGCCTCATACTTGCGCTGGTATCAAGAAGAAAAACAACTCGTCTTCCCTGACTCAAGGAAGTCACGAGATTTGCAACGCGAAAGAAAGGTCTTGAAAACGCGAGAGCTAATGCAACAATCGCGAGCACTCGAAGAAGCAGCAGTAGCCAATTGCTAATCCGACTCCGTTTGGTCAGCCGCGGTGGAGTTGGCCGAAGAAATAACAGCGAACTAAAGGGCAAACTTTCCTTTGGCTGCCGTCGGATTAGATGCACGACAACCGGTCCAGCTATAGCCAGCAACCCTAACGCGTAAAGGGGAGCCAATAGACTCATGCCGAACCCCCTTACGACCGCGTCGATCCCTGCGGGGTGGAGTAGCTTGCTGAGCGTTGGCCTCCCTTTCGGTTAGGCCGGGTGACGAATTCATGCAACACCCCCTCCAACGACTCGTTAGTCAGCAGTGGAAACAAGTCCACGCCAAGACCATTACACAACTCATACAAATCCGACTGATGCTGCTGAAAGGAATCTTGGTACTGTTGCCTGGCCAGAGCCGGATCCACGTAAAGATCTCGCCCTGTCTCCATGTCCCTGATCATACTTGGTGTCTGCACCGAGAAGCTCATCTCCGCCGGATCCAGTATACGCAACAGGATCACTTGATGACCTCGAGCACGAAGCAACGATAGCCCACCTCGCAGCGACTCGACAGGGGCAAGAAAATCGGAGGCCAGAATGATCAAGCCTCGTCGCTTTGCCACGGCAGCAATCTCTTGGAGTGGTCGAACCATATTGGTATCTCGCCCGCCCGCAGCCCGAACCAGCCCAGACATCAATCGCCTGAGCTGTCCGTGAACACCTCTTGGCGGCAGGTAATCGCGAATCTCATCATCGAATGTCAGTAACCCCACATGATCTCGCTGACCAGTCAGGTAGTATGCCAACGTGGCTAAGACCGTAGCGGCGTATTCCGACTTAGTATATTCAAGCGAACCATAATCCATTGAGCGACTGCGATCGTAGATCAGCGTGCAGAATCGGTTCGTTTCATCATCGAATTTCTTAATGTAGTAACGGTCGCTTCTGGCATAGAGCTTCCAATCCAAGTTTCGAAGGTCGTCTCCATAAGAATACGGACGGTACTCCCTAAACTCGACGGAGTTACCATGAAACGGACTTTTATGGAGTCCATGGTAGAACCCCTCCACCACCATTTTCGCTCGAAGCTGAAGACTCTTGATTCGCATCAGAGCAATGGGATCAGGCAACGCCGTGGAGCTTGATTGCATCCCGGGAGTTTTTGTGTTCTGAACTTGAGCCATTTCAAGCCCCCGGTTTAACGGTGTCCACTAAACGCTCAATAATTTGTTCAATGGTGACACCCTCGGCCTCCGCCTTATAACTGGTCAGAACACGGTGTCTGAGCGCTGGCTTGGCCAAATGCGAAATATCTTCGTGAGTCACATGCGCTCTACCCTGCAACAACGCTCTCGCCTTACCCGCCAGCACCAATGTTTGTGCAGCCCGGATCCCTGCACCCCAACTGACCCATTCGTTAACAAAATCCAAGCTGCCCTCACGACCCGGTCTCGTTGCAGACGCCAATGCGACTGCGTAGCTCGCGACCTGCTCGGTCACGGGTACGCGTCGGACTAATGCGTGAAAGTGCTTAACATCCTCGGCTGAAAAAATAGGCTGGATCTCCTCGCCAGCTTTTGCCGTGGTTTGTAAGACCACTTGCACCTCTTGTTCCGGAGGCAAGTAATCGATCAACACGTTGAACATGAATCGATCTAACTGAGCCTCTGGAAGCGGATAGGTACCTTCCATCTCAATTGGATTCTGTGTGGCCAGTACGAAGAAGGGTTCATCCAGTTGGTAACGCTTCCCCGCGGCAGTCACCTGATGCTCCTGCATTGCCTCCAGAAGAGCAGCTTGTGTTTTGGGTGGGGTACGATTGATCTCATCAGCCAGAATTACGTTGGCAAAGATGGGGCCTTTGACGAACTGCAGTTGGCGTTGTCCATCGTTTGTTTGCTCAAGTATCTCTGTCCCCGTGATATCAGCGGGCATCAAATCAGGAGTGAATTGAATACGCTGAAAGTTGAGATGAAAAACTTCAGCCACACTCCTTACAAGCAACGTCTTGGCGAGGCCTGGGGCTCCCGTGATCAAACAGTGTCCACCCGAGAAAAGGCAGAGCAATAATTGTTCAACCACATCATCCTGCCCGATGATTGTTTTGGAAAGTTCGGCGAGTATTTTCTCGCGTCCCTCACGAATCTGCCGGACCAACTCTGCTTCCTGATCTACTGTCATCGACTCGTTTGACATGAATACTCCGGCGGTACCTCGTGCGGTGAAAAAACCAGTCGATCGAACCTTGGGCAGGATCAGTGACTGGAAAAAATTATACAGCAGAGGTCAGGGCAGCGGTCACCGAAAACCGCTAGAAGATATTCGGTTAGTGATTATCGCTGGATCACTTCAAGCACACTCAACATATTTTGCATGCTTGTTTCTACCAGCGTTTCAACACCAGGGGTGTAGTCAAAAACCTCGACGCTGGTCCATCCTTGGTAGTCAATCTCTTTGAGCGCGCGAAAAATGGGTTCGAAGTCCACCTCCCCCATACCCGGTCCTTGGCGGTTAGGGTCATTAGCATGAAAGTGAATCATTTGCTCCGCGTTATCTTTGATGATCTGCTCAATGGGCTGCCCCTCATCACTCATCGCTTTCACGTCAAGATGCAACTGAACGTGAGGATGATCCACCAAATCGATCAGTTCCCGCGCATCCGCGGCATGATTAAGAAAGTTCCCTTCCTCGCGTCCCAATGGCTCCACCGCAACCCGTACACCGGTACGCTCTAAATCTGGCCCGAGTGACCGAAGGACGTCGGCGGCACATTCCATCGCCGACTGCATGCTCTGACCTTGAGGAACATTTCGCTGTTGCGGGGACCCCAGGACCATCACATCGCCCCCGAGGTCACTGCACAACTGCGCCAACTCCCCAAGATAGTTCGCAGTGGCCATGCGAACGGACGAATCTGCAGAGGTCAGATAGAAGCCTTCTGTCTTCGCGAGCAGCCAGTGCAGACCTATGATTTCGAAACCAGCAGATTCGACTTGCTTTCGATACTCAGTCCGTGCCCGGGAGTCAAAATCGTGTATGTTATCCGCGAGCATGAACGGAGCGACCTCCCAGCCCGTATAGCCCACCGACTTCGCCAGATGGAGAGCGTCGGATAGATGCCAGTCGCCAAAAGTTTCGTTGCAGATTGCGAACTTCATATCAGTCAGGTTTTGGATAATGAATCGGAAATGCTCATACCGAACGTATTGTAGCGAAATGCAGTTCATTCGTTGACCACCTACCATTTCACCCGGCGCGTCCGGTCAGGACCATTTCAGCTAGTAAAATCAAGCATTTATGGTTCCCCACCTACCAACACTGCTTGCCTTAAAGGTCACCGATATTCAAACCTCTGCCGCCCGGAACCAAACGCTTGTCCAAAAACTTCGTCATTCCGCGCGAACCGAAAACAAAAACCACAACAAAGCACAGCCTGTTCCTCCCAGCTTACGCAGACCTCCACCGGCTCGCATTGAAAAAGAAATTAATCACAGAAATGTCCACTTTTTAAAACGCTAAACCAAGTTTGCTATCAACCTTCACTAAGTCTTAATAAGGTAAGAGGTTAGGAGATATTCAAGACGATGTGAGTGATGATAACTAAAACGGCTCGACGGAACCTAAGATGTTATTGAGCCGACAGTTAGGTCGATTCAAAAGATTCTATTTGACATTGCGGATTTCAGCCTTAAGATTTCGCCCCTGTCGCCCATATATAGTGGTTCAGCAGCCGATAGGTTACTACTGGTAGTGTTTTTGGGCTCCAGAATGCATATTCATCACTGAATCAGCTTTTTGGGGTAACACAGGATGAAACACCCCCCACACGGGCGATCTTGTTCACTCTTCTTATACATAAATTATGGCTAGGGATTGTGCTTCGCGAGGATAGCGATTTGCACTTGGCATGATTCATAGCCCATGGATGAAACCTTTAGGAGTCTCAGAGCTATGGCCACAGTTCTAACTGCGCAGTCGGTGAGTGACGCATCCGCGGATCCCGCACTTGAAAAAGTCAATCAAGAACACGGTGTCGAATACGCGAAAGAGCGTTTCGGGACGAAGCTACGGAAGAGCGGTCAGGGCTTGAAGATTGATGCAACCTTCTGTCCGGATAATGGGCAAACCCCCTTCGCCACCGCCGAGTGGGAACAGCGAAGCGCAGCGATCAAAGACGAGAATGGTAATGCTTTGTTCGAGCAGACCAACTGCGAGATTCCCTCTACTAGGAGACAGTTGGCTACCAACGTTTTAGACTCCAAATATTTCAACGGCGACCCAAACACCCCCACCGAACGCGAAAGAATCGTTCGTCAATTAGTGCACCTCGTCACGCGAACGATCAGCGACTGGGGTTTGCAAGACGGGTACTTCGATTCGCCCGAGGATGGCGAAAGATTTTACCGCGACCTGACCTGGTTGTGTCTCCATCAGCATGGAGCATTCAATAGTCCTGTTTGGTTCAATGTCGGTCTCCACGCACAGTACGGTGTGGTAGGCGATAAATGCAATTGGCGTTGGGATGTTGAGACGGAGAGCACTGAGCAACCCGAGAACCCGTATGAGTTCCCACAGGGCTCCGCTTGTTTCATTCAAAGCGTCGATGACAACATGGAAGACATCATGCGACTTGCATGCTCTGAAGCCATGTTATTCAAGTTTGGAAGTGGAACAGGTACTGACCTCTCCACGATCCGATCCCAGAGGGAGAAACTCTCCGGTGGTGGCACGCCCTCCGGCCCACTCTCCTTCATGAAAGTCTACGACTCGATCGCTGGTGTGGTCAAAAGCGGTGGAAAGACTCGACGAGCTGCCAAGATGCAGTCCCTCAAGGTATGGCATCCAGACATCCTTGAATTCATCGAGTGCAAATGGGGTGAAGAGCAAAAAGCCCACGCCTTGATTCGAGAAGGCTACGAATCCAACTTCAACGGAGAGGCCTACAGCAGCGTCTGCTTCCAGAATGCTAACCTTTCGGTACGTGTGACTGACGATTACATGGAGGCCGTTCGCGATTCCAAAACTTGGCAAACACGTTGGGTAAGCGAGAAAGTGGAGGCGGACGCCCCGCAGTATGACGCCAAAGAACTGCTCAACAAGATGGCAGAGTGTGCTTGGAACTGCGGTGACCCTGGTGTTCAGTACGACACGACGATCAACCGATGGCATACATGTCCTAACAGTGGGGATATCAACGCATCGAATCCTTGCAGCGAGTACATGTTCCTCGATAACACGGCTTGCAACTTGGCATCGATCAACCTGATGAAGTTCGTCGGCGAAGATGGAACATTCGATGCAAAACGGTTCCGATCCGCATGCCGATTGTTCTTCATCGCACAAGAAATCCTCGTTGACCATGCGAGCTACCCAACTGAGCCGATTGCGGCCAATAGTCATCGCTTCCGCCCGCTTGGCCTCGGTTACTCCAACCTAGGAAGCGTCCTGATGAGTCGTGGGCTGTCTTACGACTCCAATGCAGCACGCGGCCTGTGCGGATCACTCACCTCCTTGTTGCACGGCGAAGCTAACCGCACCAGTGCGGAAATTGCAGGGGTTGTGGGACCGTTTGAGGGCTACGCCGAGAACGAGAAACCCATGTTAGGTGTGATGCAAATGCATCGCGAGGCATGCGATAACATCGCGGATGAGGGCCCCGCCGAACTCAAGCAAGCCGCCACAGAACTCTGGGATGACGTTTTGTCCATCGGCGAAAAGTATGGCTTCCGAAATGCACAAGCGACCGTACTTGCACCAACCGGCACCATCAGTTTCATGATGGATTGTGACACCACCGGCATCGAACCTGATATTGCTCTGGTGAAATACAAGCAACTCGCCGGCGGTGGAATGCTGAAAATCGTCAATCAGACAGTACAACTTGGTCTGGAGAAGCTGGGGTATGATTCGGATCAAATCACCGAAATCCTCGCCTACATTGACGAAAAGGATACGATCGAAGGTGCTCCGCACATCAAGGAAGAGGATCTAGCAGTCTTTGACTGTGCATTCCAACCGGCTAACGGTGAGCGAAGCATTCCTTGGCAAGCTCACGTCACCATGATGGCAGCAGCACAACCGTTCCTATCGGGAGCGATCAGTAAAACGGTTAACATGCCGAACGACACGACACCCGCTGACATCGCGGATGCCTACTTCTGGGGATGGGAACTCGGCTTGAAGGCCATCGCGATTTATCGAGATGGTAGCAAGCAGTCTCAACCGCTGAACACAAAAACAGAAGACAAAAGCGAAGAAAAAGCAGAAGTCATCACTCAGACGATCGAGAAAGAAAAGATCGTCTACAAGCCGAGAAGAGAAAGGCTTCATGACACACGTCAAAGCGTCACTCATAAGTTCTCGATTGCGGGCCACGAGGGATACCTCTGCGTTGGCCTCTATCCAGATGGACGCCCAGGCGAGATCTTTATCACCATGGCCAAAGAGGGATCCACCATCGGTGGAATCATGGATAGCTTCGGTACGGCTCTGTCGATCGCATTGCAATATGGAGTGCCAATCGAAGTCTTGGTGAACAAGTTTAGCCACACTCGCTTCGAACCCATGGGCCATACCACCAACAAGGAAATTCGCATCGCCAAAAGTGTTGTGGATTACATCGCGAGGTGGTTGGGACTGACGTTCATGAGTGGACCCGATGCATTGACCCCTTCCTCAGCGCCATCGCAAATAGAGAGCCCAACGGAGACTGAATCAAAAACCTCCGTCATCTCCAATCTTAAGGAAGACGCTGGAGCCGCGGTTGCCTTGGCTGAACGTGCTACACTGCTAGCCAACATTGGCGATGCCACCCAGCCCAAGGATTCCACGACTGGAGCAGAAAGCAAGGGAAGCGGCCAGAGTGATCAATTCGCAAGATTCCAGATCGACGCGCCAAGCTGTGATAACTGCGGTAGCATCACGGTGCGTAATGGCAACTGCTATCTCTGCCACAATTGCGGGAACAGCATGGGCTGCAGCTAGCCTGAAGCCCTAACGACTGAATTTTCTTTCAACCGTGGACGCAATTGCGTCTGCGGTTTTTTTGTTGTGAGAATAAGAATCCGCAACCAAGGAGTTTTTTTGCAATGCGCCAAGAACATCCTTATGTCAATAACTGTAAATTATGGCGTTATGAACAAACGAATCGAAGCCAGAAAACCGTGTCACCACCGGTTCACCCCCTCTTCAAGGATCACCCTAGCAGCCAGCTGGTTTCTAGTCTGCGTTGCATCCATCTCCAAAGTTGACGCGGTTCAAAACCCGAGAGACTTCGATCAACAAATCGCACCCATACTTGTGCAACACTGCGTGGAATGTCATCGAGGCAAAGAGCCCGCAGGTGGCCTCCTACTCACGTCTCGAGAGGGATGGATGCTTGGCGGTGATAGCGGCTCCGCGATCAACCTGAATTCGCCTTCAGACAGTCCCGTTTTGAAACGGGTTGAACAGATGGAAGTGCCCCCGCCTGTAAAAGGTATTCCACAGACGCTCAGTCAACACGAGCAAAAACTACTCCAGTCGTGGATCACCGACGAGTTGCCATGGCCAGAAAACCGTGAGCTCGATCTCTTTGAATTGACCAATCAGAAACGATCCGGCCGGGACTGGTGGTCGCTGCAACCACTCACCTATTCACCGAAAGAAACGACAACCACTGAATCAGTTGATGTTCACCCTGTAGATCAGTTTGTCTTGGCAAAACAAAAGCAATTGGGGCTAACTCCCGCCCCGAAAGCCGACAGGAGAACGTTGATACGCCGTGTCTTCTACACACTCATCGGGCTGCCACCCACCCAAGAAGAGATGGAACAACTGATCAATGACAATCGACCGGATGCCTGGGAACTCCTCATCGATAACCTGCTGAACCGTCCACAGTATGGAGAACGCTGGGGTCGTCATTGGCTGGATGTGGTCCGCTATGCAGACACGAGCGGATATGAAAGAGATCAAACAAAGGCCCACTCCTGGAAATATCGTGACTGGGTGGTCAGCGCTCTGAATTCCGACATGAGTTATTCACGTTTTGTCGAGATGCAACTTGCGGGCGATGAATCCAACGCGGACGGGGTCGACGGATTAATCGCCACCGGCTTCCTTCGACTCGGCACTTGGAACGATGCACACAACTATCCTGACTAGTATCAATATGTAAGGCTTAATGAGCACGTGCAAACAACTTCCGATGCGTTCCTTGGTCTGACAGTGAAGTGTGCGAGATGCCACGCTCACAAATTTGATCCCATTGAGCAAGATGACTACTACCGACTTGCATCGATCTTTTGGACCGGTCCAATTCAACCACGAAAAAGTGATTGGCTTGGTGGACCTAGCCCAGAAGAAGTTAATCACCAGGAAGTCTTGGCGTGGGTTGACGTGAGACCTCATCAACCTGCACTCCAAGTCTTCAAAAACGGGGATCCTCATGAACCGCTGCACCAAGTCACGATGCAGACTCCCTCTTTTGTCCGCATACCCTCTTGGCCACTGAACCCACCAGACGAAGACGCGACCACTTCTCACTATCGCAGACAATTTGCAAAATGGGTCACCGCACCCGATAACCCTCTGACCTGGCGTGTGATTGCTAATCGGATCTGGCAACACCATTTCGGCAACGGGCTTGTCGCTACCCCCAACAACTTCGGTTTTCTGGGTGCACAACCTAGCCATCCCTTGCTTTTAGACTGGCTTGCCGCCTACCTCATTGCGAACAAGGGGAGTCTCAAAAGCCTGCACCGCCTTATCCTCACCTCAGAGACATGGAAGCAGTCATCCGAGCACGCGAACTGGAAAGTAGTGAGCGAGATTGACCCAAGCAATCGCTTTCTCTGGCACGCGAGCAGAAGACGACTCGACGCTGAAGCGTTGCGAGACTCCCTTCTCGCATCCGCCGGCGTTCTTGATCTTCGAATGGGTGGCCCAGGTTTCTACAGCAACATCAGTGCGCAGGCATTGGAAGGATTGTCTCGAAAATCCTCGATCTGGAATCCCTCACCCGAAGCAGAGCAGAATCGACGCAGCCTTTATCAATTCATGAAGCGAGGATTACTACCACCTATGATGCGCACGTTTGACCTCTGCGAATCCAACCAATCGGTTGGCAATCGGAACTCCACAACCGTTCCCACCCAAGCCTTGACCCTCATGAATCACGACTTTGTCCATCTACAAAGTCATCGTCTTGCCGCAAGGGTTACGCAGGAAAACAGAAACCTCGAGGAGAGGATCAGATCCATCTGGATCGCCACACTGAATCGCAATCCAACAAAAGAAGAACAGCAGTCCTCGCTAAATTTCGTCCACTCCCAACAAAAAGCATTCACTTCCGAACCAAAGAAGGAACAGACTTCCCTATCGCTTGCAGAAATCCTAGGCAAAACCTCTCTCCATCTGGATGCGAAGCAAGCGAAAAAGGATCCCAGATCTGGACGAGTGAATCACATTGGCGACTTGGCATCGAATCGGAGCGATGCTTCCCAACACCTAC
>JAAXIK010000021.1:1404-2038 GCA_012270385.1 Rubripirellula sp. | reverse complement strand
GAGAAGCAAGCCGAGCAATCTGCGCTCATCCTCATTGCACATCATTCACTGCTCGATGGACTCCAAGGGCTAGAGCTTGTCAACGAACTAACAAAAAGCGGCAACCGAATAAGAGAACGCCCGGCAAAGAAGCTTGGCGTGAACCCACCCTTCAAAAAAGCCACCTTAGGTACACGATTCGCCTGCTACACCCGACTCATCAGAGAGACCTTTCGACGACGGGCGGGAAAATCCCCACGTTCGAAGAAATTACAAACGAGTAATCGCAGGACCGTTTCCCTTACCTGGGGGCGAGAAATCATCAATCAGATTAAAGCAAAGCTGGATTGCAGTCTGCAAGAAGTCGTACTGGGTGTGTTGGGCGATGCTCTATCTCAATTCAGCTTTGATCAAAATCAAAGGGGCGAGGTCAAAGTCATATTGCCCGTTGGCAATTCGGAACCTCAGGCACACTCCTTCATCACCAATCGTCACGATGTTGGCTTGTTGAAACTCGGCACGCGAACACCATTATCTTGGTCACGAAAGTTGACTCTTTCCTCGATAAGATCACAGATCAATCGAATTCGCAAAGAACAAAGACTGGGAGTATTTCCAACGATACTTTCGTTGGTTTCAAAGCTTCCCAGCTCTG
>JAAXIK010000021.1:0-1394 GCA_012270385.1 Rubripirellula sp. | reverse complement strand
ATAAATATGCATCTAAGGGTGACTTGCTGATCAGCCTCATTCCATCAGGAAGAAAACGTCGACACCTTGATCAATCGGAGCTCACGGCGATCTATGCTCAACCAGCCATTCCACCTGGACATGCTCTTGCGATAGGGATCGTGATCTACGCTGATCAGATTGCAATTTCCTTGCAATACGACCCCAACCTGATCACTGAAATTGATCATCTAGCTCGTCGAATCAAGGAATCTATCGGACGCTGGATCGGCGATCTCACTAAAACTGACGGTGTCGCTGCAAATTACTGAGCGACCTGCTAAGAGAAATCTCCTCAAGAAAAACAAAAAACCACAGCCTTCCTAGCGAAGACTGTGGTTAAGCATGGTCGCAAGCTCGGCCCCGATACAAACGGTAGCCGTTTCGCTCTTACTGGTTGAGCTGTTCTTCGATAACCTCGCGGCTTGCTTTGGTTCCCAACGCTCCCCACAGGCCGTACGGGCTTATCGATCCGGCAGCACGTGGCCCGACACCATTCCTACGTACCGTTCCAATGGTCGAATCTCCTGCCTCGATCGAGTCAGTAATGAAGACGACTGCGCCGTCAGCCATCAGGACGTGGCAGCCACCTTGATGCCTGCTGCTCGGGGGCAGAATTCCAAACCCAGTGGGTCCAAACCTGACGCAGACTTCACTATTCGGTGGAAGAATCGTATTGATCGAACTGAATACCCCATTCCCGTTAGCCCAACGGTATCCTCGACCCTCATTATCTCGAGACCGTAGATTGACGTCGCGAAGCCAGAACTGAGGGCGTTCTGGATCGAGTTCATCTCGGCAAGCAAGTGGGTTATTTTGTACCTCGGTGGTCCCTACTCGTTCATTCATTTGTGTTCTCGCGTCCCGATCTCCCAAATCGGTTGCCAGTTCACCAGCCATAATGGTGTTTGCTAACCCATCAAGGATGTCTCGAAACTTGACCTCGGTTCGTGCGACAAAGACACCACGTCCGGATGCTCGAATCTCTTGTGACCTGAACGAACTCACAGTCAAACGACTAGACATCGGTCCCGCATCATGGAAGCGATTGGCATCTCCAAGGCAGGCCCCATAGTTAGTTCGCCCCATAGAAGGTAATCCCACACCGGGATCACTAGGGCAACGGAGCGTAGGGATCTCAGTCATCCAAGGCTGGTAACCGTCGTTGTAAGTACTGGTCCGTGGAGATCGGTTCGATGCATTGACCGCGGTCACCGTGGGACCCATTGCTGGCCAGGGTGGAACCCGAACCGTTCCTGGATTCGCCAAGTCGGTTGTGTTTGGGTTGCTAATCTGCTCCCACAACGCCTGTTGTTCAATGAAAGGCGTTAGCCCCACAAGAAAACTCAGCGATTGATTGTTGGTCCTGTCGGACC
>JAAXIK010000194.1 GCA_012270385.1 Rubripirellula sp. | reverse complement strand
TCTCTTTGGAATGGTAACGGCGGATTGTAAAGAGATTGAGCAATGCTTGGCGACCCACGTGGGGTTTCGTGAGCGTTCTGACGGAGTGACGGAGTTTCCGTGGTCACTTCGGTTCTTCTCGGGTATTAAAGTGCCTTAGTACTGGCATCGCTCCTTATTTGAACGGGGTTCGTATCGGTGCCGTAAAATCTTACTTGCCCAAAACTCATCAGACCTACCTGCGGAGCTCATCGAGTGTGCCAAACCGAGTTTGAAAAGGATTTAGTTCAAAACGCCAATCAAAATACAAAAGGTCTGGAGAACTTCTATCATCGCTGGGAGGAGGATGCTGAACTGGTCCAGCGTTGCGTTGCGTTCGTGGGCAAACCCAACCTTGAGGCGGCTGCCACTTGGCTACTGAAACACTTCCTGGAATCCAGACGCGATCTAGATGAATCTCAACAGAGATTGATCCTGAGCTGCCTGAACAAGGTTGAGTCCTGGCAAGGCCGATTGCACCTACTTCAAATGCTCAACGAATTGTTGATCCCTGAAGACCTTCAAGAGTCCGTCGCCAAATTTTGTAAGCAAAGTACATCCGATGACAATAAGTTTGTACGCGCCTGGGGCTATTCCGGCATAGTGAGTCTCGCCAAGCAGTGGGACTGCTACGTGCCTTTGGCGATCGAAGCCATTACGAACGGCGAAAACGATGAAGCACCTTCGGCGCGCGCTCGAATCCGCAGAATACGTCAGACGATCCCAGAACATTGGCGCACTCGTTAAATCGATAACAGCCCTTTTACCAAACGATATTTCAAATGTGCCAGCGTGAAAGACTGAACCTCAATTCAGTCATCATGGTCAAACACAAAGAGTACGCTAAGTTTCTCATTAGAGACAAGGAATTGATCAAAGAAAGTGTTAACCTTAAAAGATCAACATCAACCGAACCAAGCATCGCGCGCCATCCGAGTCGAAAAGATCCAGACTAGAACAGGCACAAGACACCGGATAGCAAAAGTGACCGCATTGCTGATCGCGACACTCACCGTGATGAGTGCTCGCACGCAATCACAAGATATCCAATCTCTCGACGCCTATCTTTTGTTTTACTCGAGTTTTGATGACACAACTGATGTAAACCTCTTTGGTCCTGACAATGACGCAGGCTGGATTTACACCGCAGAATCGACACGTCGAACCCAAGTATTGATGAACAATCGATGCCCAGAAGTTTCGATCGCTGCGGGTGAGGGTAAACTTCGTGATTGCCTGAAATTCTCAGATCGATCCAAACAGGTTCTCTTTTATCAGGCGTCGCCGAATCTTGTTCTTCCCAGAAAGAATTGGGCCGGCACGGTCAGCTTTTGGCTGAAGCCAGAAAGAGCAAGCTCTGCCAAAGGGACCTGCTATCCAGTTCAATTGTGCGATGGTGACTGGAACCACGGAGGCTTCTTTGTCCGGTTTCTCGGAAAGCCTTCATCTAGATTCGAGTTCGGAGTCGTCTCCAGCGGTGATGGTAGTCAAACCTTTGATTCACCAGACGACCTGCCCAAAGAGAGAGTATTGATTACCAGCGTGGAGAGCGGACGCATACCCGAAGAAGAATGGACCTTGGTCACCTTTTCATTCGAAAACGTGAATCCGGATGGTGATCAAAAATCTTTATCCAGACTTTTTCTCAATGGAGAATTGGCGGGCCAAATCCAGCAACCACTGGAGGTCCTATGGATGCAACCCAATGCTTTGAATAATGAGCACGATGCAGCCATTTTCCTTGGCATCCAGTACGTAGGCAGCATCGATGAATTGCGAGTCTATCGACGTGCTTTATCCGAAACGACGCTGAAGAGGCTACACCAAGAGGGGAAGTAACCGAGAGATAGATCCTCATCGAACAGCCGAGTCATGGAACGGCTTTAACAAGTGATCGATGGTGTGGAAGAGGTCGTAATAGGAAGCGGAAGACGCATAAAAAAGCGAGGCTGCTAACGACAAGTCAGCAACCTCGCTGAGGAGAGAATCTAAAGCGACGGGCCCCTATTACCCCCTTTGGAT
>JAAXIK010000033.1 GCA_012270385.1 Rubripirellula sp. | reverse complement strand
TGCGTGTGCTGTCGAAGTGCGGCCGGGATCATGCGTCGCAAGAAGGCTGGCCGCATCATCAATATGTCGAGTATTTCGGGCATGATTGGAAACCCCGGTCAAGCTAACTACTCAGCGAGTAAGGCAGGTATGATCGGTCTCACGCGGACACTGAGTAAGGAGTTGATCAGCCGAGGGGTGACCGTCAACGCCGTAGCACCTGGATTTATCGCAAGTGAAATGACAGCTGAACTTGGAGATGTGATTCTGGAAGAAGCAAAAAAGCGGATTCCAGCCAAACGACTCGGCGAAGCGGAAGACGTCGCAGCTGCCGTATTGTTCCTCGCTTCGGGCGCGGCAGGGTACATTTCCGGTCAAACATTGGTCGTCGATGGCGGAATGATTGGCTAAATTCATGCTAGCAAAGCCGTCTAGAGGGAGAAAAAAGACGGTTTGAGTGGATTCCTAGCTCCAATCGCTCATCCGCGTATTGACGCGTTTTGCTTGTTTAACCTATCTTTTGCCAACGCGATTGATATCGCCGACGCGATCAAAACCGCTAACACTATCACGGGATTTGTGGAGGAGATGACCTCCACCCTCCTCATTATTTGTTGCTGAGAATTGTAGAGAAAGCTCATGAGTACCGTTGAACAACGTGTGATTGAAATCGTGTCCGAGCAACTCGGTGTGGACAAAGAGAAAATCACGACAGATACGTCATTTGTAAATGACTTGGGTGCTGACTCCCTCGACACTGTCGAATTAGTGATGGAACTCGAAGAAGAGTTTGATATCAGTATTCCAGATGAAGCAGCTGAGAAAATCCAGAAAGTGGGTGAAGCAGTTGCATTCATTGAAAGTGAAAAAGGGGAAGATGCGTAGTTAGCTGGCCAGCGACAACGCATTTCACTTCATTGACACTGCCGCCCGAAATCCCAAGCGTCTCCAATGCTTGGGTTTGACTGGGCGGCATTTATTTTGAAATGTCAACAGAGGGATAAAATCTCTGGACGTGACGGACGTCACCAACAGGATTGGCCCAAGGCTTTTGTGATGCAAAAACCAGCGATGCGAAGGATTGTCGTCACCGGTGTCGGCGTAGTGACACCGTTGGGGAATGATGTAGATGCCTTTTGGAATCGTCTGTGTGCGGGTGAGAGTGGAGTTCAAACTCTCACAACCATGGACACCAGTCTCTACAAAGTCCACTTTGGTGGTGAGGTCGCTGAGTTTGATTTATCCGGACTGGTAGATCCGCGTGAAGCAAAAAGACTCGATCGCTTCACTCAATTTGCTGTCTACGCGGGAAGCCGAGCGATTGAAGATGCTGGACTTGACTTTGACAAGACAGATCGCGGCAAGTGTGGTGTTATCTTGGGTTCAGGAATCGGTGGACTCGGAGAAATTGAATCACAAATTGAACGCATGATCGCTAAGGGACCTGATCGGGTGAGCCCGTTTACCGTTCCCAAGATGATGGTGAATGCTGCGGGCGGTAATCTTTCCATTGCTCATGGTCTGAAAGGACCGAACTACGCAGTCGCAACGGCATGTGCAAGTGCCACCAATGCGATGGGGGATGCTCTAAGAAGCGTGCGGCTTGGAGAGACCGACCTCGTGATTACCGGTGGTACCGAGGCAGCGATCACGAAAATGGGTTTGGCGGCTTTTCAAAATATGAAGGCTCTCTCAACACGCAATGACGACCCTGCTCGTGCAAGCCGACCTTTTGATGCAGACAGAGATGGGTTTGTGCTCGCTGAAGGTGCTGGGATTCTTGTCTTCGAAGAATTGGAGCACGCCAAAGCACGGGACGCCAAGATTTATGCTGAAGTCTTAGGGTATGGAACCACCAGTGATGCGGGTCATATCACGGCACCCGACCCCGAAGGAAATGGTGCAGCAAAGGCGATGGCTCTCGCTATCCAAGATGCCGGTATTGAGCCCAAGCAGATTAACTACGTCAATGCTCATGGAACGAGCACACCACTCGGTGATAAAGCGGAAACCACCGCGATCAAGCGAGTGTTTGGCGAGCATGCGAATCACTTGAAAATTAGTAGCACCAAGAGCGCCCTTGGGCACTCATTGGGAGCGAGTGGTGGTATTGAAGCGGTCATCTTGAGTAAAGCGATCGTCGACTCCAAGATCCCGCCTACGATTAATCTCGACAATCCAGACCCCGCCTGTGACCTCGATTACACCGCGAACGAGGCTGCACCCTTGGAAGTGGACTATGCCATGAGCAATAGCTTTGGGTTCGGTGGTCACAATGCATGTATCGTTTTCTCGCGATACTCTGGAGAATAGGGTGCACTGAGGAATAGGATCCTCGGGTGATCATGGATCTTCGCTAGATTGCATGGAGTGGTGGATTCGCCGAGTCATGGGTTAGCCGGGTGAAGACGGGAACCAGTCTGACTCTCCCCTCCCACGCGACAATTGCCTGACCTGCTACACTGTCACGACTTACTGATCCTCGTTTGTTGAGTCGTGCCCTTATGTCAACCTCCGCACTTGATCGATCTGAGTACGTGGAGCAGGCATATCTTTTTCAGCTGCTTCGTGAACGCTCCGCAGAAGAAATGCCGATGCAGGAGCTGCTCGAGCAGATTCGGTATGAGCTACTCTCCACGACAAAATTACCTCTGGCAATCGACTACTTGCTGACGGAATTAAAGCACTCTGGCTTGATGTCGCCTGCGATGAGCAAGCTAGCGCATTACTTTACCCCCTTTCAGGCTTTCTTGATTCATCAAGCGGAGCAAGAAGCAGGGCGTTTCACGATACAGACCGCGCTCCAAGTTCTGGAAGCCGAAGCCAATTATCGATTGAAAGATTGCACGGCGGCGGGTCTCTTCTTTTACCAGTTTGAGGTCCTATGTCGCAATCGTTTGCATTACGACCGCGGTCTCACAGCGATTAGTTCGGATCCAATCTTTACCAAGGAATGGGCAAAGTGGATTTTGCAATTTCGAGCTCAGATTGGGTTGGTCGAAATTGCTGACCTTCTTTTTCTCGCTAGTGAAGAGTACTCACAGCGACTCGTTGCTGCCGGTCAAAGCCTCGAAGGTAAAGGGCCTTTCCTTTTTGGTAGGAAAGAAGGCAGGATTGCTTTTGGTAATCGCCGTAAGGAGCCGCTCTTTCTTTTTGGTGCTCTACAAAGGCATCTTGGCTATCCCGTAGTTCCAAGGCCTGAGAGACCGGATGATACGCATGAGATCATCCCTCAGTTAATGCGTCTCATGGAACGTTTGGAGTCACGAATCAAGTTGATGGAGGAGGAACGCCGAGCGTCGCTTGATATCACTAAGTTTTACAAGAAAGAGGACGGTTTCCCGCAGAATGATTGAGAGTGTCAAGTGACCGCGTGGGCCGGCCAATCCAGCCGAGCACTCGGATGCATAAAAAAAGCCGAGACCTCAAAAAAGGAGTCTCGGCCGAACGGGATTAGTTCTTCAATTTGTCCGAACGCTCTTCGCCCTTAAGCACTTTTCGTGCTTGGCATTTGGAAAACGTCTTTCTTGCCCGCAACGACATTTTCATCGACCTTGACGACCGTTCCTTTTTCTTGCTCCGGCAGATCATACATGATGTCAAGCATCGCTTCTTCAACGATTCCACGGAGTCCACGAGCACCTACGCCCTTTGCCAGTGCTTTCCTTGCAACATAGTGGAGAGCATCATCGGTGAAGTTCAACTCACACTCTTCCATTTGAAAGAGTGCCTGATACTGTTTAACAAGTGCATTGCGTGGTTCTTTCATAACACGCACTAAACCTGCCTCATCAAGAGGTTGAAGGTAGCTGACGACCGGAAGTCGACCAACCAACTCGGGGATCAGGCCGAATTGAAGGATGTCTTCGGTCTGAACTTGGGATAGTAATTCTGCTTCGCTCTGCTCGTTCCTGACATTTTGTCCGCCAAAGCCGAGCGTTTTGTGACCGAGTCGCTTTCGGATGATTTCTTCGATCCCCACAAATGTACCCCCAACAATAAAGAGGATATTGCTGGTGTCGAGTTGAATGTATTGTTGCTCGGGGTGCTTCCGTCCACCTTGAGGCGGCACGTTCGCGACCGTGCCGTCGAGCATTTTTAGGAGGCTCTGCTGAACTCCTTCGCCCGAAACGTCGCGTGTGATCGATACATTGGCGCTCGTTTTGCCAATCTTGTCGACTTCATCAATGTAGAGAATGCCGCGTTGTGCTTGCTCAACGTCAAAGTCTGCAGCGTGAAGTAGCTTCAGCAGCAGATTTTCCACATCTTCTCCGACATAACCTGCTTCGGTCAATGTGGTCGCATCACCGATGGCAAATGGGACATTGAGCATGCGAGCAAGGGATCGAGCTAGAAGAGTCTTCCCGCTTCCAGTCGGACCGGCAAGCAGAATATTACTCTTTTCAATTTCAACGTCGGAGTCAGAGTTCCATCCGTTATTTAACCGCTTGTAATGATTGTGAACGGCAACTGCCAAAACACGCTTTGCAGCGGCCTGCCCAATCACGTACTGGTCGAGATGTTCCCCACTGGCTCGTGGGGTGGGGATGTCACCGCTCGCAGACTTTTCCGGTCCGCGACGGCGGTTTTCCTGCTCAAGAATTGACTGACACAATTCAATGCATTCGCTACAGATGTATACGTCACCCGGGCCCTCGACCAAGGGGCCAACATCACGATAGCTCTTTCTGCAGAACGAACAAAATGCGTTCTTCTTACTTGACGACGTGCCTCGTCGTGAAGTGCTTGAGTTGGGGGTGTCTTTCGAGGACATGCGTACGCGACTCCTGACTGTGTCGTGTATTCATTTGGTCCGTCATCAAGCTCTGTTTACCCCTCTACTGCTCGACTCAGTGATGAACTGATCGTGTAACGTAGAAGGTTAGCAGAGTGGACTCAAATGGATAAACGACGCTTCATGATGTTATCGGGCCACGACTCGAATACTTTTTCTTTCGAACAGCCATGATGTTCGAGAGAGCTGGGCATCCATTTCCTCGAAAATTCGAGCCAATTGTGGTTGGGGGTAAATGACGATCTGTTGTGTCCCGAAGCATGCCGCTTGGAATTGGGAGGCAAGCGTTCAGGTGGTTTGAACCTTACGGTCCTTGGCGTGATCTGTAATCGGCTTCATTCACTTCTAAGGGATGAGTTTCGTTAGGGTCAGTGATCTGTCGGGTGCATCCTCTTGGGATGTGCCTTGGGATCGGGAAGGTGACCGTTGCGAACCTTTTCCGAATGTTATGAAACTGATGGTTCGTCTGCTGAAGTCAAAACTTCATCAGATGACTCACGCTGTGAAAGCATTGCTGCCTTCGCCTGTATAGTTCGGAATTCCATCTCGCTAATGTCACCTTTGAGGTGCATTTCTTCCAATTTAGCTAGGGCATCGATGGGCTCGTCCCCGTCTTGAGCCGCGTAGTCCCGAAATCTTGACACGAGGGAAAAACCTCCTGCAATCAAGATGCATAAAACCAACAGGCCAACTGTAAGTTGAATATTCGGATCTTTCAGCCATTCCGGCATGTCTATCGTTCCCAGCAAAACGAGCATCCCTTCAATCACCGTTATGGGCACTTCCTCATGCCCTCCCTCGACGTAGCCTCCTCTGGCATTCCAGGAATGGACCAGCGGGGTGATCACACCTCAGGATAGATTTTCTCTGACCGTCCTGGTTTCTCTCTCCTGCTCAACAAGCTTGAAGTAGCGTTTCCATAGAACAATGGGAGTTCGCTTTGCTCTATGGGTATCGCAGTGGAATCATACGGGTGTCCATCTCAGTGGCCCAGCACCTTTTGAAGAACTTCAGCAAATTATAGTAGTTTCACAACCCCCCACGTTTCACGCGTCCCGCATCAACTTCCTACGGGGTTTGAGGGGAGATTTCGCATACCTCCATTGAAAGGCCGATGCGAGTAAAAGGTTGCGAGCTGTGCAAGACAGTGGTTACCCGTCAGGTGACACGGAATTTCGCAGACAGCAACAATGCTGGGAACATGAGACTGAAGAGGATTAGCCCCCATACTGGACCTGCTCCAAGAGAAGCGAATGCAGCTGAAAAAGGGATGATCGTTAGAATGCCAGCCTTGATGGTTACCATGATTTTGGGAGGGCTAGGGCTCCAGGCTGCACCAACAGCGCGTAGCAGAACCGGTAGACTGATCAGGCCAATGAGTGTGGGGAAGACGGATTCGGTATCGAGGCGAAGAAGATCGGTGTCGGAGATCATCTTTGGTGCAAAAGCTAGGCACAGTACCCCGGTAGCTGTGGTCAGAGCTCCAATGATCAGATTTTGTCTGCTTCCACCTATCGCCTCTCGTCTCGCCATGGTGGTCACGCCAATGATATAGAGCCCGAATCCTGAGGCGATTGCGAGTATTTCGGGAGGTATCCAGTCACTGAATGCAGTGAACGGTGTCGCAGGCGGTGACACAATGCACGGCGAAGCTCCCAGTAGGAAACTCAAGAAACGACAAGAGCCCATTGCAGTGGGAGCTAAGAAGGTGGATTTGAGTGGACCATCATAGGCCACGATCATGATCGCCAGAGCAATCGCCACCAAGGCGGGTAACCAAGTAGTCGAAAGATCCACCGAAGGGAAAAAGCCGCTCAGGGTTGCGAAAGTGATCCCCAAAAATAAAAGAATCCAGCCCCCTCGCTTCGCCTCGCGACTGCTGATCCAACCCGCGGGAATGGGGCGTTTTGCTCTTTGTTCCCTGTCGATGTGTTCATCAAAGACGTCATTGAGGGTCATTCCCGCCCAGTAGAGGCTGATGCCACCGAGCAGAACGAGAACCAGTCGGCCCACCGGATGAGGGCCATGGGAAATCAGAAGAAAGGCAGCACTGATGTCCGCAACGATGGTGAAAACGTTGGGCAAACGGACTAAGTGAGCCCAAGCAACCCATTTGCTCATTCGCATCTCCGAGTCACCGGAGCTCGCCCCCGTTGAATTCATGGGTTTCCTTTTTGAATTGCGGATCAGATAGTGCAGCAGTTAACCATCAGTTCAGCGACCTTGAATCGCTGCGCTCTCATTTCTATGGATTGTTGACGAGATTGAAACGACTTTCTCGAATGGCTGCTGATCCCCTGGGTGAAGTTGAACGCTTTGTTCGCCAGTAGTGGATCGTAGACAGATTAAGCTCTGCCTAACGGCGCAGACGCAATTTTTCTCTCTCAGTCAATTGAATCCCATGCATTTGAATATAGCGATCCGTTTCATTGATGAAATTCACTTCTGCTTCTTGGTTTTCAAATCGAAAGCGTTCAACAGGCGGAGCGATAATGGCCTGGATAGAGTAAAGCTCTATCAGCGTGATGAGTCGACCACTATTCAGATTTTCAGAGGTTGTCGGATCTATTTTGGATTCATCGATGTTGGCTTTCGGTGGATCACTCCAGAATTCAAACCGAAGTGGGAGGAGTGTCCCTAGTTCCGAGGAATCGCTGGGCCGAGACGCAATGGCGATGTGAACACGTGTTGGGAACAGAGCAGGCCAGGAAGTCCTTTCACCAAGACTCATGATTTCCGAACGCCGTTTACTGGTGATTTCACCCTTAAGTACCCAAACCGGTTCATCCTCCAGTGTCGCGCCCACCAAATCGAGGTCATAGTCGCGATAGATCGTTGAGAGTAGCTCGACCCACGCACCCACTGTATACCGTGGAGCAATCAGGTGATCGCTGTTGGATCGCCCCACCCATTCATCAAGCCGACCCACATCTACACGTCGCAGCGTGACCCCGGAAGCAATTTCGGTTCGGGTCCAAGCAAGTCGGCCATCGCTGATCTGCTGCAAGCGATGTCGGCCACTACCATCATGCATGGTGACCTGCAGATGGTATCTCCCGGTGCCCTGCCCTGCCTGCTCATAGGTTCCCACTCCGATGACTTCGCGTTGGTTGGTCCATACGGTCTCTCGAACTTTGCAGTGGAAAGCCGGGCCATGCACCAGCTGTTGGAGGACCCTCTTGAGGAGTGTTACTTCTCGAGGATTATTTTGTGCAGGGGCGGCTTCATCATTTTCTTTCCTCAGAGATTCAGAATCATTGCTCGGTTGCGCTTCGAGAGAATTCGATGGCAGAGGTGGTAGTTGGTCAACCGCCAAAGACGATCGCTCCCCCATCACTTCGCTTTCCCTTTGAGGAAGTTTCCCTGTTGAGTTCGTCTCGTCTCCATGGACAGAAACTTTGCTAGCTAAAGACAGGAGGCAGAGAAATAAACTCGTTAGGAAAAAGGAGCCAGAAAAAACTCTCTGACGGGCAGTGCTCCAACCCAGCCACGCAATGGGGCGGAAAGCAGTGATTTTCCCTGTTTTTGCACGCAAACCTGCCGAAATCGTATCGGCACAGACGATTGATTTTGTGTTGCGACGCTTGTGAGGGTGAATCTTCATGGTCGGGTTATGCTGATTTTCTCAAAGATTCCGTATTCAACTTGCCGATGACCACATACGACATCGTTCTGCAACTTCTCTTTCATTGGCTTGATGCAAAGGAAGAGGGGGAAAGAGTAATGTCGAGCGGACCGGCGGCTTCGAGATCGTAGTTTGAGAAGCCAGTCGAAGTCCACATGAATCTAGCAATCACACGAACAAAGCTAACGTTGGATTTTTACTCCAATGAGTATGCAAACCCAAGGAACGGGGGAAACGATGAAACGAATCGTCACTCATTTGTCGCTATTTGCGACCTCGGCGATCCTCGCCACCGGGTGTGTGCCGGTTCGCCATAACCTGCCACCCCAGCAACAGATGATGGAAGTAGGACCAGGAGTGGGGGGCCCCGGACCAGGAGTCCTCGGCAACTATGGTGCCACACCACAAGCCGCTATGGATTCTGTTGCTGCAATGGAGGCGTTGCCTGTCGCAGGGAGTGATACTCCTCAAGGGACGGTCAGTGATGGCGAAATTAATCTGGTCAACTACATGTACCATGACGGTGCTGCTTCTGACCACGCAGTCGCTGCTGCTCCGCCGACCATGCAAGTCACCTTTGGAAACCCTGGGGGCATGCAAGTTCGTTATGACGCAACCGGCAACGGCGGATTCGATAGTGAGCCCCTCGTGACTCCCGCTCGACAAAACTTCCCTCAGGGTGGCCTGTATCGTGTGAAGCTTACCAACATTGCCAACCGCGAAGGTGTTGAGCTTTACCCAACGATTGAACTTGCCTACGCAAATCCTCGAACCGGGGCTTACTTGGCTCACAACTCAGTACCGATCCAATTCACAGAAGAGGATTTTGATCAGGTTCTGACCGGTAATTTTGTCACGAAAGTGATTTACCTTCCAGATCCTGAGTTCCAAGGTCCAGCACTCGCCGGTATCGACACTCTGGTTAGCACAAGATTGGACCCAGGTGTCGACCCCATCGTTGAGGCAGATCGGCGTGGCTCGATTCTTGCAATCATCCGACTCGGTGACAAAGACGTTGAGATGTCAGGAACCGGTAACGAAGCGATGTTAAGTGCAATGCCTACGGTTGCGGGTCTACCTGCTCCCTATGCACCGGCCATGACTGACGGAACCCGTCCAGATGCGGCCGCCCCAGCATCCGCACCCATGCATGGCATGGCGATGCCACAGTATGGAATGACCACGTCCGCTACACCTATCGGGCTCCCCGGACCTCCACACCTTCCTTACGGTCATCCTGCAGGATTGAAAAAGCATGTCATGCGGAATCACACCGCAGTGAGAATGCCCCGACCAACGGAAAAGGTGCGAATCGATGTTCGAAATCAGCCTGGTTACAGCTACCCAGCACCTGCTGATCGAGTTCGCATCACCAGTCAGCAAATCGGTCACTAGGTCTACCCGTTGACCTGGCGATCTTCTTGGTCTGGGAAGCTCGCGATCTGCGAGAGAATTAGAAATCAGTGACGCGGTGTGGAGTTCATAGCCTCACCGCGTCTTGCCACATCAGTTCGAAACTTTGATTGGACACCTCCGCATTTCCCACTTGTGCTTGGTTCTTTCAAAATGTCAAAAGACATGACTCCTCCCGTAATACTTTTGTCGCTCCTTTTGGCTATGGCTACCTTATCCGCCGGGCCTGTGTGCGGCGGTGAGCCGAGTGACTTTCTACCTCGCGATTCCTTCAATCCACTCTTACGTGCGAGCGATGCTCCCGGCGTAGTGGGCCAGGCGCGCCTAAGAGGTAGAGGGCCTGTCGTTGGATACTTTCAGCCCGTCGCGATTACAG